>JALHON010000046.1 GCA_022842985.1 Acidobacteriota bacterium | reverse complement strand
CGCCCACGGCAGCACGAGCGGCGCGGCCAGCAGGGCGACACCGCCGCGGCGCCGCGGTGGATGCAGACGGACGAGCCCCGCCATCAGGCCGAGGCAGACCAGATACATCACCGCGAACCGGCCAGCCCGCGCCAGCGGGGCGCGCTGCGACACCACGTGCGCCACGGCCTCATCGGCGACCACCGCCGCGCGCGGGAAATCCGGCGCGATGCCGAAGTAGTTGTGGAGGCGGGCCCGCAGACCGAACGTCGCCGCCGTCGCGGCGGGGTCGAGGGCGAGGCGCAGTTCGTTGTCGCCGTCCTTCAGCGGCTCGAGCGGCAGCAACACGCGACCGCGCTCGGTCGCGAACGCCGCCGACGTCTGCAGGATGGCCGCCTGTACTCCATTGACCGTGACGACGACACGGGGCCGGTCGTCACCGGCGGGCCGCACGATGAGTTCGTATTCGAGATACAGGGGTTCGCGGTGCGGCAACGCGAAGGACTGGCGATGGCCACGCCCTTCGGCCTCGAGCCGCACCGCGACCGGCCGGAACGCGTCGTGCGTCAACGCCGCCACGGGAATGGCCAGAAGCAGGGCGGCGCCGAACAGGACGCCTCGTGGCGCGGGACGCTCCATCTCGGTCGCGCCAGTGTAGTCACGCGGCCGCGGCGCTGCCAACCAGCGACTTCCGGCACAATAGAGCCGTGGCACAGCGTTACTGGCTGATGAAGTGTGAGCCGAGCAGTTACACCATCGACGATCTCGAGCGCGACGGCGTCACGAGTTGGGAGGGCGTGCGCAACTACCAGGCGCGCAACTTCATGCGTGACGACATGCGCGTCGGCGACCCGGTGCTCTTCTACGCGTCGAACGCCGATCCGTCGGGGGTGACCGGGCTGGCCCGCGTGAGCCGCGCCGGGTATCCCGACCACTCGGCCTGGACCAAGGGACACGACTACTACGATCCGGCGGCCCGTCCGGCCTCACCGGTGTGGTTCATGGTGGACATCGCCTTCGTCGAGCGCTTCCCGGCGGTCGTGCCGCTCGAGACGCTCAAGGCCACGAAGGGCCTCGAGGCGATGATGGTCACGCAGAAGGGCAGCCGGCTTTCTGTGCAGCCGTGCACGAAGGCCGAATACGACATCGTCGCGCGGCTCGGACGCAAGGTTTCACGGCCACGCACGGCACGCCGGTGATATAAACGCCCGATGCCCAAGACGCGCGGCCAGGGGCTGGCCCGGCTCGCCCTCCTCGTCGGGATCGTCTCGCTCGTGCTGCTCGCGGTGACGGGCCCCGGTTATCGCTCCGGCTGGCTGTCGCTCGGCACCGCGCTGGGCCAGCTCTTCGCATGGGGCTCCTACGGTGGCATCGCCGCCACCATCCTCGGGCTCGTCGCGCTGGCCTGGGGCCGCGGCACCGCCCGCCGCACGGCGGCCATCGCCCTCGTCTTCGGTCTCGTGAGCCTGTATTTCCCGCTCCGCTTCCAGCAGGCGGCCGGTGCCGTGCCGCCGATCCACGACATCACGACCGATACCGTGACGCCGCCGCAGTTCGTGGAGGTGGCGGCCCTGCGCCGCGAGCTCAAGACGCCGAACGGCCTCGACCTGCCGGCCGAGGTCATCAATCAGCAGATCGCGGCGTATCCCGAGATCCAGCCGATCTTCCTGCCGGTCTCGCCGGCCGAGGCGTACCAGAAGACGCTCGCGCTCGTGCGCACGCGCGGCTGGGACGTGGTGGCCGAAGACGCCGCCGGCCGCCGCATCGAGGCCACCGACACCACGTTCTGGTTCCGCTTCAAGGACGATGTCGCCCTGCGCGTCAGCGCGATGCCCGATGGCACGAGCCGTGTCGACATGCGATCGGTCTCGCGCATCGGCCGCAGTGACATCGGCACGAACGCCCGCCGCATCCGCGAGTTCCTCGCCGACCTCGGCCGCTGACACGGAGCTCGACCCGCCGTGAACCGTCCCCGCACCATCCGGGTCACCCGCTACGTGACGCCGCTGCGCGAGGGCGGATCGCTGCCGGCCATCGTCGAAGCCGACGACGACGGCCTCTACGTGCTGAAGTTCCGCGGCGCCGGCCAGGGGCCGCGCGCGCTCATCGCGGAGCTGGTCTCGGGGGAAATCGCCCGCGCCCTGGGCCTGCCGGTGCCCGAGATCGTCTTCGCGGAACTCGAACAGGAGCTGGCCCGTACCGAGCCAGACCCGGAGATCCATCAGCTCATCCACGACAGCGCCGGGCTGAACCTGGCGCTCGACTTCCTGCCGGGGTCGGTGGCCTTCGATCCGCTCGTGCACACGCTCGATGCCGCGCTCATGGCGCGCATCGTCTGGTTCGACGCCTTCGTCTCCAACGTCGATCGCACGGCCCGCAACACCAACATGCTCATGTGGCACCGGCGTCCGTGGCTCATCGACCACGGGGCCTCGCTGTTCTTCCACCACGCGCCGGGCTGGCAGGACGACGGGGCGCGCGCCCGCGATCCCTTCACGCGCATCGCCACGCACGTGCTGCGGCATCGCACGCAGCATGTGCCGGCGGAAGACGCGGCGCTCGCGGCGGCGCTCACCGGCCGTGTCATCGACGAGATTCTCGCGTGGGTGCCCGACGCGTGGCTCGACGGCGATCCGGCCACCACGCGCGAGGCCTATGCCCGCTACTTCCGCGACCGCCTCGCGGTGCCGCGCGCGTTCGTGGAGGAGGCATCGCGTGCGCAGTGAGGCCCTCTACGACTACGCGATCATCCGCGTCGTGCCGCGCGTCGAACGCGGCGAGCAGATGAACGTCGGCGTGATCGTGTCGGCGGTGGATGCCGACTATCTCGAGGCCCGCATCGACGACGACCTGTCACGGCTGCTCGTGCTCGACCCGACGCTCGATCTCGACACGGTATATGCGGCGCTGGCGACGATTCCCGCCGTGTGCGCGGGCGGCCCCGGCGCCGGTCCGCTCGGCGACCTTCCGGCCCGCGGACGCTTCCGCTGGCTGGTCTCGCCGCGCAGCACCGTCGTGCAGATGTCGCCGGTGCACACCGGCCGCGGCGACGCGCGGGCGGCGCTCGAACGGCTGTACGACACGATGGTGCGCCGGCCGGGACCGCCGACGACCCGCTAGCGCACGACGGAGGGCTCGCCCGGCCCACGCGTCCGACCCAGCCCACGAGGATCGTCAGTATTCGGGGGCGGGAAGACGGAACGCGGCCCGACGGCGGCTTTCCCCGCGTCTTCGCCTTCCGCCGCCGGCGAAGCTGGCCATAATAGGGGTCCGCATGACATGGACTGAAGCTGTCATCCACCGCCTGACCGACGCGTCCAGGCCCGGCCCCTCCGCCGCCGACGACACCGCCCTGCCGGCGGCGAGCCCGTGGCGTGCCGACGTGCCCGCCGCGGTGGTCGTGTTCCTCGTGGCCGTGCCGCTCTGCCTCGGCATCGCGCTCGCGTCGGGGGCGCCGCTGTTCGGCGGCGTCATCTCGGGGATCGTCGGCGGCATCGTCGTGGGTTCGCTCAGCGGCTCGCACCTCATGGTGAGCGGCCCGGCCGCCGGTCTCACGGCGATTGTCGTGTCGGCCATCGCCACGCTCGGGTCCTATCCGGCCTTCCTCGTCGCGGTGGTGCTGGCCGGCGGCGTGCAGCTGACGCTCGCGGCGCTCCGCGCCGGCGTCATCGGCTATTACTTCCCGTCGGCGGTCATCCGCGGGATGCTGGCGGCGATCGGCCTGATTCTGATCCTCAAGCAGATCCCGCATGCGGTCGGCTACGACGCCGACTACGAAGGCGACGAGACGTTCGTGCAGGCGACCGGCGAGAACACCTTCAGCGCCATCGCGCACGCCCTGCAGAGCATCGAGCCGGCCGCCGTGGTGCTCAGCCTCGTGGCGCTGGCCATGCTGGTGCTGTGGGACAACACGGCGCTGAAGAAGAACAAGATGCTGCCCGGCCCGCTGGCCGTCGTCGTCGCCGGTGTCGTCGGTCAGTGGGTGCTGCCGTGGCTCCACCCGGCGCTGCAACTCGAGGCCGAGCACCTGGTCTCGTTGCCGACGCCCCGCTCGCTCGCCGACATCGGCTCCCTCTTCGCCTTCCCCGACTGGAGCGCCATCGCGCGGCCCGAGACCTGGCGCATCGCCGTGACGCTCGGCATCGTGGCCAGTCTCGAGACGCTGCTCAGCCTGGAGGCCACCGACCGCATGGACCCGTTCAAGCGCGAGGCCCCGACCGACCGCGAACTGGCGGCGCAGGGCGTCGGCAACATCGTGGCCGGTCTCATCGGCGGTCTGCCCGTGACCGGCGTCATCGTCCGCAGCGCCGCCAACGTCGACGCCGGCGCGCAGACCAAGCGCTCGGCCATCATCCACGGCGTGCTCCTGCTCATCGCGGTGCTGACCATCCCGATGCTGCTCAACATGATTCCGCTGGCGTCGCTCGCGGCCATCCTGATCTACACGGGCTTCAAGCTGTCGCACCCGCGCCTGCTGCGCCACGCCTGGGCCCAGGGCCGGACGCAGTGGCTGCCGTTCCTCGTGACGGTCACCGCAATCCTGCTCTCGGACCTGCTGGTCGGCATCACGATCGGACTGGCCGTGGGCTTCGTCTTCATCCTGTTCGATCAGCTCCGCTACCCGTGCTTCACCGTGGTGAGCCCGCAGGGCAGCGTGCTCACGCGGCTCAAGCTGCAGGAACAGGTGTCGTTCCTGCACAAGGCCTCGTTGGCGCGTCTGCTCGACGAACTGCCGGCGGGCGCACGCATCGAGGTCGACGGCACGGCATGCCAGCACATCGATCACGACGTCCTGGAGTTCCTGAGCGACTTCCGGCAGACGGCCCGGCTCAGGCGCATCGACTTCCGCACCGTGGGCATCGACCTGCCCGCCGTGAGCCCCAGCCACTAGCAGCCAGCCAACGGACCGCCGACGATGGAAAACCTGAAGCGCCTGTTCGAAAACAACGAGGCCATCGTGGCCGAGATCACGAAGAGCGATCCCGAGTTCTTCACGCGCCGGGCGGGCAAGCAGGAGCCGCACTTCCTGTTCATCGGCTGCGCCGACAGCCGGGTCCCGATCGAGACGCTGACCGGCGTCGCGCCCGGTGAGATGTTCGTGCACCGGAACATCGCCAATCAGGCGCTGGCTGCGGATCTCAACCTGCTGTCCGTGCTGCAGTACGCGGTGGAGGTGCTCGACGTCAAGCACGTCATCGTGTGCGGGCACTACCAGTGCGGCGGCGTGAAGGCGGCCATGGGCGACGCGTCCTACGGCCTCGTGGACCACTGGCTGGCCGGCATCCGCGACCAGGTGCTGCGCCATCAGTCGGAGCTCGAAGCGGAGCACGACGAGCAGGCGCGCTTCAACCGGGTGGTCGAGCTGAACGTGCTGCGTCAGGTCTACAACCTGTCGCGCACGCCGATCGTGCAGAACTGCTGGAAGCGCGGGCGCCGCCCCCTGCTGCACGGGATTGTCTACGACATCCACGACGGTCGGCTGACGCCGCTCGTGCTCGAGGTCGACGGGTCGGACAAGGTCCGGGCGCTGCTCGAGGTCGACAGGCGGGGGGTCGGGGTCTGAGGCCGGCGCACACCACGCCCGACTGCGTGGACGGGCGCGCACTCCTTCCCCCTACTTCACGAACCGAGCCGCCGCGCGCGCCACCACGAACCCGATCGCGAGGCCCAGCACGCCGGCCGCGGTCGCATCGACGAACCAGGTGACGCCCCCGGCGGCCGCACCGAACGCCGCGCCGGCCCGCGAGGCGAACGCGTGGATCGCGTGCGGGACGGCGCCCAGTCCGTACTCCTCGAGTCCGTGCAGGAAGATCCCGCCGCCCACCCACAGCATCGCGAGCATGCCGACGAAGGCCAGCGCCTTCAGCAGGCCGGGCATCGCATACACGATCCCCCGGCCGAGCGCGCGCACGACACTCACTCCGCCCTGCTGTGCGAGATAGAGCCCGAAATCGTCCGCCTTCACGATGAGCGCCACCGTACCGTAGACCGCGACGGTCACGAGCACGCCCACCAGGCCCAACACGAGCGCCTTGTTGATGAAGGTCGGCGTCGTGACGGCGGCCAGGGTGATCGCCATGATCTCGGCGGAGAGGATGAAGTCGGTGCGAATCGCGCTGGCGACTTTGGCCTGCTCGTCCGCCGCGCTGATCGCGGCCGCCGGCCCCGGTGCCTCGGCGGGCGGCGGGTGCAGCATCGCATGCACCTTCTCGTAGCCCTCGAAGCACAGGAACGCGCCGCCGGCCATCAGCAATGGCGTGATGGCCCATGGCGCCAGGAAACTGAGAGCCAGTGCCCCGGGCAGCAGATACAGCGTCTTGTTCTTGAGCGACCCCCAAGCGATCTTTGCGATGGTCGGCAGCTCACGCTCTGCCGCGAAGCCGACCACGTAGCGAGGCGTCACCGCGGCATCGTCGATGACGATACCGGCGGTCTTCTTGCCCGCCTTCAGGGCCTGCGCGGCGACGTCGTCGAGCGAGGAGACGGCGATTTTCGAGATGGACGCGATGTCGTCGAGCAGAGCGAAGAAGCCGGATGCCATGAGACTCCCTGGAGGCTGATACAACACGATCGTACCAGCGATCGGGCGGGTCGCACCGGGTTGACGTCTCCGCCGCAACCGGCGTCGAGCCCGGGGCGGGCGTGTCCCCCTGCCCGCGCACTCTGCGCTACCTGGTCATGACGCACATGCTCCGTCCTGTCTTCGTGCTCGCCGCCGCGCTCGTGTTCGCCTGGCCCTCGACCACCCCGGCCCAGTCCCTGGGCTCGTTCACGTGGCAGCTGCAACCGTTCTGCAACCGGCTCACGGTGACCGTCACGCAGAACGGGTCGATCTACACGCTCGACGGCTACGACGACCAGTGCGGCACGCCGCAACGTGCGCCGCGGGTGGGCATGGCGACGCCGAATCCGGATGGCTCGATCGGGCTCGGCTCCCGCAGCGCTCATTCGCCACGTTGACCTGCGTCACCATCACATTCGACGTTCGTGGCGAAGTCCCGGATACGTGTCCTGCCCCAACGTGGGTCCGAGTCAGCGCACCACGAGTGCAATCGCGAGACCATCGATGCCCTGACGCACGATTGGCACAACCACTGCCTCGAGCCGCGGATGCGCCGCGAGCGCACGGTTGAAGGCGGCGGCGCCGCGGGCGTTGTCGTCGGGCGGCGGCTCGTCCATCACCGCGCCGTCGCGAATCACGTTGTCGGCCAGAATCAGCGAGCCCACGCGCACGAGCGGCATCACGAGCGCGAGATACCTCTCGTAGCCGGGCTTATCGGCGTCGATGAAGACAACGTCGAAGGGCGGCTCACCGCCGGCGGCCATCGCGGCGAGGTGCGCCGCGGCCGGCCCCACGCGCACGTCGACGGCGACGTCCGCGTCGACCGAGGCGAGCGACGCCCGCGCCACGGCCGCATGCGCCTCGGAACGTTCGAGCGTCACGATCGTGCCGCCCGGCAGGAGCCCGCGCGCGATCCACGTGGTGCTGTACCCGCCGAGCGTGCCGATTTCGAGAGCACGGCGCGCCCCGCACATCCGCGTGAGCAGCCACAGCAGCTTCCCCTCGCTCGGCGACACCTGAATGGCCGGCAGGCCGGCCGCCTCGGCCCGCCGCAGGTTCGCCGCAAGCGCCGGGTCCGCCGGGACGAAGAGCCGCTCGATGTAGGCGTCGATCGCGGCCAGCCGCATGCGGTCGGCCGGCATTCTCAGCGCTCCAGTTCGAGCCGGTGAATGTCGCCGAGGATGACGCTGTAGGAGAACGCGCCGAGAAGCGCGACGATGCCGATGTAGACGAGCGGCCCGAAGAAGGAGCCGGTCGCCTGGTAGGCGTAGCCGATGACGAGGGGCGTCACGATGCCGGCGAGGTTCGCGCTGAAGTTGAAGATGCCGGCCGTGAGCCCGATGAGCTCCTTCGGCGCCACGTCGGAGATGACCGTCCAGCCCAGGTTCGTCATGCCCTGGCCGAAGAAGGCGAGCGACATGATGGCGACGACGAGGGTGTTCGAGCCCTCGGGGACGAAGTTGGCCGCGATGATGGTCGACGCGAGCAGCATGCCGCCCACGATCGGCAGCTTGCGGGCGAGGTTCGCCGAACCGGTGCGCTTCAGCAGCCGGTCGGAGATCTGGCCGGCCACGAGCACGCCGGCCGAGGCGCCGATGTAGGGCAGCATCGTCATCATGCCGGCGTTCAGGAAGTCCATGCCGCGCACGTTCACGAGATAGGTCGGGAACCAGGTGACGAAGAACACCTGGGTGGAATTGCCGCCGAACTGCCCGATCGACGCCCCGAGGATCTGGCGGTGCTTCAGGAGCCAGCCGATGTGCCGCCAGCTGAAGGCGACGCGCGCGCCCTTGTATTCCCCGCCGCCGCCGGCTTCGATGTGGGCGCGTTCCTCGTCGCTCACGGTGAGGCTCTCGGACGGCTCGCGGTAGCGGAACCAGAAGACGACGCCGAGGACCACGCCGAGGCCGCCGGCGAGGAAGAACAGGCTGCGCCAGCCGAACTGCTGCGTAATCCAGAAGAGCGGCACGCTCAGGAACGCGATGCCGGCATACTGCCCCACCGAGTAGATCGAGTTGGCGCGGGCACGTTCCTGCTGCGGGAACCAGGTCGCGAGGATGCGCGAGTTCGCCGGAAAACACGGCGCCTCGAAGGTGCCAACGCCAATGCGCGTGAGCACGAGGCCGGGCAGCCCCTGCACCAGCCCCATGAGACCGGTGAAGATCGACCACAGCGTGAGCGAGAGGGTGTAGGTGAGGCGCGTGCCGAACCGATCGAGGAACACGCCGCCGGGAATCTGCAGCAGCGCGTAGCTCCAGGAGAAGGCCGAGAACACGATGCCGAGCGAGGCCGCCGTGAGCCCGAGTTCTTTCGTGAGGTACGGCGCGGCGATACCGAGCACCGTGCGGTCGAGATAGTTGATCATCGTCGCGACGGCGACGAGACCGAGGATGGGGAACCATCGCTCCCGCGTGCGGCGTTGGCGATCGGGCATGCGTGGGTCGGGGATGTTAGCACCCGGTGCATGCGGCTCCGGTATGGGTACCGTAGCGATACGGTTACACGCCGGCCGGCATCGGCGGCCGGGGCCGGCGGCGCCGCGGGCGCGGGCCACGCGAGTAAGATGGGCAGCCATGCAGGCCCGAGGGGCTCCCGCCGCGCACGTTCGTGTCCCCGACGAGGAGGTGCAGGACCACCTCGCGCGGCTGCTGGCCAGCAAGACCTTCCAGCAGGTGGACCGGCTCAAGCGGTTCGCCCGCTTCATCGCCGACGAAGTGCTCGCCGGACGCGGCGCCGACCTCAAGGAATACGTCATCGGCGTGCAGGTCTTCGGGCGCGAGGCGTCGTTCGACCCGCGCACCGACCCGATCGTACGCGTGCAGGCGCGCCGCCTGCGGGCCCGCCTCGAACGCTACTACCGCGAGGAAGGGCATGCCGACGGCGTCGTCATCGAGCTGCCCAAGGGCGGCTACGCGCCCTCCTTCCGGCGACGCGAGGGTGCCGCCCCGGCGCGGGCCTCGCTCGGCGAAGCCATGGCGGGCCGCAATACCATCTCCGTGCGCGCCCACGCAGACTGCAGCGCCGGCGCGACGCTCGGCGCGTTCTGTCGCGGGCTCACCGACGCCCTCGTGCACGCGCTCGTGCAGACGACGCGCCTGCGCGTGCTGGCGCCGCGCCATGGGGCCGAGAGCCCCGGCACACGCGACGAGGGCGGCCTGGTCGTCGAAGGCAGCGTGCGCCTGGCCCAGGGCCGCGCCCACGTGACGACGCATCTCATGGACGGCTGGAGCGGGCAGGTGCTGTGGTCGAGCGCCGATGAGGTGTCGCTCACCGACGCGCTCGACGGCCAGGAACGTATCGTCTCGGCGCTCGTCGAGCGGCTGAAGCCCGGCGTACTCGAGACGAGCGGCGGCAGCACGCGCGGCTCCGAGAACCTCGCCGCCCGGAATCTCTACCTGCAGGGCCGTTATCACCTCAACCAGCGCACCGAAGACGGCCTGCTGAAGGCCGTCGAGTTCTTCGAACGCGCCGTGGTCGAGGACACGCAGTACTCGCTCGCCTATAGCGGCCTGGCCGATGCCTACGGCCTGCTCGCCCACTACGGCGTGCTCGGTCCGGCCGATGTCTGGGCGCGGGCGGCGTCGAGCGCGGCGTCGGCCGTGATGCTCGACGGAGTCTCGGCCGAAGCGCACACGTCGCTGGCCCACGTGCACGCCACGCAGGACTGGGACTGGCCCGGCGCCGAGCGCGAGTTCCTGCACGCGATCCGGCTGAACGCGCGCTACTCGACGGCGCATCACTGGTACGCGATGTCGTGCCTCGTGCCGATGGGGCGGCTCGACACCGCGCTGGAGCACATGCAGACGGCGCAGGCACTCGACCCGGTGTCGTCGATCATCTCGCGCGACCTCGCCGTGATCCACCTCTACCGGCGCGATCTCGACAGCGCGCTCGATCAGTGCGATCACACGGTGGAGCTGAACCCGTATTTCGCGGCCGCGTACGTCACCCTCGGGCTGGTGCAGGAGCAGCGCAAGGACTTCGACGAATCGGTGGCGGCGTTCCGCCGCGCCGCGGACCTGGCGCCGCGATCGCCGCGCACGCACTCGGCGCTCGCCCGCACCTACGCGCTCTCCGACCGCGCCGATCAGGCACGCGACGCCCTGGCCACGCTGCAGGCGCTCGCCGCCAGCCGCTACGTCTCGCCGTTCGAGTTCGGGCTCGTCTACCTGGCGCTCGGCGACACGGACGAAGGCGTGCGCTGGCTGGCACGCGCCTGCGACGATCGCTGCTTCGAACTGCTGGCGCTGGCCGTGGACCCGCGCTTCGACGACGTCCGCCGGTCGAAGGCATTCGCGGCGATCGTCGCGAAGCTGCGCCTGACGGCGCCGGCCGGCCGCGTCAGAGCCTGAGCGCCCACTGCACCGCGTCGCGCCGGATCAGTGTGCCTCCGGCAGCGCGAACGCCACCACCTTCGATCCGGCCGGGGAGCCGAGGAAGCTGCCGCCGCCCGCCGGCACGACCACGTACTGCCGGCCGTCCTTGCCGATGTATGTGGACGGAATCGAGTGCGCGCTCGCGTCGAGCCGCGTCTCCCACAGCAGCTTGCCCGACTCGGAGTCGAAGGCGCGGAAATGCGCGTCGTTCGTGGCGCCGATGAAGAGCAGGCCACTCGCCGTGGCGATCGCGCCGCCGATGTTGAGCGCGCCGGTGCTCGTGTGCCCCTTGGCGTAGAGCTCGTCCACACGCCCGAACGGCACCTTCCACGCGATGTCGCCGGTGTTGACGTTCACCGCCACCAGTTCGCCGAACGGCGGCGCCGAGCAGGGAATCTTGTTCTCGGGATTCCAGAAGCGGCCGACCGGCCCGCCCCATGGACTCGTGCGCTGGTAGCCTTCCTGGCCACTGCGCCGGTCCTTGCCGAACTGCATGCGCGCCACCTGCCCGATGTTCATCACGTTGGTGAACACGAGCCCGCGGCTCCTGTCGTAGGCCAGCCCGTTCCAGTTACCGCCGCCGAGCGTGCTCGGGAACGTGACCATGGTGCGTTCCATCGAGGGTGGCGTGTAGGGCCCCTCGGTGTACATCTGGTTCTTGTCCCACAGGTCCTTGCAGTAGGCAGCGTGTTCCGGCGTCAGGCTGTAGAAGTCCTTCGCCGGATCGAAGTCGATGCGGCCGAGCGGCGGCGGCTTCAGGGGGAACGGCTGCGTGGGCCACGACTGCTCGCCGGGCACCGTGCTCTTCGGTACCTTGCGCTCTTCCATGCCGTAGAGCGGCTCGCCGGTGACACGGTTGAAGATGAAGAGCAGCGTCACCTTCGTCATCACCGCCACGGCGGGAATGGTCTTGCCGTCGCGGCGCACGTCGATGAGCGTGGGGGCGGCCGGCAGGTCGAAGTCCCACAGGTCGTGGTGCACGAGCTGGTGGTGCCAGCGGAGCTTCCCGGTCGCGGCGTCGATGGCCACGATCGAGTTGCCGTAGAGGTTCATGCCCTTGCGATCGCCGCCGTAGTAGTCGGCCGTGGGCGAGCCGAGCGGCGCGTAGATGATGCCGCGCTCGGCGTCCACCGTGAAGAACGCCCACATGTTCGTGCCCGAGCGGTTCTTCCAGCTCTCGCCTTCCCACGTCTCGACGCCGGGCTCACCCGCTCGCGGGACCGTGTGAAAGGTCCACTTGAGGGCGCCCGTGCGGGCGTCCCACGCGCGGATGTCGCCGTAGAGACCGAGGCTCGGCGCCTGCTCGCCGTTGTTGCCGCCGGTGATGAGCAGGTCCTTATAGACGATCGGCGGCGACACGAGGCTCGTGCGGCCGTCGATGTCGCCCTTGATGCCGGGGCTCAGCTCGACGAGGCCGTGGGTGCCGAACTCGGGCACGAGGCGGCCGGTCTTCGCGTCGAGCGCGATGAGACGATCGCCGGCGCCGCTGTAGAGCCGGGCCGGGGTCTTCGTGTCGCCGGGCCAGTAGGCCACACCGCGGCGGCTGACGACACCCGGGGCCTCGAAGCGCCAGATCTGCCGGCCGGTCTCCGGCTCCACCGCGAAGATGTTCTGTCCGGCGGTGATGTACATCTGCCCACCGACGACGAGCGGCGTGAGCTGCAGGTTGGCGGCACCGGCGTCGAACTCCCACGCCTTTTCGAGCGTGGCCACGTTCGCCTTCGTGATCTGCGTGAGCGGCGAGAAGCGGCTCTCGCCGAGATCGCCGCCGTGGGTCGTCCACTCCTGGCCGAGGACGCTCACGCTCAACAGCGTGGCGGCCCCGGCCGCCAGATACCACCCGGCTGTTCTTCGTGCCTGCATCGCGCTACCTCGACGCCGGCATCGGCCGCGGCGTGACGTCGCCCTCGGTCATGCCCAGCGCCCATTTGATCCCTTCGAGATACATCTGCTGCACGTCGCGGTCGTCCCACGTCTTCGCGTCGTGCGCGAAGGTGGAATACATGACACGGCCCTTGCCGTAGGTCTTCGCCCACACGATCGGCATGTCGCCATCCTTCACGTGCACCTCGGCGTTCGGCGGCAGTTTCGCGGCGTCCACGCGCAGCAGCACCCGCGCCTTGTCGCGCGAGAAGAACTTCGCCTGGTAGAACTCGTCGGTGAAGACGAACGAGGCCGGAAAGTGCCGTGTGGCGGGAAAGTCCGGCGCCTCGTTGACCACGGTGGCCGCCGTGGTGTTCCACGGATGGCCGTCGTAGCGGCCGCCGATGAGTTCGCCGTACTCGGGCCACGACTCCCAGGCGGTGAGCGCCGTGTGCGCGGCCACGAAGCCCTTGCCGTCGTCGCGCACGAACTTGAGGATGTCGGCCTTCTGCTGGTCGTCCACCGGCACGTCCCGGTGCCCGAGGAAGAAGATGGCATCGGCCATCCGCAGGTTCGGGCCGCCGCTCGCCGGTTCACCGGTCGTCCGCTTCGGGTCCATGGCGGCGATGTTCGAGTCGGTGCGGATGAAGGTGTCGTAGGCCCCCGACTCGTAGCCGAGGCGTTCGATGACGGCGAGCGCATGCGAGGTCGAGTCGTGCTGCGCGATGCCGTTTCTGGTGTCGGCCCAGGCGAGCACGACCTTGCGCGTGCGCGGACGCTGCGGGCCGCGCGGACCACCGGGTCCGCCAGGGCCGCCCGGCGGACGTGGCGCCTGCTGACGCGCTTCCACCGCCGTCCCGCCCGGGCCCTCGGGCGCCGCGCTCCAGAGTCCGGCCAGCATCGTCGCCAGCACCAACAGCATCGGCCGTCGCGTCTGCATCGTGGTCTCCACTCCAGACGGAACGCCGGCCGCCTGGCCGGCGCCCGTCCGCTTGTCCCTTAGAAGTCGAACTTGAGCGCGAACTGCATGATGCGCGGGTCACCGGCCGTCTGGATCTGGCCGAACGCGGCGTTGTTGAGCGCCGTGATGGGCGCGCCCAGGTTCACGTAGTTGACCACGTTGAAGATCTCCCACCGCGCCTGCAGCGATCGGGTACCGAACCGGAACGAGCGCGTGATGGCGATGTCATTCTGGAAGATCGAGGGGTTGACGATCGTGAAGGGCTTGAGGTCGCTGTAGGTGCCGTTGGCCGGCGCCGTGAACGCCGCCCGGTTCAGGTAGTTGCCAGCGGTCTTGTCGCCATACGGGTTGTCGAGCACCTGCACGGCGCGCTGGCCGCCCATGCCGGTCAGCGCGTTGTCCACGCCGGTGGTCACGGTCGAGCGATTGCCACTCTGCCACCGCACGATCGGCGAAATCTGCCAATCGCTGAGAACGGCGCGCAGCACACCGTTGGAGAACTCAGGCAGACGGGCGACGGCCGACAGGTTGACGACATGACGGCGGTCTGACGCACAGTACGAGTAGTCGAGGTCAGGATTGTTCGGGTCGACGATGGTCGGACCAGTGATTTCAGTCGTCGCCGGGTCGGACATGCACTTCGAGATCGTCCAGTTGGACAGCACGCTCCAGTTGTTGCTGAGGCGGCGCTGCACGGACAGCAGGGCACCGTTGTAGTTGGCGCGGCCCGTGTCATCGACCTGGCCGATCGTGCCGTAGAAGGCGCCCCGGACCGGGTCCTGCAGAAAGAGCACGCGGCGCTGGTTGGTGTTGGCCACCGTAGCGCCAGGCAGCGGAACGGCGGGATTCAGTTCGGTCGCGCGCCACAGGTTGATCGATCGGTTCCCGAGGTAGCTGGCCGAGAACAGCCAGTTGCCCACGCCCTTCTGCACGCTCAGGTTCCACTGGTGGAGCTGCGTGGGTTTCAGATCGATCGGCGCGTTCACATACACGCCCGCAGTGGGGAACGCCACCGACTGCCAGTTGTCGTTCAGGGCCGGGAATGGATTGCCGCCGGCGTAGCCGAGGTACGGGTCGGAGAACCCGCCGACGGGATTGGGAATCGTGATCTGGGCGCCCCACGGCGGGTTGTTCGAGAAGCGCGTATTGAAGAAGAGATGCGGTGCATCGTAGAAGATGCCCCACGACGCGCGCACGCTGAACGACCCATCGCCGGATGGCGTCCACACCGTGCCGACGCGCGGCGCGAAGTTGAGCAGCCGGCCCTCGTTGGAGGCGCGTCCCGGGTAGCCCGGGTCCCCGGGGAAGTACAGACCTGCCGGAGCCTGCGGATACACGGTGCTCCGAACGTTCTGGTCAAATCGGGTCTTGTCGAAATTGCTGACCCACGACCGGCTGCTGCGCAGCGGGATGTAGGGCTCCCAGCGCACGCCGACGTTTACCGTCAGGTTGGGGTGCACGCGCCAGTCGTCCTGCAGATACACACCGATGTAGTCGTGATCCTGATCGTCGAAGACCGGGTTCCCCTGCAGGAAGCCGCCGCTCACCGAGCCGATCATGAAGTCGGCCAGCGAGAGGCCGGTGGTCTGGCCATTGAAGGAGAACTGGCCGTTCGTCGGACGGTTGTTGTTGGTCTTGATGTTGGTGTGAATCCAGTTCACGCCGGCCGAGATCTGATGGTTGCCGCGCACCAGATCCAGGTCATCGGCGAGCTGGAAGGCCAGCGAATTGAAGTAGCCGGGATTGGTGCCGCCCGCCCCCACCGAGAAGCCGTTGCCGGTGACGTTGACGCCGACGTAGCCGGGATACGGACTGGCGATGCGGCTGCCGAGTTCCGTGGCGGTGAAGAACTCAGGCAGCGGGCGGTCGTTGAGCGTCCGGTTGAAGGTGACGGTGAACGAGTTCACCGCGGTGTTGGTGGGCAGCCAGCGATGACCGGTCACGAGCGAGTTGGCGATGTTCTCCTGGCCGGTACGGCTCAGCGTGAGCACGTTCTGGCCATCGTAGGTGGCCGGGTTCTCGTAGCGCGCGAACATGTAGCGGGTGAACACCGTGTGCTCGCTGTTCAGCGTGTAGTCGATACGGCCGAGGGCCTGGTGTTCGGTGTTGTTGTTGGGAATGCCGAACTGGACACGCCCGCACGGGTCAGCTGCCGCCGGCAGGAACTTCGCGAAGTTGAGGGCCACGGGATTGAGTTGCGATGCCGCGACCCGGTTGTCGACGAAGGGCGCGCGCAGCGCGATCTGCCGTCCGCCGTTGCACTGCGGCGAAGCGAACGTCGTGAAGTCGCCGGCGAGCATCTCCGCCGTCGGCACCCATCGAATGACCGTCGGCGGGTTGGACTTTTCGATGCGCCCCTGGTATCCCCCGAAGAAGAAGGCCTTATTCCGCAGAATCGGGCCGCCCAGCGTGCCGCCGAACTGATTGCGCTTCAGACTGTCGCGGGCGGGGGCCAGCGCGTTCCGGGCATTGAACTGGTAGTTGCGCAGGAAGTTGAAGACCGTGCCGCGATAGGCATTGGTGCCGGACTTCGTCACGAGGTTCACCGCCGACGCGGCGTGGTGGCCATAGCGGGCCGGCAACGCGCTGGTTTCGACCTTGAACTCCTGCAGCGCGTCCGGAAACGGTGTGGGCAGGTTCAGGTTGTTGAACGGGTCGTTGTGCGTGCCCCCGTCCATGATGTAGGTCATGCCATTGGCCTGTCCGCCCGCCACCGAGATGGTCACGGTCGGATAGTTCTTGTTGGTGTTGAGATCGGCGGCCGGGGCCGACGTCGCAAGTCCGGACAGGAAGATGAGCTCGGTGGCCTGCCGCCCGTTGAGCGGCAGCTCCACGACGTTCTTGTTGTCGATGACCTGGCCGATGCCGGTCGAACGGGTCTCGACCATCGAGGCGTTCGCCGTCACCGTCAGCTGCTCGCTGATGGCGCCGATCTGCAGGCCGATGTTGATGACCGGGTTCGAGTTGACCTGCAGGACGATGCCGTCCTGCACGAACGTGCTGAAGCCCTGCAGGTTGGCCTTGAGCTGATATGGGCCCACCGGCAGATTCGGAAAGGCGAACGCGCCATCACCGCCGGTGACCGTGGATCTGGAGATCCCGGTGTCGGTCTGTGTGACCGTCACGTCCACGCCAGGCAACGTACCGCCGCTCGAATCACGGACGAAGCCGGTAATCTGCGCGCCGCCCACGGCCTGTGCGCCGGCCAGCGCCGGTATTGCCAGCGCCAGCACGCCCATCACGAGTGCTCTCAGAACTCTCACAGCGTCCCCCCTCTTGCCGGCGCAGCCGGCACGTACGCGTTCCGGATCCGTGCGTCGCCGCTCACTCGCCGCGGCGGTAGATGTCGTTGATGTCCCAGTGCCCCGGTGTCGGTGTGGGTGCGTTCTCCATCGGCACCTGAATCAACGTGGGGCGGTTCGAGGCCAGCGCACGGCGCAGCGCCGGTTCGAAGTCGTTCGCCGACTCGATGCGCACGCCGTCGGCGCCGCAGGCGCGCGCCATCGCCGCGTAGTCGACGTGATACGGCTTGCCGTCGCACGTGAAGACACAGCCGAAGTCGGTGCCGTAGTGCATCTGCTCGAGGCCGGCGATGGTGCCGAAGGCCGAGTTGTCCATCACCACCCAGATGACCGGCAGGCCGGCTTCCATCGCGGTCGCGACCACGGTGGGATTGGCGGCACAGAAGCCGCCGTCGCCGATGAGGGCGATGGAGGCGCGATGCGGCTGCGCGTACTTCACGCCGAGGGCCGCGGCGGCGCCGAAGCCCATCGTGGCCAGCCCGCTCGGCGTGATGAAGGTGCCGGGCACGGTAATCGGGAACTGCTGGCCGACGCCGTTCTTGTTCCACCCCACGTCGGTGACGATGAAGGCGTCGTCGGGCGCCACCTTGCGCAGGTCGGCGAGGATGCGCTCGGGCCGCAGCGGGAACTGGTTCGAGGCCCACTGCCCCGCCCAGTTGGCGGTGAACTCGGCGCGGCCGCGCGCGATCTCGTCGCGCAGGCCGGGCCGCGGCCGGTGCGTGCGGCCTCTCGCGGCCTCGACCAGGGCCTCGAGCGCGAGCTTCGCATCGGCCACGACACCCAGTTCGGTCGGGTAGTTGCGGCCGATCTCGGCCGGGTCGGCGTCGATGTGCATGAGCCGCGTCGGCGGCATCTCGAACGTGAAGCGCGTGTCCCACGAGCTCGAGTTCGCTTCGGCGAGGCGCGTCCCGATGGCGAGAATCACGTCGGCCGTGCGGCACTTGTCGTTGGAAATCGGCGTACCCCAGAATCCCGTCTGGCCGAGCAGCAGCGGATGGTCGTGGTGGAGGCAGCCCTTGCCCATGAGCGTGTGGGCGACGGGCAGCTCGAGCGCCTCGGCCAGCGCGGTGAGTTCAGCCGTGGCGCGCGCCGAGAGCACGCCGCCGCCGGCGTAGAGCACGGGACGGCTGGCATTCGCGAGCTGGTCCACGATGCGGGCCGCGGTGGCCGGGTCGAGCCCGGTCTTCACGATGGGCGGCGGGGTCTTCGCAAAGGCATCCACCGCGAGGTCGGCCGAGAAGAAGTCCATCGGCACGTCCACCAGCACCGGCCCGGGGCGCCCCGTCTGGCACAGGTGGAACGCCCGCTCCATGACGCGCGGCAGATCCTCGACACGGTCCACGCGGTAGACGCGCTTGCAGAACGGGCGATAGATCTGCGACTGGTCGGCGTCCTGATGCAGGTTGAACTCCTGGTGCGGATGCCGGCCGTAGAAGTACGACGGCACGTCGCCGGCAATCACGACCATCGGAATCGAGTCGAGGGCCGCGTTGGCGACGCCGGTGGCGGCGTTCGTGAGACCGGGTCCGAGATGCGAGAGCACCACGCCCGGCTTGCCCGAGGCGCGCGCGTAGCCGTCGGCGGCGTGCGCGGCCACCTGCTCGTGCCGCGTCGAGACGAAGCGGATCTTGCTCTTCGACAGTGCGTCGAGGAAGCCGATCACCGTATGTCCGCACAACCCGAAGATCACCTCGACGCCAAGGCGTTCGAGATATTCGGTGAGCAGATACGACGAGATCCGCGTGGTGGTCGCGGCGGGTGTGGGCGCGGGCGCGGGACTGGATGGAGTCATGGTCGGGGTCCGTTCGGCACTACGCCGGAACCGGCGTGTTGTAGAACTCGCCGAAGAGTTCCGCCTCGGACGGCTTGTCCTCGGCAATGGGCCGGCTCACCCACGTGACGTTCATGTAGTGCTTGAGCGACACGTTCTCGTTCGTGATGTTGCCGCCCCAGATGCCGCAGCCCATGCTGGACGTCTGCGGCATGCCGTTCGTGAAGTTGCCGGCATTCGAGCGCGACTGCACCTGGCGCACCATGATCCGGCTGACCGGCGCGACGAGGGCGAGTTGGTGGATGTGCTCGTCGTTGAACGAATAGATGCCGCAGGAGTGGCCCTTGCCGCCGGTCTCGAAGATCTGGCGCACGAGGTCGAGCGCGTGGTCCCAGCCGCGGTAACGGAAGATCGACAGCACGACGCCGAGCTTCTCGGTGGAGAACGGATGCGCGCGGCCGATGTGCGTCTCGGGCACGATGAAGAACGTCTTGCCGGCCGGGAGCGTGATGCCGGCCTTGGCCGCGATGACCTCGGCCGGCCGCGCGATCGTGTCGGCGGTGCGGCGGCCCTCCGCGTCCCAGTAGGCCGCCTGCAGCATCGCCTTCTCGGCGCCTTCCACGAGGTAGCCGCCTTCGGCCTGCAGCGCCGCCAGGAAACGGTCGTAGATGCCGTCATCGACGATGAGGTTGCCGTCGGCCGAACAGCCCGAGCCGTAGTCGTTGGTCTTGCTGATCCGGGTGTTGCGCGCCGCCTCCTCGATGTCCGCGGTGTCATCGATGACCATGGACGCATTGCCGGCGCCCACGCCGTAGGCCGGCTTGCCGGAGCTGTAGGCCGCCTTCACCATCGCCGGTCCGCCCGTGGCGATCGTGAGATCGCCGGTGGCCATGAGTTCGTTCGCCAGCGGGATGCTCGGCGTCTCGATGCACTGCAGGATGTCGGCCGGCGCGCCCTGCGCGACGAGCGCCGCGCGCAGCAGCCGCACGGTCTCGTTGGTGGTCCTGCGGCTCGACGGATGCGGCGAGAAGATGACGGCGTTCTTGCACTTGACCGCGTAGATGGCGATGCCGATGGGGGTGATGTAGGGGCTCGTGACCGGGATGAGCGACACGATGACCCCGGCCGGCTTCGCGTATTTGACGATGCCCTTCTCGGGGATCTCCTCGATGACGCCCATGCTCTTCTGGCGCAGCGCATCGCGCAGAATGCCGAGCACTTTGCCGCGGCGGCTGGGCTCGCGGCCGCCCATGCCGCTTTCGTCCACGCTCATGTTGGCGAGCCGCACGGACGTCTCCATGTTCGCCGTGGCCCACGCCATCGCCTGGCAGAGGCGATCCACGGTGGGCTGGTCGTAGTCCGCAATCGCCGCCATGGCCGCACGGGCGCGCGCCACGGTGGAGCGGGCGATCTCGGATTCTTCAGGAGTGAGCGGTCGGGCCATGCCTGCGCCTCATCGAAGTGATGCAGCAGGGTAGGGCCTTCATCCGGCCAATACGAGGGTGTAACCGTACCGCCACCGTATCGGTGGCACTGAACGGCCGCGCGGCGTTACGCTGCCGGGCACTGTGAGGCACTCATGACCGAGACGTGGCGAACGGCCATCACCAGGATGACCGATGGCGAAATGCGGGTGCGGGGCTACGACGTCCTCGACCTGATGGCCGGGCGGACGTTCACCGACCTCATCGCCCTCCTGTTCAAGGGCGCCCTGGCGACACCCGCGGAACGGACCGTGCTCGATGCGGTGCTCATCGGCATGGCCGCACCCGGATCGGGCGCCCCCTCGTGCGCCGCCGCCCGCCTGGCGGCCTCCGGCAACCGGGCGTCACTGTCGGCCGCTGTGGCAGCTGGTGTCCTGACCATTGGTGACGAACACGGCGGTGCCGGATCCAACTGCATGGAGCTCATGCTCGAGGGCGCGGCGATGGTGGCCGCGGAGGGCATCACCATCGAGCAGGCGACCGAACGAATCGTTGCCCGTGAACGCGCCGCAGGCCGCCGGCTGCCCGGGTTCGGACACCGTGTGCACACCCACGACCCGCGGACACCCATGCTGTTCGCACTGGCACGTCGCCTGGGCATTGCCGCCGATGGCGTGCGGTTCGCCGAGGCCGTCGAGCATACGCTGTCGACCCTCGGACGCCCGCTCACGACGAACATCGATGGCGCCCTGGCGGCGCTGC
The DNA here is from genome assembly GCA_022842985.1 of Acidobacteriota bacterium. Classification (GTDB taxonomy): domain Bacteria; phylum Acidobacteriota; class Vicinamibacteria; order Vicinamibacterales; family UBA2999; genus CADEFD01. The sequence goes on along the minus strand of JALHON010000046.1, from coordinate 1,549 downwards.
TGCACGACATGGGGTACCCACCGCCAGCGGGCCGGCTGGTGTTCATCGTGGGCCGGGTGGCCGGCATTGCGGCGGAGGTGGCGGAGGAACATAGCCGCGAGAAGCCGATGCGGATCAAGGTGCCGGTCGTCTACGACGGCGAACCGCCCCGGACGCTCTAAACGAGCCCACCCTGCCCCCGGCGCGCTACAATGGTCTGTTGACCACCACGACTGACGCCCCATCACAGCAGCCCGGATTCGCCGCCCTCGGCCTCGACGACGCCATCGTCAAGGCCGTCACGGCCCTCGGCTACGAAGAAGCCACCCCCATCCAGCGCGCCGCCATTCCGGTGCTCCTGACCGGCCAGGACATCATCGGTCAGGCCGGCACCGGCACCGGCAAGACCGCCGCGTTCTCGCTGCCCATGCTGCACCGGCTGCTCGAGACGCCGGCCGCGAAGAAGGGGGTGCCGCGCGCCCTCGTGCTCGTGCCCACGCGCGAGCTGGCGATGCAGGTCGCCGAAGCGATCCACAAGTACGCCAAGAAGACGAACCTGACCGTGGTGCCGCTCTACGGCGGCGCGCCGATGGATCAGCAGATCCGCGCCCTGCGCCGCGGTGTCGAGATCGTCGTGGCCACACCCGGCCGCGCCCTCGACCACCTGCGCCGCACGACGCTGGATCTCTCGGCGCTCGAGATCCTCGTGCTCGACGAAGCCGACGAGATGCTCGACATGGGCTTCGCCGACGACCTCGAGGCGATTCTCACGACCACGCCGTCCACGCGACAGACGGCGCTCTTTGCCGCCACGATGGCGCCGCGCATCGCCTCCATCGCCGAACGCCACCTGCGCAAGCCCGAACGCATCACGGTCAAGGCCGAGAAGCGCGCGCCGGGCAAGATGCCGCAGATCCGGCAGCAGGCCTACATCGTGTCGCGCGGCCAGAAGGGCTTCGCACTCGGCCGCATCCTCGAGTTCGAGGATCCCGCGTCGGCCATCGTCTTCTGCCGCACGCGCCTCGAAGTGGACGAGCTCACCGACACGCTCAAGTCGCACGGCTACGGCGCGCAGGCGCTGCACGGCGGCCTCGACCAGCGGCAGCGCGACCGCGTGATGTCGCTCTTCCGCTCGGAGAAGGCCGACGTGCTCGTGGCCACCGACGTGGCGGCGCGCGGCCTCGACATCGACCACGTGTCGCACGTCATCAACTACGACATCCCGACGGCGCCCGAGGTCTACGTGCACCGCATCGGCCGCACGGGCCGCATCGGCCGTGAAGGCGTGGCCATCACGCTCATCGATCCGCGCGAGCAGCGCACGCTGCGCTTCATCGAGAACGTCACCAAGCAGAAGATCGAGATCGCGACGCTGCCGACGCTCTCGGCGCTCAAGGCGCGCCGCCTCGAAGCCACGCGCGGCGCCATCACGACGCGCATCGCCGCCGGCGACCTCGACGAAACGCGTGCGCTCGTGCAGACGCTCGGCGCCGACTTCGACATCACCGACATCGCCGCCGCCGCGGTGGCGCTGCTGCAGGCCGCAAGCGAGACGGCGGCCGGCAATCAG
>JALHON010000045.1 GCA_022842985.1 Acidobacteriota bacterium | reverse complement strand
GCGCCGCCGGCGTGGCCGCGGGAGCGGCGGCGTCAACCGGTGCGGCCGCGGGCGCGGGTGTGGCACCGGCGGTCATCCAGTACTCACGCACGATGTCGTAGCCGCTGCGCTCCGAACGTTCGCCGAGCGTCGCCACCACTTCGTGCGGCGACTTGCCGCCGTACATCGGCTGGATGAGCGGCTGCACGATCGACACGGTGCCGTCGATCGAACGCGCGTCGCTCCACATCTCGAGGTAGTGCGTCGACGGCACGTGCCACTGGCAGAGTTCGGCGGTCTCGTCGTGGAAGAGGCCCGAGTGCGCGCGCCAGGCGACCTTCTGCAGGGCCTCGGCGAACTTCCAGTCGGCCGGCGCGGTGAACACGGGGTTCGCTTCGCCGATGATGAGCAGCGCCTGCACGCGGCCGGCGTCCATGTCGACCACGAGCTGCCGCATCGCGGCATGCTGTTCCGAGGGCACGACTTCCGGCGTGGCCAGGTACGACACGGTCTGGCCGGCGTTGCCGAGCAGGTCGTTCATCGCGTGGGCGAGCGCGTGCACCGCGGGGGGCTGCGCTTCACCGGCCACGACGAGCGAGGTGCCGCGGTGGGCGGCGAGGTCGGCGGCAATCGCGTTGACGAAGGCCTCGGTGCCGGCCGGCGCACCGCCCGTCACACCCGCCACACCGAGCTTGGCGGCGATGGCGCGCGCGAAGGCTTCCACCTGGCTGGCCTTCATCGGGATGCGATGGTCGGCGCGGCCACCGGTGACCGTCGGCGTCGCTTCGGCGACGTAGAGACGGCTCATGCGCTCGGGCGCGGTATCGAGACGGCGGCGCGAGGCGAAGGCGCGCGCGTACTTCACGCCGAAGGCGTTCTCGGCGGCGAGGAAGTCGCCGTCGAGCGAGAGGACCACGTCCGCCTTCGTGAAGTCGTAGACGGGCTCGACGTATTCGCCGAACGCGGCGCGGGCGCCGGCGCGGACGTTGTCGCGCGTGGTCGGTTCCCACTGAATCCACTTGGCCTGCGGATGCGCGGCGAGCACCTGCTGGATCTGCGCGGCGAGCGACGGCGAGTTCACGGTCTCCGTGAGGATCCGCAGTCCGGCGCCGCCGGTGGCCGCCTGGGCCGAGAGGGCGCCGCGGATGGCGCCGACGAAGCCGCTCCAGGGACGCACCTGGCCGAGTTCGGTGGTGGCGCGCGAGCGGTCCGGGTCGTAGAGCGAGAGGATCGACGCCTGCGCGAAGAGGTCGGTGCCGCCCTGGCTCGCCGGATGATCGGGATTGCCCTCGATCTTCGTCGGCCGGCCTTCGTGGCTCTCGACGAGCAGCCCCGTGGCCACGCCGCCAAGCGAGGCCGCCGTCGCGAAGAACAGCGGCTTGCCGGGCACGATCTCTTCGGGCTGGCGCACGTACGGCACGATGAGCTCGTCGGGCTGCACGGTGCAGGCGGTGACGCCGGCCAGTGCGAGCGACGCGCTCATCAGCTTCAGGAAGCCGCGGCGGCCCACCGGATCGTTCCATTCCGACGCGTTGGCCGGGAACTCGCGGTGGAGGAATTCCTTGAACTCGGGCGTTTCCGCCACGGCTTCAAGGCTGCGCCAGTACTGCGGGCCGCTGGTGCCCGCGAGCTTGGCGCGAATGGCGTTGAGGTCTAGCTGCTCTGCACTCATCGTTCTTGTCACCGTCCGCCTTCGCGCGGCGTTACCCGCGCGCTTCGGCGAGACTTCGGCGTTCGTCGTCCCGGTCAGTCGCGTCGTAGCGAACGGCTCAGCGGTGGCACACCGAGCAGTTGGTCAGGCTCTGAATCTTGTATTCGGCGACCAGCTGCGGGCCGAGCTCGCGCTGGTCCACGGCGGGCACGTAGCCCATCGTGAAGACTTCCGACCGCGGCCGCACGAACTGCTCGGGGTTGCGGTGGCAGTTGAGGCACCACTCCATCTGGAGCGAACTCTGCTGCTTCATGAGCGGCATCTTGTCGACGCGCCCGTGGCACGTCTCGCAGCCCATGCCCTTCTTCACGTGGATGCTGTGGTTGAAGTAGACGAAGTCGGGCGTGTCGTGCACGCGCAGCCACTTGAGCGGCTTGTCGTCGCGGAAGCTCGAACGCACCGGTTCGAGGTAGGGGCTCGTCGACCAGATCTGCGAGTGGCAGTTGATGCAGGTCTTGGTCGGCGGGATGCCGGCCGTCGAGGACACCTCCACCGACGTGTGGCAGTAGCGGCAGTCGATGCCGATCCCGCCTACGTGGTGCTGGTGACTGAACTGCACCGGCTGGTCCTTGAACTGATTGGCCGAAGTGACGAAGTCGGACCGCTGGAGCACGCCAACGGCGCCACCGATCGTCGCCAGAAGTCCCAGCACCGCGAAGATGCTGGCCTTCGACCAGGCGTTTGCGCTCTTCGAAAAAATCTGCGACATGAGCCGTCGTTTCAGCAGTCGCCGGACTGCTACTTCCCCGCGGGGCGCGGGCAAACTCTACACGCAATCACACCCATCCCAACACTCCGCGGCGCTCGGGTGCGGGTGTTCGAGGTGGGTGCGCGCTGTTTGTGAAAACTTTCGCAAGGAGTTTTACCAGAATCGACCGGGTTAGACAAGGCGCGGAATGGTCGCCATTCCTTGCGGATTCTGAAACATTTGGTTGATCAGTAGAACATTACGGAATCGCTGGTTTCGGCTGAGCTGGCGGGTCACCCGGTGCCACCTCCCAGACGTAATCGCCAGACGATAGCCACTTCTGGAACCACTCGAGCTCGATTTGCACACGAAATAGCACGTGGCGCAGCTCCGACCAGCCGTGGCCCTCGCGGGGGGCGACCCAGAGGCGCGTGGGCACGCCGTTGTATTTGAGCGCCCGGAACATCTCGACCGACTGCGGCAAGGGCACCCGGGGGTCTTCCTGGCCCACCAGGAACAGCGTGGGCGTGCGCACGTTGGCCACGTGCCGCAGGGGGGAATGCTCCCAGTACAGGTCGATGGGGGCATTGGCCTGCCACGGAGTGCCGCCGAACCACGGGGTGCGGAACGCCCGGTGGTCGCTCTGGGCGTACATCGAGATCCAGTTGGCGGCGCCGGCGCCGCTCGACGCGGCCTTGAAGCGGGTGGTGAAGGTGACGAGCTTGTTGGTCATATGCCCACCGGCACTCCATCCCTTCTTGAGGAGCCGGTCGGGGTCGGCCACCCCCATGGCGATGACGGCGTCGGCTCCGGCCAGCACGTCGAGATGCGCCTGCTTGAAGTAGCCGTTGCGCATCTCGCGCAGGAAGGTGTCGCCGTAGCCCGTGCTGCCCCGGTAGTTGGGCCGCAGCACCGCGTAGCCCTTGCCGGCGTAGACCTGCGCCTCGGGCGAGAAACCGAAGGTGTCGGAGGCGGCCGGCCCGCCATGCGTGAAGACGAGGAGCGGACACCGCTGCCCGGCCCGGTAGTTCACCGGGTAGTACAGCAGGCCTTCCACGGCCTGGCCGTCCTGCCCTTTCCACGTCAGGCGCTCCTGACGGGCAACGGCGAACGTCGTGTCGACATGGTCGAAGACGCGCGTGACGCGGCGCAGCGACGTGCCCGGCGCGATCACGTGGATCTCGCCGGGCCTGGCCGGCGTGTTGAGGGTGAAGACGTGCGTGCCGGTGCGCGCGTGGAAACGCCAGTTGCCCACGGTGTGGTCGCCGGTCGTGAGCGCGGTGACGCGGCCGCTCGCCACCTCCACCTGCATCAGTTCCACACGCACGCCGTGGTTGGCCACGAACACAATCGCGCGGCCATCGGCCGTCCACTGCGCGTTCGTCACCTGAAAGGGCGCCTCGGGCAGCAGCACGCGCGCGGCGCCGCCGGCCCGCGGCGCCACGAAGAGTTTGTCGTTGAAATACGGCTCGAAACGTTCGTTCGCGTCGGCCGTGAAGAGCACCTCGGTGCCGTCGGGCGAGACGAGCGGCTCACTCTCCACGACCTCGTTCGTCGTGATTCGCCGCGCATTGCCGCCATTGGCGTCCATCACCCACACTTCGGAGAACCGCATGTGTTCGAGCAGCGGCGACGGCGCCCGCGTCATGGCCACGGTGCTGCCGGAGGGTGACAGCGTGTAGTCGGTCACGGAGTAGTCGCCGAACGTGATCTGCGTCGTCGATCCCTCGAGATTCGTGACCCACAGGTGTTCGTGTTCGAAGTTCGTCTCCTCGAACGCATACACGTCGTCCTGCAGGCGCTGCTTCTCCTTCTTCGCCGCGCTCGGCGCGTTCGCCGCCGTGAAGAAGATCAGCCGGCTGTCGGGCGCCCAGGTGAGATCGCCGGGCGCGGTGGGGTGCGTCGTGATGCGCCGCGCTTCGCCGCCGTCGGCGTCGAGCACGTAGATCTGCGTGGTGGTGTCATCGCCGCGCCGCGCCAGGAACGCAAGGCGGCGGCCATCGGGCGACCAGCGCGGACTCGACTCGCCACGCTCGCCGAAGGTGAGCTGCACCTGGCCGGTGCCGTCGGCGCCGATACGATGCAGGTGGCCGACGCGGCGATTCGCCTTCCAGTCGGGCCCGTCGAGCACGAAGACGATCTGCGAGCCATCGGGCGAGAGCTGCGGATCCTGGATCGACGGCAGCTGGATCATGTCCACGACGCCGAGGGGCCGTTTCTCCTGCGCCACGGCTGGGGCGGAGAACGCGAGGACGAAGGCGAGGGCAAGGACGGGAGCGCGCATGTGCGCATCCTATCCCCCAAATCTCCTTGACAGGCCAGTGGCGGGCGGCGCATAACTCGCCGTGAGGCGTCGGCCGCGGGCCGGCGCCGGAATGGCCACGGGGCGGTATCCCACCCCGGCGCATGCACCTCAGGTTCCTTCGCCCCTTCGCTTCGCTGTCCCTTGCTGGCTTCGCGCTGTCGGCCGTCGTGTCGGCGCAGCCTGCCGCGGTGACGCGTGCCGTGTCCGACCGCGAGCCGGCGGTGCTGTCGCGTCTCGCCGACGACTGGCGCGCCGGCGTGAACGTGCCCGGGCTCTCGGCGGCCGTCGTGCAGGGGGATCAGGTCGTGTGGGCGCAGGGGTTCGGCACGGCCGACATCGAGCAGGGCGTGATGGTGCGGCCCGAATCGGTGTTCCGCATCGCCTCGATTTCCAAGCCGATCACCGCCGTGGCGGTGATGCAGCTGGTCGAACGCGGCCTCGTCTCGCTCGAGGATCCGATTCAGAAGTACGTGCCCGCGTACCCGCGCAAACCGCAGGGCGAGATACGCATCCGGCACCTGCTCACGCACACCTCGGGCATCCGCCACTACCGCGGCAACGAGTTCTCCCTCGCCGAATCCTTCCCCTCCTTCGACCGCGCCATCGCCGTCTTCCGCAACGACCCCCTCGAAGCCGCGCCCGGCGAGCGCTACCTCTATTCGACCTACGGCTACAACCTGCTGCAGGGGGTCATCGAGCAGGTCACGGGCCGCTCGTTCGACGAGTACCTGCGCTCGGCGATCTTCGGGCCGGCGGGGATGACGACGACCTTCCTCGAACGGCCGCAGGAGATCGTGCGGCATCGCGTGCGCCAGTACGTGCGCGGCACGACGCCACTCTCGTGGCTGAACGCGCCCTACGTCGATCTGAGCGTGAAGTGGGCCGGCGGCGGCCTCATCTCCACGGCGAGCGACATCGCGCGTTTCGACATCGCGCTCAATCAGGGCAAGCTGCTGCGCGCCGACACGCTCGAGCAGATGTACACGTCGGCGCGTCTCACGAACGGCAACCAGACCGGCTACGGGCTCGGCTGGATGGTGAACCAGCAGGGCACGCGGCAGTTCGTGGCGCACAGCGGCGGCGCGATGGGCGGCACGACGCATCTGCTGCGCGAACCGAAGACACGCACGGCCGCCGTCGTCTTCGCCAATCTCGACAACGTCCCCCGTCTGCGCGAACTCGCCGAGCAGCTCATGGCGCTCGCGCCACGCCCCCTCCCTGTGTCGACTCGATGAACCCGCGCGCCGCAGGCGGCGCGCTGAAGGCAGGCACATGTCCGAACGCAAGTACCGGCAGCACGGCTATCAGGACGACGACCGCGACAGGCGCCCGCGCGAGGGCGGCCCCGGGGGCGGCGACCGGCGTCCCGAACGCGAACCCGGCGCCCCCGCCGGCACGCGGCGGATGTCGTCGGAGGGCGCGAAGAACCCGCGCATGATGGGCTACCGCGCGGTGGCCAAGTGCGCCCGCTGCGGCACGCCCTTCGATGCCGAAGTGCTCTCGCTCAGCAAGTGCGAGAAGTGCCAGACGGCGCTGCACGCCTGCATCCAGTGCGTGCACTTCGACCCGAGCGCCCGCTTCGAATGCAGCGAGACCATCCCCGCGCGGGTCTCGCCGAAGGACGGCGCCAACGAATGCAGCCTCTTTGCCGCGCGCGCGAGCTGGGAACGCGAAACCAGCTCAACGCCCGCGCCGGCCTCGCCGACGAGCGGCGCGCCGGAATCCGCCTCGGGCGCGAAGAAGGCCTTCGACGACTTGTTCAATTTCTAGGCCCTGGGCCGCGAGTCGCGAGTCCCGAGCCCCGAGTCCCGGGACCCGCAGTAAGATGCCTCCATGGCTCTTCTCTCGCCGCAAGACCGTCAGACCCTCACCGCGCATCTTGCGCCCATCAGCAGGAAGGTCGACCTGCTGCTCTTCACGCAGACCATCGGCGGGAGCGAGAGCGGACTCATCGCGAAGCAGGTGGCCGACGAAGTGGCCTCGCTGCACGAGAAGATCGCGGTGGTCGAGAAGAACTTCGTGCTCGATACCGACGACCGCGCGAAGTACGGCGTGGACAAGGCGCCCGCGCTCGTCGTGCTCGGCGACGGCGCCGATACGCGCATCCGCTTCTACGGCGCCAACACCGGCTACGAGTTCGTGTCGCTCGTCGAAGCCGTGCTGCTCGCCGGCACCGGCGACCTGGAACTCGAGCCCGAGACGGTGGCGTCGCTCGCCGCGGTCGACAAGCCGATGCACATCCAGGTGTTCTCGACACCGACTTGACCGCACTGCCCCAGGGCGGTCGTCCTGGCTCACAAGCTCGCCTACGCCAACCCGCACATCACGGCCGATGCCGTCGACGCGCAGGAATTCATGGATCTCTCGCGCCGCTACCGCATCACCGGCGTGCCGAAGACGATCGTGAACGACACGGTGGAGATCCTCGGCGGCCTGCCGGAAAGTGACTTCGTCGACGCCGTGCTGCAGCGCGCCGACGGCGCGTCCCCCTCGTAGTCCGTTCGTCCGGAGGCCGTTCATGCGCGCTCGTGCCACGCTCGTCCTGCTGCTCGCCCTCGCCTTCGCCAGCGGTCCGTTCGCGCAGAGCGGCAAGAAGGTCTACATCTCGGTGGACCTCGAAGGCATCAGCGGCGTCAACGGTGACGACCAGACGTCGGCCGGGCAGGCCGAGTACGCACGCGGTCGCAAGCTGATGGCGGAAGACGCGAATGCGGCCATCCGCGGCGCGTTTGCCGGCGGCGCGACCGAGGTCGTGGTGAACGACTCGCACGGCAGTCAGCGCAACCTGCTGCCCGAGGACCTCGATCCGCGGGCGCGGCTCATCAGCCACAGCTTCAAGCGCCACGGCATGGTGGAGGGGCTGGATGAGACGTTCGACAGCATCCTCTTCATCGGCTACCACGCCCGGGCGGGCGCGGCGCGCGGGCTCTTCGCGCACACGGGCTCGGGCGTCGTGCGCGATCTGCAGCTGAACGGCGTGGCGGTGGGCGAAGGCGGCATCAACGCGGCGATGGCGGCGTGGTACGGCGTGGCGGTGGCGCTCGTGACCGGCGACGACACGGCGGTGGAAGAAGTAAAGGCTCTCGTGCCGGGCGTGAAGGGCGTCACGGTCAAGCGCGCCATCAACACGCGCGCCGTCGAGATGCTGCCGCTCGCCGAGGCGCGGCGCCTCATCGAAGCGGGCGCGAAGGAAGCGGTGGCGGCGGCGAAGAAGCCGGCGCCGGTGCGCAAGGGCCCGTATCGCGTCAGCATGCAGTTCCGCGACGTCACGATCCCCGAAGTGATGAGCGCGTTCCAGGAGATGGCGCGCCCGGCGCCCGACACGCTCGCGTTCCAGCGCGACGCGATGCCCGAGGCGTACCGCCTCATCCGCGTGCTCTACCGCTACGTCAACACCAACTAGTCTGGCTCTGCCCAGAATGGGGACAGTCCCCATGGCAGGTTCTGCGACTAGTCGCGCGGGAGCCAGATTGGGGACAGTCCCCGATTAGCGATCGCCGAGGGCGGCGCGGGCGCGTTCTTCAGCGCCGGGGTGCGTCGAGATCCAGCCGGGCAGCTCGCTCTTGCCGCCGTGTTTCTGCTCGAGCCGCGTGAGGAAGCGCGCGAAGTGCCCGCGGTCGATGCCGGCCTTGTCGAGCAGCGCGAATCCGAAGACATCGGCCTCGACCTCGAAGGCGCGTGAGTAGCGCGCGTTCAGCAGGAAGGTCGGCACCGCCGCCACGGCGTACGACGTGGCCGAGACCACGTCACCGAGCACCGCCGCCACGAGCACGCCGGCCGCGGAGGTCTGCAGCACGTGCCGCAGCGTGTGGCGTTCGTGCACGTGGCCGATCTCGTGCGCCAGCACCGAGACGATCTCGTCATCATGCTGCGCTTCGGCCACGAGTTCGTCGATGAGCACGATGGTGCCGCCGGGCAGCGCGAACGCGTTCGGCCCCACGGCGGGACTCGCGCGGAAGAGCAGCACGGACTGGCCGCCTGGGTCGGCGAGCGCCGTCAGGGCCGTGAAGCGCGCGGTGAGCTGCCGCTGCCGCTCGGCGCTGAGCTTCGAGGGTTCGAGCGCCACGCGGTCGAGGGTGGAGAGCGCCTGATCGCCCATGCTGCGTTCCACCGACGGACTGATACGGCGCGCCACGACGTTGGCGGCGGCCGGCACGCCGTAGACGATGCCGGCATACAGCCCGGCCACGACGAGCACCGTCGCCACCACGGCCGGCATCCAGCGGACCTCGGCCTCGTTGACCCAGCGCTCCATGCGCGCCGGCGCATCGGCCGGCGTGGGCAGCTCGAAGTCCGCCGGCACCTGGCAGCTGGCGCCGTTCGGCAGATCGAGGCGGCGCGCCAGACCTCCGAGCCGCGGTTCGAGCGAGACGGCGGCGAGCGGAAACGCCGTCGACATGTCGTCGCCGTCGATGTGCAGCAGGCCGTCGGCCACGCGCACACGCACGGCGCGCGCCGCCGAGGTCCGTCCGTCGTGGTACGTGCCGGCCGCCTCGGTCATAGTCCGAAGTCGAGATCCATCGCGTCGGTGAGTTCCGCGCCCGTGGCTTCCGCCTCGAGGCCCCCTGCGAGGGTGGCACTGACGAGCGGTCCCCCCGGCAGCAGCGTGAGTGACTCGGCGCGGTACTGCGCCATGCGCACGCGCGCCCACGGCACGAAGAGGCCGAGCGTCACGACGAGCAGCACGATGTTCGACGCGTAGAGCCACAACATGCGCCCGGCGCGCAGCCGGCTCTCGAAGCGGTGCTGATCGATGAGCGTGTGATTCCACACCATGTTCTCGAACGACGTGCGCACGAACACCACGATCGCGCCCACGCCCAGATACAGCAGGCCGATGCCGAGGAACACGCTGAGCCCGGGCACGACGTCGGCGTCTTCGGCGGAGGCGAGCTGGGCAATCGCCCCCATGAACGTGGCGCCGACGAGCGCGAACCACGCGAGCATCGCCACGCCCGCGAGGATGTAGATCTTGTAGACGCGTCCCGTGGGCAGCTCGAGGCCGAAGAGCGAGCGGCCGTAGCGGCTGTCGCCCACGAAGAACTCGCGCTGCCGCTTGGTCACGTACGGATACGTGAGGCCGAGCGAGAACGGCACGCTGAGCGGCCAGAACAGGAACACCTTGTAGGCGTCGCTGTCGAGGCCGTCGAAGCCGAAGCGGATGCCGCGATACGACGAGTTGGCGGCGCGGAAGCGGAACGACCGCACGACGATGATCGGCGCGAGCACCGCAATCGGCAGGTAGAGCACACTCGCGAGCAGCGGCGCCACTTCCGAGAGCAGCGCCAGCACACCCACCACGGCGTAGGCGATGAGCCGTCCCTTGAGGATGGCGATCGGCGAGGCGTGATAGCCGAACGCGGCGCCGTCGAGGGAGGTGTGCCCGTAGAAGTAGCGCAGGCGGCGCACCTTGGCCCACGCCGAGTAGATGCCGAGCGTCACCACGCTCAGCAGCAGGTTCACGATCCAGATGCGGAAGTACTCGCCGCCGTTGCCGGTGAAGTGGAACGGCCGGGGACTGAGGTCCACGGGCGGCGGCAGCGGCGGGGGAGGCGGGGGCAGTGCGGGTGGCACGTCCGCGGGCGTCTCATCGGCCGGGAGGGGCGGACGACCGTCGGCAAGCGGGTCAGGTGGCACCGGCGGAACGGCGTCCGGCGGCTGATTCATCGTGGGGGTAGTGTACGCGAGAGCGTCGCCCCCCGACTCAGGACCGCACGGGCCGCCAGGCGCCGTCCACGAGTTCGAACCGCAGATCCTCGAACGGATCGCCCCCGGCGGCGGGCCCCGGAAATGCCGGATCGCCAGGCAGCGTGAAGATAGTGGCCTCGCCGCTCCGGTGAAACCCTGGCTGGATGCGCGGGATGGGCGTGGTGGCCGCCCATGCCCACGCCTCGTCGATGCTCGCGAAGGTGTCGAGACGCTTCAGCGTGGTCCAGGTGGGCGGCGGCAGGTTGATGGCGCGGCGGGCGGCCCGGGCGATGGCATCCGCCGGCGCCATCCACTCGAGGTCCGTCATCTCGCCGTCGTCGTGCGAAGCGTCCTGATCGGCGGGCACGCGCGCCAGCAGGAAGCGGGTGTCGAAGCGGCGGATTTCGATCTCCGGCGTGACCCAATGCGCGAAGGGCATCACGGCGTCGAGCGCCACGGTCAGCCCCTGTGCCGCGAGCTGCCCGACGAAGGACTCGTGCGGCTGCAGCGACGCGCGCACCGCGGCGGCCGTGGCCGCATCGACCATCCGGCCCTGGCGGCGCGCGAGCAGCACGCCGGCTTCTTCGATGAGCTCGCGGATGGCGGCGACGCGGTAGCGCGCCTCCTCGGCGGCGGCAAGGTCGGTGCAGCGGCCGAGCGACGCGAGTCCCTCGCAGGCCTCCGCCGGGGCGGCATCGTCGGTCGGGTCCACGCGTCCGCCGGGGAACACGTGCGCGCCGGCCATGAACGCCACCTTGTCGCTGCGCCGCACGAGCAGCACCTCGAAAGGATGGGGTGCCGACGGCCGCAGCACGATCACGGTGGCGGCGGGACGAAGCGGTGCAATATCTGCCATAGATGTGATGGGGACTGTCCCTATTCTGGCCCGGCCCAGATTAGGGACTGTCCCCTGTCCTGCGATCGAACACGGCGACGGCTTCGACGTGCGGGGTGTGCGGGAACATGTCCACCGGCTGCACGGATGTCACCCGGTAGCCGGCGGCCACGATGGCCGGCAGCTCCTCGGCCAGCGCCGCCGGGTTGCACGAGACGTAGACGACGCGCGGCGGCGCAAGGCGCGAGAACACCGCGTCGATGACCGCGGGCGCGCAGCCCTGGCGCGGCGGATCGAGCACTACGGCATCCACCGCCTGACGTTCCAGATCGCGGATCGCGTGTTCCGTGCGCGCGGTGATGAGCCGCACGCGGCGCGGATCGAGGCGGTTCACGTCGAGGTTGCGCGCGGCATCCGCCACGGCACGCGTGTTCTCCTCCACCGCCGTCACGCGGTGGCCGCGGGCGGCGAGTGGCAGCGTGAAGAGGCCACCACCGGCGTAGAGGTCCAGCACGTGGCCGGCACGCGGGTCGATCGCCTCGAGCACCAGCTCGACGAGCGCCGCGGCCGCCGTGGGGTTCGTCTGGAAGAACGCGGTGGGCGAGACGAGGAACGTCGGCCCGAGGCTCTTCTCGCGCACGTGCGCGTGCCCGTCGAGGCGAATCGTCTCGCGGCCCACCATGTAGGGCGACGGCGCCTCGTGGATGTTCAGGAAGAAGCCGTCCGGACGGTCGTCGCTCGCCAGCAGCGCGCGCACCGGCTTCTTGAGTTCGCCGGCGTTGCGTGTGACGACGAGCATGGCGACTGCATCGCGTTCATCCGCGCTCGTCCGCACGAGCACGTGGCGGAGCACGCCGCTCAGATCGGGACCGGCCGCCGTGACACGCGCCTTGACGAGTTCGTCGCGCAGGCGGAAGGCGATGCGATTGGCGCGCGCGCCGTGCACGGGACATTCCTCGACCGGCACGATCTCGCGGCCGCCGGCGGCGAAGTGGCCCATCACGAGCCCACGCCCGTCGCGGCCCGCGCGGCCGAAGACGAACGCGGCCTTGTGGCGGAAGTGCCACGGCATGCCGTCGTCGCCGACCGGCATCGGCACGACCGGCAGCACGGCCGGCAGCGCGCGAAGATGCCGGCGCAGCAGACGGTCGACGTCCTCGCGCTTCCGCGCGAGCTGATCGGGATAGGCGACGTGCTGCCACGGGCATCCGCCGCAGCGGCCGGCGTGCCGGCAGCGGGGCGTGACCGCCGTGGCCGTCACGCGGTTACTTGACGCCGAGGAGCTCGACTTCGAAGACGAGCGCCGCGTTGGGCGGGATGTCGGCACCGGCGCCGCGGGCGCCGTAGCCCATGTTCGACGGAATCGTCAGCACGCGCGTGCCGCCGATCTTCATGCCGGCCACGCCTTCGTCCCAGCCGGCGATGACATCGCCCTTCCCGAGCTGGAACTCGAATGGCTCGCCGCGATCCTTCGAGCTGTCGAACTTCTTGCCGCGCTTGTCGGCCGCCGACGGATCGTAGAGCCAGCCGGTGTAGTGCACCGACACCATCATGCCGGGCCGCGCCTCGGCGCCGGTGCCGGCGGTGCGATCGTCCTTCGCGAGGGCGGTCACATCGGCCGCGGCCGCGGGCGTGGCCGAACCGGCAGGTGACGCGGGAGCACCCCCGCAGGCCGCGGTGACGAGGGACGACAGCAGGAGGAGAGCAAGGGCTCGACGCATGTCCTGCATCTTCGCCCGTCCGGCAGCCGCGGTCAACGCGCCGTCTCGCGGAGCGCGCGCCGCATCTCGCTCGCCACCCAGGGCGCCTCGGCGGCCGAGAGCATCGGCGAGGCCGAGGCGTTGATCATGGCGAAGCCTTCGCTCTTGCCCACGTACACGGCCTTGTCGACGCGTACGATCTTGCCGTAGAGCGGACGCGCGTAGGTGCGCGGGATGGGCCGCAGGCCGCGCCAGATCCGCACCGCATCCGGCGCGATTTCGACCTTGCGCACACGCACCGCCCACATCAGGAACGAGAAGAAGCCGACGATGGCGCCGACGATGAGCCACGCGAACGGCAGCGTCGCGGCCACCCGTGCCGCGTAGGGGATCTCGGGAATCCACGCCACGGCGGCAGCCAGGTCCGGCATCTCCATCGCTTCCGGCAGGGCGCGCGCCGCCGCCAGCATCAGTGCCACGCTCACCGCCCACACGCTGAGCGCAACGAAGAACCCGAGCCCGAGTCCGTAGTTGATGACCACGCCGGCCCCGGAACGATCGACGGCGATCGACGTGTCCGAGGGCCGCATCGCGCCAGCATCCGCCGTCTCGTCGTGGCTGCCCGTGGCCTTCACGGCGGCTTCCCACACCGTCGACGCCGTGAGGTTGCCCTGTTTCGCCAGTGTGTCGAGCGCGTCGGTGGAATCGTCGGCATCGGGCGCATCCAGGAGCGAGTCGTCCACGCCCTTGGTCCAGATGCGCGTGTTGAGATCGAGCTCGTGCACGATGCCGCCTGCGAGCGCGAAGTGCGCCGCCATCTCGTGAATCGCCTCGACCGACGTGCTGGCCTTGATGCCGGGCTCGAAGAGCGCGCGGCCGTAGTTCACGCCGAGATACGCGCGCGTCCCCTTGAAGCCCAGATGGATGTTCTTGTCGGTGCGCGACTGCAGCGCCAGGATGCGCTCCATCATCGACGGCGTGAGGATGTAGCGCGCCTCCACGTCATCGCTCGCGTAGACGGCGAACTTCGCGTCGAACGCCGGGTTCTCGAGTGTGACCCGCGTGAGGCCCGAACGATCGCCGATCGATGTCGAAGCGGCGCCCACGGGGTCGACGAGCGTCACGCCGCGCAGCGTCTTGTTGAAGTCGATGTGGAAGAAGAGCCCGCGGAACACGACCACCGTACGGCTGTTCTTGCCGCCGGTGGTGTAGGAGCGGCTGACGTCTGCCGCTTCGAACGGCGTCTGGCCGATGCGCCCGCGCACGCGGTCGTCGGACTTGAAGCCGCCGCGTGTGTTGAAGAGTCCTGGTTCCTCGAAGACCGATTCGGCGATGCCGTCGAGCGGCGCATACGACGCCGTCGGGCACACGATCTTGAACACCTCCGCCGCCACCTCGTGCTTGAAGCGCACGCGGTAGTTCGAGAAGGCGGCGAAACCCGGGATGAGGTACTTCACGCCGGCGATGCCGACGCCGGCGAACAGTCCGACGAAGCCGACGGCGGTGGGCAGCCAGTCGAGGGACGAGGGCAGGGCGAGGCTGATGAGGCCGCTGAGGAAGAGGATCGCGGCCGGGGTGCCCACGAGGAGCACGGCCTTCGTCACGTAGCCCTTCACCTCGTGCCGCAGGCCCTCGAGCGACTCGAGGCGCGGCTTGAGGGTGGACTCGTAGAGCGCGTCGATCTCGGCGCTGGTCGCCATGGCGGGCGCCTAGCGGACGCCCGGGACGGCGCGATCGTCGGCCGTCGCCTCGAAGAGCGGCCGCCGCGCGAAGCCGAACATCCCCGCGAGCAGATTGGCGGGGAACACTTCGATCGCCGTGTTGAAGCTCGTGACGGCGGCGTTGTAGGTGCGGCGGGCGGCGGCAATCTGCGCCTCGACCTCGTTGAGCGAGCGCTGCAGCAGCGTCACGGTCTCGCTTGCCTTGAGATCCGGATACGCCTCGGCGCGCGCCATGAGGCCGCGCATCAGGCCCGACATCTGCGTGTCGAGCGCTACCCGTTCGGCGGGCGTGGCGCCGGCGGCGCTGGCCTTCTCGCGCAGCTGCGTCAGCTCGTCGAGGGTGCCGCGCTCGTGCGTCATGTAGGTGCGCATCGAGTCCACGAGCTTCGGGATGAGGTCGCAGCGCTGCTTGAGCTGCACGTCGATGCTCGCGAAGGCGTTCTCCACACCGTTCCTGGCCCGTACGAGCCGGTTGTAGAGGGAGATGACGAGCACGAGCAGGATGGCGGCGATGAGGCCGGTGGCGATGAGCGGCATGGTCTGGGGGCTCCTGAGGGGCACGCGAGCCGGCCCCTCTCACGTAACTAGCGCAATCCGCCGGGACGGCCCGTCATCAGGTCAGTCGCGACGCGCGGCATGGCGGCGATTATCCACTGGACGGGCCGGGCCCGCCGCGCGCGGTCGATACAATGGTCCGGAGGTCGCGCCATGACCGTGTCCGTCCCGCCTGCCCGTCCGAGTCTGAGCGAACGTTTCGCCGGCCTGCATCGCCTCATCGGCAACACGCCGCTCGTGGCCGTGGACTTCCTGTACCGGGGCCAGCCACGCGTCATCTACGCCAAGCAGGAATCGCTCAACCTGACCGGCAGCATCAAGGACCGGATGGCCCTCTTCATCATGGAAGAGGCCTACCGGAGCGGCGCCATCCGGCCCGGCGCCCGCATTGCCGAAGCCACGAGCGGCAACACCGGCATTTCGTTCGCGGCCGTGGGCCGGGCGCTGGGGCATCCGGTCACGATCTTCATGCCCGACTGGATGAGCGCCGAACGCATGGCCATCATCGCCAGCTTCGGCGCCGAGATCGTGCCCGTGAGCGCCGCGCAGGGCGGCTTCCTCGGCAGCATCCGCCTGTCGGAGGACCTCGCCGCGAAGGATCCGAACGTGTTCCTGCCGTGCCAGTTCGCCAATCCGGCCAACGTCGAAGCGCATCGGCGCACAACCGGCCCCGAGATCGTCTCGCAGCTCGCGCAGGCGGGCCTGGCGCCCGATGCGTTCGTGGCCGGCGTGGGCACGGGCGGCACCGTGATGGGCGTGGGCGCGTTCCTGAAGGCGCGCAACGCCGCCACGCGCGTGCATCCGCTCGAGCCGGCCGAGTCGCCCACGATGTCCACCGGCCACAAGGTGGGGCGTCATCGCATCCAAGGCATCTCGGACGAATTCATCCCGGCGATTGTGAAGCTCGACCAGCTCGATGCCATCGTGAGCGCACACGACGGCGACGCGATCCTGATGGCGCAGAAGCTCGCCCACTGCGGCCTGGCGCTCGGGATCTCTTCCGGCGCGAACTTCATCGGCGCGCTGAAGGTGCAGAATGAGATCGGCGCGGATGCCACCGTGGTCACGATCTTCTGCGACAGCAACAAGAAGTACCTGAGCACCGACCTGCTGCGCGACGAACCGGTGCGCGACGGCTATCTCTCTCCGGACGTCGAGCTGCTCGGCTTCCGCGCGCTCGGCCGCGTGTGTGCGGCCTGTTTCGACAACGACCAGCGCGAGAAGTCGCCCACCGTGCCGCTGCGACGCTGACGCGTTCGGGCCGGCACGATCCGGCCCTCCCCGTGTAGGATCACCGGCACACCCGGAGGGTCCCATGTCACGACGTCGTTCGTTCGCGCGGTCTGTCCTCATGCTCGCGGCCGCGGTCACGCTGCTGGCCCTTCCCGGCGTGGCGGTGCATGGTCAGGGCGGCGCCACCTTTGCGCCGCATCCCTCCACGCAGCTTCCGGCCCGGCTCGTCACCATCGACATGCTGAAGCGCTGGGAGCAGGAGCTCAGCAACTGGGGCCGCTGGGGCAAGGACGACCAGCGCGGCATGCTCAACGAGATCACGCCCGAGCGCACGAAGGCGGCGCTCGCGCTCGTGCGCGAAGCGCGCACGGTGACGCTGCAGATCAATCCCATCAAGAAGACCGGCAGCGACACCGGCACCTTCGGCGAGAACCTGCACCGCATGGCGCGCGTGCATCCGGTGACGGGCGCCATCCAGGGCGCGCTCGACGTGATTCACCTCTCGCTGCACGACGGCCTGCAGTCGCACATGGACGCGCTCTGCCACTACCAGGGGCCGATCGGCCGCAAACCCGGCGAACCCGCGGTGAGTTACAACGGCTTCCCCTTCACACTCACGGCCGCGGGCTGCATCGAAGCCGCCGCGGATCGCATGGGCCCCGGGTATCTCACGCGCGGTGTGCTGGTGGACCTGCCGTTCATGAAGGGCGTGAAGTGGCTCGAACCGAGCACGCCCATCTACGTCGAAGATCTCGAAGCGTGGGAGAAGTTCGCCGGCGTGCGCCTGGGCCCCGGCGACGCGATGCTCGTGCGCACGGGACGCTGGGCGAAACGTGCCGCCGAAGGGCCGTGGAACTACGGACAGCAGGCCGCCGGCCTGCACGCGTCCGTGCTGCCGTGGCTCAAGGCGCGGCAGATCTCACTGCTCGCAAGCGACGCGGTGAACGACGTGCAGCCGTCGGGTGTCGCCGGCATCAACCGGCCCATTCACCAGGTGACGCAGGTGAACATCGGCCTGCCGCTCGTGGACAACGCCTACACGGAAGATGCCGCGGTGGAAGCCGCGCGCCTCAAGCGCTGGGAGTTCCTGCTGACGCTGCAGATCTATCAGCTGCAGGGCGGCACGGCATCGCCGTTCAACGCGCTGGCGACGTTCTGAGCGGGGGAGCGAAGCTGAGCCAGAAGACCTCGCCCTCCAGACAACTCCGCGGTAGCGGAGTTGGCGGAGGGAGAGGGATTCGAACCCCCGATACGGTTTCCCGTACAGCGGTTTTCAAGACCGCCGCCATCAACCACTCGGCCATCCCTCCGCAGGGACTAACTCAATGTAACACAAGCACTTGTGGCTCTGAGCGAGACTCCGACGAGGATGAGGTTTCGGCGATTGTCCCTGAGATTGTCCCCGTCACACCGCGATTCGTGGATTCAGCAGCGGCGTTCGGCGCTCGGTCAACCCGTGAACTCCAAGACCGAGATGGCCAGGCTTCCTCCGACTCTCGCTATGCAACTCACTGACTCGATTGGGCTTGCCCGCTGCGTCTGGGGCGAGCTCTCCTTGGGGGGCACACTCACCGTGGCCGAGCGCGAGTCTCAGAACCCGATAGCAGCGGTTCTGGAAACCGCTGCGTTGTCACTACACGTAGGCGAGCGACGCCGGTGCAAAGGCTGTGAGCCGTTGCTGAGCGACCGCCGTAGGGACCTCGTCGAAAATCCTCGGCTAAAAAGATGGCTCGCAGCCGCTGAGCTTGACGTAGCCGGCCGCCACCCTCCAGAACGCCAGTTCGCTTGCTGACTCGCCACACGCATGGTTGTCGAGTCCGAACTCGTAGACAGCAATCTTCGGATTGGGCGCCGGGCCTTCCACTCGCCACTGACTCGCATGGGCGACAGCGGCCGCCGTCAAGAATGGCAGCTGCGTGAGCGGCTCTACCACGAGTCGGCCGGCGCGGTCCGAGCCAAGGCGTAGCACTACGACGCCCGTGATACGGGCGCTGTGGGCCAGTCTGGGATACTCCGGCTTTCCGCCGAAGCGGTAGTTTTCGTAACCGATGGAGGCAGACGGGCCGGACCTCCCCGGCGCGGAGCAGGCGGTGACCACAACGAGATTGGCATGCACCATTCGAAACAGGCTCTGATGGTCGTCGCGGCAGATCCCGAAGTCGATCTCAAAGCGATACACAACGGCCGCATTGCGGACACCGGTAGGCCACTTCCACGTCCTCACGTTTTCGATCGAGGGCTGCGCCAAGAGGGCGGGCCCGGTCAACGTCTCGGCGTTCACGACTCGACCATCCGCGTCGGTTCGGACGTGGAGGACCACGACGCCCACGAGACGCGCATCCAGGGCCTCGTGGGGGTAGCGAAGGTCTGTGAAGTGCTCGGGTAGCGGGAGGCGCGACCACTCCTCCGCGGTTTGACCACTCTGAAATAGTGCGGCTGCAAGCACGGTGGCGGCGAGTTTGCCAAGCATGTAGGAGACTCCGTTCCAAATGTCTTGACGATACGGCGATTGGCAGTCACCACCGTAGGGGCGTCAGCAAAGGGCTGGCGTTCAGGGACGCCGGATCATGACCTCGCACTTACTCAGTATCAGTTTCGTGTTGGCAGCGCTCAGGGTTCCTTCGGGCGTCCCTTCCTTGTCCTGGCCATCCCGATTAAAGCCAGGGACCTTTTGGACGGACGTCATCACGGGACGCGGGTCTTGCAATAGGTGGGCCCGCTCGTGAAGTACCCAGCACGGCGCCAAGTCCACTGCCGTTCCAGAACTCAAGCGTGCAGCTGCCTCGACGCAGAGTGCAGGTTCCAGCCACGCCGAACGCTGCGCGACCAAGAGATACTTCTATGGAATCCTCGGGTAAGTTCCGCGCCTTTCGACGATTCTGAGCGACTCCACTCCGAGTTCAGTGCCATCGGTGTTCAGCACGGCAAACTCGACCGTCGCCGGCAGCGTCATTGCGTACCCGCGACCTGACGCGAGGCCCCGAAGGTCGAGGAGCTTGTCGTATTCGCGCTCCAGCGTTCCAACAGTCGGATGGATTGGTGCGAAGTCAGGGCCCTTCACGACGAGACGGCGGCCCTCTCTAGATACTGCCCGGACGTACAACTCATCTCCAAGATTCCGCCCGTTCCACATCTCGACAATGTAGGTACTCCGCTGCAACTCATACTCGCCTGCCGTGCCACCGCATCTGGCATCGTGGTAGTCAGGGTCGATGCGCCGCGGCGCCGTGACGACCAACCCCGGCATGCTCTCGATCTCGAGCCAGGCGCAAGGCGCCCTGCTTCCTCTATACAAGGGGGCACAGGATGGTGTCGCCATCGCCATCAGCGCCGCCAAGGCAAGCACGAAGGGCGTTTGCGTGTTCTGCGTCATCGGGTCCCATTTCGCGCGCCGAGGGAACAAGCCAAAGTACGCGTGACCGATCGCCGCTGTAGGCGCCTAGATCTCGCTGAAGTAGTAGTGGCCGGCCTTCTTGACCAGCGTGAGCGATTCGCGGCCCAATTCGACGCCATCCGGACCTACAACTCGAACGTCCAGCTTGAATGGAAACACCTTCGGTACGACGTCCCGATTGACGAGCGCGTAGGCACGGAACACGTACGGAAACTGCATGCCCTTGTCGCGGTAGACGTCGTTGCCACCGACCGAGGTGCTTTGGATTTCTCTTGACTCCAGTCGCAGAGATGTCCCACCGCCGTTTACCGCTTTGAGGAACAACCACGGATCCGTCTGATGGCCGTTCCACATTTCGAGGGTGTAGCTGCCCCGCTCAACTTTGAAGGTTTCGACCGTGCCACAGGAATGAGCGCCCCGGTGATCCGTCGTCAGCTGGCGCGTGCCGGACGCCACGAGGCCTTCCGTCTTCTCCACTTCAAGCCACTCACAGGTAGCCCTTGAGTTGCGGCGGAGACTGATACAGCCAACCGACACGCCAATCAGAACGACAATAACGTAGAACGCTGGTTTCACGGCGCAGGCTCCAAGGAAACATGGGCGTCAAGAGTCGCGAGACGGGACGCGTACCTGACCACGTCACAGCGTGTTGGGTGCCTTCTTCGCTGAGTCTTCTTCACCACTGTTCGAGCTCTAGGTCTTAGCAGAGTGCAGTTCACTGCAAACGCAGTCGGCGGCGCACGCGATCGAGCGGAATCGGATCGCGGGAGCCAGGCACGATGACGAATCCAGGGGGACCGAGCTCGTATGGGGCTGGTGGCACGGCAATGTGCGTAGCTCCCTGCGACTGAAGCTCACTGCGTCCGACGATCGACAAAGGCTCGAGAGCGACAATCACTCGTGCTCCCGGTCGGAGCCGAGAGGTCTCGCCCAGCACCACTGTCGCCTGCTTGACGCGGACGACACCGCCGCGGATCGCAACATTTCGACGATCGCCGATCAGTGGTGATGTTCCTCGGGACGCGAGCACCTCAACGACCGTTCCAACGGCAAACGTGTAGATCGACTGCGCGCCCGGTGCAGTTGCCCGCAGGCGTGTCGACGACAGTGCGACAACTCGAGACTCCACGGTCTCCAGGTCCAGAACGACCGCTTCAGCGACCCCAGACAGATCTCGTAGCAGGAGGTTTTCTGGCGTTGGTGGATGAGGGCTTGCGGGCGCTTCCTCTGGCTCGCCCGGGCGCCAGGCAAGATAGACGTGGCGGTCTGATGGAAGTATCAGGTCGTCAAGCGGACGGTCCTCGTAGAAGTTTACGGCGCGAACAGCGTCAGCGGGGACGCCCGGGAAACCGCCGAGCCCAGGCGACGGCTCCGGACGTGCGCCTGTCGCGCATCCCATGCTCCCCACTGCAACTGCGATTGCGACCCAGCTACGGCACAATCCGAGTCGAGGCATCCCGCACTCCTTCGAGGTCAGCCGTCGCACCAGCTGACACCTTTGCACTGTGCTGGTCGTCGCCGCGAATGCCGCCTCCGGTGGCCGGCAGTGTATTGCGACGATCGGGCGTCTGGGTTACCCCTAATTTCAGCAGCCTCCTCGGCCGGGCAGCGCGTCAGCACGCGCTCTATTCGTAGCGGACCGTCGTCGGCCGCTTCAACACGTAGCTGGAACCGGCCAGCACTATCGCCCCCGGATTACTTCCCGAACGTCCGACAGCGACAGGCCCACGGGTGCAGGTGGGACGGAACGGACTGACGACAGTCGGTCGCTCTCATCGACGGCCATGGCAACGAAGAAGTTGCGTCGCCGCCCCGATGCGTCGCGTGGGCCAAGAGACAACAAGTAGCGCTGGCTCTGCTTGAACTCAGGGCGATCGTCTGTTCTGACCATGACGCCGTCGACGACGACTTCACCGCCGCTGACTCGCACATCAACGACATCGCCCACTTGGAGCGGCCGCTCGTCGGCGGCCAACGGGCGCAAGACCTGTTGGACGGTGCCCTGCAGATGGGTCTCAATCCACGTGCCAGCGTCGGTCAATGACGACGCCGATTGCGTCACCTGAACCACTGCGAGCGCGACTGGAGGGGGCTCACTCAGGAGGAGGCGAAGGGCATCCTTGGGCGCCGGCGGGGAGTCAAGAACGGTGACATCAGCGTCGTACGCGACAATCACGAGCTTGTCGGTTGGCAACAACTGCTCGCGAATCTTGCGCTCAGGACTGAACGCCAGCAGGCGTACGCCTGGCTCAATCCTTGGCAGCTGCGTCCGAGGCGGTGGCGTCGTCGAGCAGGCAACTGCCACCAACGCAGCGAAGAACAGCCCCATCCCTCTGGCCGATCGCTCCATACGCACGGCTTCCCTTTCGCCGTATCTTTCAAACATCATGCCCGGCACTCCTCCTGCACGGAGCACGCGTCGTGGCCACGATCCTCAACGTTCGCGACTGACCTAGCCGATTGCCTGGCTGCCCCTGAAGTCGCTCGGCAGGATGTGCGCTGAAATAGCTTTCCCGGGCTCGACCACATGAACGTTCCTGCGCGGCCAGCTCTCCGGACACCCCGGTGACCTGAGCGCGGACTACTGAACTCTGGCCCTCCAGTATCGAACTCTCGAAGAGGGCTCGTGGCGGCTCCCACAAGACCGTCAACGCCGGACAGCACGCCTCAGATCTCCCAAGGTTAGGCCAGCCATCGAACTGTTCGCCGACGCCACGGCAACGAGATTCTCGCCGTCAACGAGCAGCGGTGTAGCGGTCACGTTC
>JALHON010000044.1 GCA_022842985.1 Acidobacteriota bacterium | reverse complement strand
GGCCGGGGTCGCCGCGCCGGCCGTCGAGACGGTGCCCGAGCCGCCGCCGGTCGATCCGGCCGTGGCGCTGCGCGAGCAGGTCGAGCGCGCGCTCGCGCCGGAACTGGCGGCCGGGTATCTGCAGCTCGTCGAGGACCCGCGCGGCCTCGTCATCGAAGTGCCGGAAGCCGGGGCCTTCGACGTCGGTCAGGCGGAGCTGGCCCCGGAGGCGCGGGCGATGCTCGCGCGCATCGCGACCATGCTGACGACGCTGCCGAACGCCGTGCGCATCGAAGGCCACTCCGACACGACGCCCATCCGCACGCCGCAGTACGCCTCGAACTGGGACCTGTCGACGGCGCGCGCCACGCGCGTCGTCGAGTTCCTGGTCACCACGGCCGGCCTGGCGCCGTCGCGCCTGTCGGCCGCCGGGTACGCCGAGTTCAAGCCGCGCGCCGGCAACGAGACGGCCGAAGGCCGGGCGCGCAACCGCCGCGTGGATCTCGTGCTGCTGAACGACGCCACGACACGTGCCGAGGAGCCGGCGGGGAGCGTGCGGCCGTGAGATGCCCATTCACGAACGCGGAGCTCGAGCGGCTGCTCGACCGCCCGGTGCGGCACCTGCTCGGCGCCGCCGATCGCCGGCGCTACAGCGGCCGGCGGCTGCTCATCACCGGCGCCGGCGGCTCCGTCGGCTCGGAGCTGTCGCGCCAGCTGGCCGACTGCCGCCCCGACGTGCTGACCCTCGTCGATCACTCGGAGCTGCATCTCTTCGAGATCATGAAGGAGCTGGGCGAGCGCGCGCCCGGACTCCTGCTCGAGCCGGTGCTCGCCGACATCGGCCAGGCGCCGCTCATCCGCCGCACGATCCTGCAGGCGGCGCCGGACGTGGTCTTCCACGCCGCCGCCTACAAGCACGTCTCGATGATGGAGCGCGACGTCTGCGCCGCCGTCGGCGCCAACGTCATCGGCACCGCGAACGTGGTCGAGGCGACGCGCGAGGCCGGCGCCCGCTTCGTGCTCATCTCGTCCGACAAGGCGGCGGCGCCGCGCAGCGTGATGGGCGCGACCAAACGCCTGGCCGAACTCGTGGCGCTCGCCGCGACGCCCGGCGACGCCCGCCCGATCGTCGTGCGTTTCGGCAACATCCTCGGCAGCAGCGGCAGCCTGCTCGCGATCTTCCGCGACCGCATCCGCCAGGGCCTGCCGCTCACGCTGACCGACCCGTCGGCCACGCGCTACGTGATGACGGCCGGGGAAGCGGTGGCGCTCGTGATGAAGGCGGACCTGCTGGCCCGGCGTCCCGAGACCTACTGGCTCGACATGGGCGAGCCGGTCGAGATCGGCGGGTTGACCGAGCGGCTGCTCGCGATCGAAGCCGATGCGGGATTCGCCCGCGTGCCGATTGAGATCGTGGGCCTCGGGCCCGGTGAGAAGCGCTGTGAAGAACTGACCACCCAGGGGCTGCGGATGTGCCCGACGGCGCACCGCCGGATCTGGGTGGCCCGCCAGAAGGCGACAGACAGCGCCGCGGTGACGCGGGCGGTCGAGCGGCTGCGGCGGGTGGTGGAGCAGGGAGAAGCCGAGGCGACGCTGGACCTGCTGGTCGCGGCGGTGCCCGATTTCGAGGCGAGCGACGAGGCGTGGGCGTGGGCCCGGCGCCGGAGCGTCCCGGTGGTCCGGCGCAGCGGACTGCCGCGGAGCGCGTAACGGAGACTGTTGTGCGGATCCTTCATCTCATGGCGTTCGTCAGCGGTGCCGCCGGCAAGGCGGTGGCCGAACTGGCAGTGGGGCAGAAGCGCGCGGGCCATCACGTCACGGTGGTGACGTCGAAGACGCCGGCCGGCGGGGTGATGAACCAGGCGGCGCTCATGCGCAAGCTGAGCGACGGCGGCGTGTTCGTCCATGCCGTCGATTCGCTGGCCTCGCGGCAGACCGGGCCGAATGCCGACGTGGTGCAGTTCATCCACGACCACCTCGGCACGGCGGCGGCCTTCGACGTGCTGCACACGCACGGCACCGTGCCGAGCGTCATCGCGATTGCGGCGGCGCGGAAGGTCACGGCGCGGGTGCCCATCCTGCAGACCTCGCACGAGTGGACCGTGTCTCGTCCCGGCGGCGGCCGGCAGGCCTACGACCTCGAGGTCATGAACCTCGTCGATCGCGCCGTCGTGCCGACGTGGTCGGTGGCCGAACATTTCGTCTCGCGCGGCGTCGTGCGGCGCCAGCTCGCCGTCGTGCCCTACGGCGTGCTGCCCGACCCGCCGCCTTCGTCGGGCGACATGCTCGAACGCGAGATGCGCGCGTGGCGCGCCGCCGGCGGCCTCGTGCTCTGCTACGTGAGCGCCACGACCACCTCGCACGACCAGCGGCTGCTGCTGAACGCGCTGCCGTTCGTCGACGCGCGGCTCAAGATTCTCTGCGTGTTCTTCGGCGGGCCGGAGTCGCGGGCGACGGCGCCGTGGCCGGGTGACGGCCCGGTCACCGTGCGCGTCGCGCCGCAGGACGCGGCCGTGCGCCAGTACTCGCACGAAGCCGACTTCCTGGTGCTGCCGTCCGGCGACGGCGAACAGCCGCTCGCCGTGCTCGAGGCGTTCTGCGATCAAGTGCCGGTCGTCGCCAGCCGCGTGCCCGAACTCTCGGAGTTCATCGACGACGGCCAGACGGGCTGGCTCTTCGACCCGACCGACGCGCGCGCCCTGGCCGAGACGCTGACGCTGGCGCGGTCGACCGCGCCGCACGCGCTGCGCGCGCTCTGCCAGCGGGCCCGCGTGCGCTACCAGCAGGAGTTCACCATCGACCGCATGGTCAGCGGCTACATGCGCGAGTACGCCCGGCTCGGCTAGCACGGTGTCGGGATGTCGGCACGGCGTCGGACGCCGCGCGGACCGGCGTCGGCGGGCCGACATCGCCGGGGCGGGAATTGCACAGGATCGCCGCCCGTGACCATCCGTCCCAGCACGGCACACTCGTTGCTCAGGTGACGGTCATGGTTCTCCCAACCTCCCGTCACGAACTTCCGCCGACCGGCGCCGACGCCGGAACGCGGCGTCCCGGCCCGGCGACGATGCCGCTGGCCGTCGGTCTCTTCAACGACAGCGGCGATGACGCGCAGGTCGTGAGCCTCGCCGTCTCGCAGGCCCACCGCAGCATGCTCCAGCGGGCCGGCGCGCACGTGCGCCACGCCTACTACCGGGGCGACTGGCAGGAACTCGGCACCGGCACGCTCGACGAGGGCGTCGCGGCGGCGCTCGGCTCGCCCGAACTGCGGCGGGTCTTCGCCGACGTGGATGTCATCGTCGTCGCCGGCGACACCTTCGCGACCCGCGGCCACCGGCATCTGCTCGCCATCCTCGGCGCCGCGCAGCACCTCGACCTGCCGACCTACCTCGTGAACGCCACGGTGGGACCGCTCGCCGAGGGCCGCGAGATCCTCCAGGGCCTGGCCGACTGCACGGTGCGCGACGTTGCCACGAGCCGCGTGCTCAAGGCGCTCGGCATCGCCCACCGCCGCGTGCCCGACTCGGTCTTCGGCGCGCCGTTCGCCACCGCGGCCCGCCGCGACTTCTCGGATCACCTCGTCGTCACCGACTGCCATCCGTCGCGCCGCGTCGAGTTCACGGCCGACCTCGCCGTGGTGCGTGGCGCCTGGCCGGGCATGGTGGCGGATTACCCGCTCGATGCGCCGGGCAGCACGCTCGACTGGAGCGCCGCCGTCGCCGACCTCGGTACTGCCTCGGCCATCCTGACCGGCGGCCGCGACGGCGCCGCGCTGGCGCTGCGCGCCGGCGTGCCATTCGTGGCGCTCGGCCTGGCCGGCGAGGCCATCGACTTCATCGAGACGCTCGAGGGCTATCCGGCCGCCGCGGCCGACCCGACGCGGCCGCTCGACGCGCGCCTTTCCTCGGCCATCGAGGCGCGGGCCTGGTTCGCCGAGGCGGCGGCGCGCTGCCAGACGCGCGGTCCGGCCGACGCCTTCTCGCGCCTGCGTCCCAGCATGGCGCTCACCGGTCGTGACGACACGTGGAGCGGGGCCATCGACGGCGTCGTCGACGTGGTGCGCGGCCTGACGCCGGCGGGCGGCAGTGTGCTCCACGCGGGAGCCGGCCAGGGGCAGCTCGTCGAAGCGCTCGCGCGCATCGGCCTGCGGTCGTGGGGCACCGACGTGGCGCGCCGGCTCGACCGGCCCGACCGCAACCGCTATTCGAAGGCCACGCCGATGGCGCTGCCGTTTGCCGATCACGTCTTCTCGACGGTGGTCGTCTCGGCCGACTGGCTCGAACGTCTCGAAGCCAGCGACCTCGATGCCGCCGTCGCCGAACTCGCGCGCGTCGGCCGCGACACCCTGGTCGTCGAAGTATCGGGCCGTCCGGTGCGCGCCGAACGCGCCTTCGCGGAACGCCTGAGCGACGAGTGGTGGCGCCGCCGCCTCGGCACGCTCGGCCTCACGCCGCACGAGGCCGCCGACACGCTCGTCACTCACGGCGCCGGACCCACCGGCGGCACGCTGCTCGTCATGTCGGCGCACGCGCAGCTCTGCCCGAGCTGCCGCCGCGTGCACGCGCCCGCCGATTACGTGGAGCCGGTGCACGCCGGCGTCCTCATGGCCGCCGCGAGCGCGCGGGCCACGACACTTCGCCGCTGAGGCCGCCGATGTCGACCCCCACCCCGCACTTCGACCTGCCGCGCCTCCGGCCGCGCCCGGCCACCGGGCGCGATTCGCTCCGCCTGCTCCATGTGATCGTCGGCCGCGATGCGCGCCAGGGCGCGCTCGGCGACGAGATCCACACCGCCAGCCACGGGGCCATCCAGACCGACTGTGTCGTCGGCCTCGGCCGCGCCCTCGACCATCTGCGGGCCCATCCTGCCGCGCTCGTGCTCCTGCAGGCCGATGACCTCGACGTGGCGCGCGTGGCGCTGGCCGAGCTGAAGCTGGCGCAGCCGGCCCTGCCGGTGGTACTGCTGACCGACGCCGGCAGCGACGAGGCGGCGGTGGCCGCCGTGCGCGCCGGGGCCGAAGACTGTCTGTCGCGCGAGGGGGCCACCGGCGCCCAGGTCGTGCGCGTGATGCGCTGCGCGCTCGAGCGCACGAGCCACGCGGCGACGCTGCGCACGCAGGCCGTCACCGACCCGCTGACCGGCCTGCCGAACCGGCACGCCCTGCAGAAGTCCATCGATCACGCGATGGCGATGGCGCGCCGCAAGGGCCGTGCGCTCGCCGTCCTCTTCGTCGATCTCGACGGCTTCAAGGACGTGAACGACGCCTGCGGCCACGAAACCGGCGACCGCGTGCTGCAGGAGATCGCGCGCCGCTTCGCCGGCCGCACCCGCGACATGGACACCGTGGCCCGCATCGGCGGCGACGAGTTCGTCGTGGTGATGGAAGATCTCGACGAGGGCCGCTTCGCGGCGACACTCGCCGCCAAGCTGCTCGCGGCCGCCGCTGAGCCGCTGGTCCTGCACGGGCGCACGCTCGAGCTCACCGCCAGCGTCGGCATCAGCGTGTTCCCGGGTGATGGCGACGACGCCGCCGCCCTCATCCGCCACGCCGACACCGCCATGTATGCGGCGAAGGCGGCAGGGAAGAACCAGTACCGCTACTACCGCGCGCGCATGAACGAACACTCGCGCGCCCGCACCGCGCTCGACGCCGCGCTCGACCGCGCCTTCGACCAGGGCGAGTTCGATCTGCACTACCAGCCGGTGTGGCAGGCCTCGACGAAGCGGATTTCGTCGTGCGAGGCGCTGCTGCGCTGGCGGCGGCCCGGGCACGGCGTGCTGCTGCCGGCGGCCTTTCTCGACACGGCCGACGAGGCCGGCCTGGCCGGCCGGCTCGCCCGGTGGGTGCTCACGCGCGCCGCGGCGACGGCGCGGCGGCTGCGCGCGGCCGGCTTCGACGTGCCGGTCTCGGTGAATCTCTCGCGCCGCCAGCTGCTCGACGGCGAGATCGCGGCCTGCGTGCAGCGCCAGCTCGCCGACGGCCTCGACGCCGCCGCGCTCCAGATCGAGGTGGCCGAGTCGGTGTTCGTGTCGGACGAGCCGCGCCTGCAGCAGGTGCTCGCCGAAGTGACCGCGCTCGGCATCGGCCTCATCGTGGACGACTTCGGCAGCGGCGTGTCGTCGCTGCGGGCGCTGCGCCGCGTGCGGCCCGCCAGCATCAAGATCGACGGCGCGCTCGCGCGCGAACTGCCCGACGGGCAGGACGCGGCGGCCCTCGTGAGCGCCGTCGTGGCGCTCGGCCGCACGCTCGGCGTGCACGTCGTCGCCGAGGGCGTCGAAACCGAGGCGCAGTCGCGCCGGCTGCTGTCGCTCGGCTGCGACGACCTGCAGGGCTTCTACTACGGGCACGCGCTGCCCGACGACGAGTGGCTCGGCTATCTGCGCTGGGCCTGCACGGCGGTGGTCGGCACCGATGGCCGTACGCCGCCGGCGTCCGTGCCCGTGCTGCCCGGCGCCCGCCGCCGGCGTGCCGGGGTCGCGCGATTCCCCGAAGGCGCGGGCCTGCCCGGGATTCCCGGCGCGCCGCGGGTGTCGAAGTCCGGGCACGTGGTGTTCGGACGCTTCCGGTCCTGAGGTCGCCTGTGTCGATGCCCCCGCCGCCGCCCGCCGCGCCGCCGGAGCCGTATGGCTTCGGCCCCGGGCTGCCGGCGGAGTTCCCGTCGCAGGTCATCATCGACGTGACGGAGCTCTGCAACCTCGCCTGCACGCACTGTCCGCATCCGGCGTTCAAGCGCTCGGCGCACTACGGCGGCCGCTCGCTGAGCGTCGACCTGAGTGCCAAGGCCGTGAGCGAAGTGGCGACGGCCGGGCGCGGCCACGTGCAGTACGTGCGCTTCGCCAGTGACGGCGAGCCGCTGCTGCACCGCGCCCTCTTCGCGATGCTCGACGACGCCGTGCGCCGCTCGGGCACCTTCGTCTCGCTCACGACCAACGGCACGCTGCTGACCGAGGCGCGGGTCGAGGCGCTGCTCGCGACCGGCGTCGACCTCGTCGACATCAGCATCGACGCGTTCTCGGCCGAAACATACGCGCGCGTGCGGGTGCGCGGCAACCTGGACGTCACCCGAACCAACGTGGAGCGGCTCATCCGCCGGGCCCGCGAGTCCGGCGCGCCGACGCGGGTCGCCGTCAGCTACATCGAGCAGCCCGGCAACCTCCACGAGACCGAGGACTTCCGGCAGTACTGGCAGGCGGCCGGCGCCCATTCGGTCGCCATCCGCCGCCTGCACTCGGCGTCGGGTGCCGTCATCCACGTGGCCGACCTCATGCGCCGCCAGGCGGCCGGCGAATCGCGCCGTCCCTGCGTCTACCCGTGGGAGCGCGTCGTCGTCACGCCGCGAGGCACGCTGGCCTTCTGCCCGTCGGACTGGACGAACGGCTCGGCGCTTGCCGACTACGAGACCACGACCATCGCCGAGCTGTGGCGCAGTGCCCGCTACGAGGCGCTGCGCCGCGCGCATCTCACCGGCGACTTCGCCAACCACGCGTTCTGCGGGCAGTGTCCCGACTGGCGCGAGACCCGCTGGCCGGGGCGCGGCGAGACCTACGCCACGCTCGTGCAGACGCTCAAGGAGACGGCCGCATGACACCGGCCCGAGTCGAGACGCCGCTCGTGGCCGAAATCGAGGCGCTCGTCGACGGCGTGCCCGGCTGGTCGCCCATCGACGAGCTGTTCACGCTCTCGACGCTCGTCTACGCCACCGCGCACCTGCCCGGTGATGTCGTGGAGGTGGGGTCCTGGTTCGGCCGGTCGGCCATCGCGCTCGGCGCCGCCGTGCGCGACACGCATGGCCTCGTGCACTGCATCGATCCGTTTCCCACCCGCGACGACTGGCGGCAGAACGCCGACGGCAGCTATTCCTTCGAAGTCGAGATCGAGGGCCAGCGCCATGCGGGTTACCAGGAACAGACCGTGTGGGGCGCGCCGTTCGAGGCACACCTGGCGCCGGTCTACGCCAGCCAGCCGAGTGTGCTCGACGGCTTCCTCGCCAACATCCGCAGCCGCGGCCTCGAGTCCGTGGTCAGGCCGCATCGCGGCACCGCCGGGACCTTCGCGGCGCAGGCCGGGCCCGACTTCCGCTGCCGGCTCATCTTCCTCGACGGCGACCACGGCGGCGCGGCCGTGGACGACGATCTGCGGCGGCTGCTGCCGTACCTCGTGGACGGCGGCTGGATCTGCTTCGACGACGCCTTCTCGGTCTACGAGGGCGTCGATCGCGCCATCCATGCGCACATCATCGACAACCCGGCCTTCGACGTCGCGCGGCAGATGACACGGAAGTGTTTCGCCGCGCGCAAACGGGAGCGCGTGTCATGACCCGCGTCGGCATCATCCAGTCGAACTACATCCCGTGGAAGGGGTACTTCGACATCATCCACGACGTCGACCTGTTCGTCTTCTACGACGACGTGCAGTACACGAAGAACGACTGGCGCAACCGCAATCGTCTGAAGACCGAATACGGCGAGCGCTGGCTGACGATTCCCGTCGGCAAGCGCTGGTCGCGGCGGATCTGCGACGTGGCGCTGCCGTCGGGGGAGTGGGCCCGCGACCACTGGCGGAAAATCGAAGCCGCCTATCGCCGCGCCCCGTACTTCGAGGCCTACCGCGCCTACTTCGAGGAGTTCTATCTCCGGCGCCAGTGGTCGACCCTCTCTGAGTTCAATCAGGCGCTCGTCACCGGCATCGCCCGCGATCTGCTCGGCATCACGACGCCCTATGTGGATTCGCGCCGCTTCCCGCTGAAGCAGAGCAAAGGCGGCCGCGTCGTCGAACTGCTGCAGCACGTCGGGGCGACGACCTACGTCTCGGGTCCGTCCGCGAAGGCCTACATCACCGACGAGGGGTTTCTCGCCGCCGGCATCACGGTGGAGTGGAAGGACTATCAGGGGTATCCGGAGTACTCCCAGTTCCACGGGCCGTTCGTGCACGCCGTCACGGTGCTCGATCTGCTGTTCCACACGGGGCCGAACGCGCCGTACTACATCTGGGGCTGGCGTCAGGCGCGGCGGGTCGCGGCATGAGCGCGGGCGGCCAGGCCGCGGTCGATCCCGCGCGCTGGCTCGACGGTGCCGCCCTCGACCGCTCGGCCGTGCTCTTCGTCATCGGTCTCGGCGACGGCCGGCTGCTGCCGGTACTCGCGCAGCGCGGCTGGCGGGGAAAGGTCGTGGCCCTCGAACCGTCGGGGACGTCCCGCCTCGCACCGTCGGCGGACCTCACGATCCTGTGCGGGCCCGACTATGCCGGGCTCGACGACGTGGTGCGGACGATCGAGCCGGATTGTGACCAGCCGGTGGTCGTCGGTGACCCGGCCGTGATGCGGGCGAACCGCGACGAAGCCGTGCGCGCCAGCCGGTTGGTCGTGCGCGCCTGGTTCGGCGCGCGAGCGAACCAGGAGGCCCGGCGCAAGTTCGCCGGCCCCTACCTGCTCAATACGCTGCGGAATCTGCCGGCGATCGCGGCTGAAGGGGATGCCGGTGTGCTCGCCGGCGCGTTCGCAGGCGTGCCGGTGATCGTCGTCGCAGCCGGACCGTCACTCGATGTCGTGCTCCCCGAGATCGCGGCCGCGCGCGACCGTGCACTCATTCTGGCCGTCGACACGGCCGCCCGTCCACTGCTTGGCGCCGGCATCCCCCCCGACCTCATCGTGGCGCTCGACCCGAGCGAGGTGAACGCCACGCACCTGGCCGACCTGCCGCCATGTCCCGACACGTTGCTCGTGGCCGAGGGCAGCGTCGATCCGGTGGCGCTCGCTGGCTTCGACGGGCGGACCCTCATCTTTCGCGTCGCCGACCATCACCCCTGGCCGTGGCTGCGGCACCTCGGGCTCGACCGTCAGTTGCTGCGCGCCTGGGGCTCGGTGCTGACCACGGCCTTCGATCTCGCGCTCGTGACGGGGGCCGACCCGATCATCTTCGTAGGCGCCGACCTGGCCTTCACGGACGGCCGTCCCTACGCACGGGGTACCACCTTCGAGGAGGAGTGGCGCCGTGCGCTTGCGTGGGGGCAGAGCCTGACGGCGAGCTGGGCCGAGCGCGTGGCCGCGTGGCCAGAAACGCTTGACCAGAGCGTCACCGGCGGGCGCGTGCGGACGGCTCCGCACCTGCAGGCGTTTCGAGACTGGGTCGCCACCGAGGCCGCGCGGTCGGTCGGCCGCCGTATCGTCAACGCGACGGGCGCGGGGATTCTTGTGGGCCAGGCGCTGCAGCAGCAGTCGATTGCAGCGACGTTGGCGGCGTCGGCGCCGCTCGGTCCCGGCGTCCGTTCGCGGCTGGTCCGCCTGGCACCGCGAGCCTCCAGGTTCGATGCCAGTGCCGTCCCGGCGCCTGCAGCCGAGCTCGTGCAGGCGTGGGAGCGATGGGGCGGCGTAACCGGAGAGGCTGTCCGCGGGGCGCTCGATCCGCGATCGACCGCCGTCGCGCCGCCATCCCGGGAGCCGACGCCCCCGCGCGATGAGGCGCCGGCGCGTGCCGACGCCGATGCCGCCTACCTGGCTGAGCTGTCGACCACAGCCTGTCTGCAACGGCTCACGCTCAGCCGGCCGGATCAGGATCTGCTCGGCGACCTGCGACGCCTGACGGCGGAGCTCACGGGGAACGACGCGGTGGTCGTGGTCGACGAGCTCGACCTCGGCATGGGCCTGCAGGTGCGCGGCGCCGTCGATACGCTTCTGTGCGAGCGGCCGGACCTCTGGATCGAGTACCGACGTTTCGTCGATCGCGACTCGCGGCTGACCGTACTGCGGGGCGACGCCGCACGGCACTCGCCGCCTCCGTCCACGGCCGATGCCGACAAGTGGGACGCCGCGCATCGAGAGGTCGCGGCGCGTCTCGTCCCGCACATCGTGCGCGAGCTGCGCCCCGCGAGTGTCATCGACATCGGGTGCGGGGCCGGCCATTGGCTCGACGCCATGCGGGCCTCTGGCGTCACCGATGTGCACGGCGTGTCGGCCCGTACGACGCCGCTCGAGACCTGGTCTCCGCCGGCTCGCCGGTTCGACGTCTGTCTGTGCCTCGAGGTCGTCTCGCGCATCCCGTTGGCGGCACAGGACGCGCTCATTGCCGCCTGCGTGCAAACGAGTGACGTTGTCGTCTTCTCGTCGCGGCTGCCCGGCCAGCCCGGCGGGAGTCCCCACGATCGCCCGTTACCGTATTGGGCGGCGGCGTTCTGGCGCCACGGCTATGTCCTCGACGACGGACTGCGGCAGGCCATCGAACGACACACGCCCGTCCCCGCCACCGTCTATGACGTACTGCTCGTGTTCCGCCGCCGCTGCGCGCCCGCAGGTGCCGACGCGCCGCCGTCGGAGGAGCGCCGGCTGCTCGGGGACCTCGCCCTTGCGGCGGCCACGCGCGTGCACGACCTCTACACGCAGAAGATCTGGTGGGCCGTGGCAGCGCTCGAACGCGCCGTTCCTGCCTCGACGTCCGCGGAATGGCCCCAGGCACCGCTGGTCAGGTGGCGGGTACCGACCGCCCGGCTGGCGCAGGGCGTCGCCGGCACACGCGTTGTGCGACTGCGCACGGACGTGGCTCGTTGGTACGTCACGCATCCGGCTGCGAAGCTCCAGGTGGTCGAAGACGGTCGACCGCTCGTCGCTGTCTCGGCGCTCGCCGACGTGACACCCGGTACCTGGGCGCGCTGGCGCGATGAAATTCATCTGAGCGCCAGCGACGGCTCCGACGTCCGCTCGAATGGCCGCGCCTACGAGCTGTGGCTACCGGCCCACGTCGCCTGGGCCGAAACCCAGCCGCTGCACGCCGTCCTCGACAACGGACTCTGAGTCTGGGGGGCACCGGGCTCTGCAGCCCCGCGTCCGGCCGTCAACCGCTGGCGGCGCCCCCCGCACTCACCGGGGCCGCGCGGATGCAGCGAGCGGCGACGGCTGAGAGCAGCAGAGACTCGACCTGGCGCGCGGCGGCGTCTGGTGAGAGGTGTTGCTCGACGAAGCGGCGGCCGTCAGCGCCGACGCGAGCGCGCACGGCCGGGTCGGATAGCCGATCGAGCTGCGCCGCGACTTCTTCAGCAGTCGCCGCCTGGGCAACGGGGTAGGGGCCCGACAGCGAGGTGTACAGCTCCGGCCGGCCGTTTGCGATGACTGGTCGGCCCGCGGCCATCGCCTCGACGCCCGCCATCCCGAGTACATGTGTGCCGCACTGCTCGGTCACGATGTCGGCGCGCACGTACTCGTCGAAGACGCCGGCCTGCGTCAGCTCGGGTTGCCACGAAACGAGTGGCTCGATGCCGAGCGCGCGCACGAGGTCCTTGGTGGCCGCGACGCTTGCGCCCTTCTCGACCAGGCGGAGGTCGATGGCCCGTCCCGTACGCCGATGCCACAGCGCCACGCCGGTCAGCATGACGTCGGTGCCCTTGCTCTCCCAGTCCCCGACGAGTGGCGGAAACGGGCCCTTCCATAGAATGCGAGCCGCGTTGAAGACGCGCAGCACGGGGTTGACCGGCGGTGGCTGCGGGGCGATCCAGCCAATGTCGGCCATCATGAGGTGCAGCCTCGGCGCGTTGGCCGCGCGGCAGGCGCCGAGTACGGCAGCCATGGCCGGCGATACGCCGTCAGGCAGCCCTGAGATGGCGATCGCGCGCCTGAGCCCGGCACGCTGGCGCCGCACGAACATCCGGAAGAGCTGCTTCAGCGCCATGCGGCGTACCGGCGTCGGCGCGGCGTCGATGACGCCGGCCAGGCTGGGCCAATCGACGCGTTCGAGTTGCATCGCCCGCCGTATCCATTCGCGTGCGTGCGGCTGGCCATCGATGGCGCACGCGAAGGCCTCAGCCGCGTCTGGATTCGCCCAGAACTCCACGTCGCCCCCGGTCGTGAGGCAGAACGCCGGGACCGGTAGCCGCGTCGCGGCGTCATAGCCGAATTTGTTCAGCACCAGCGCGTCACAATCACGTACGTGGTCGAGCGCGGTCCGCCACCGCGACGTCTGGAAGACGACGTCACCCATTTCAACCGGGGCCACCTCTCGGATCCAGTCGGGATACGGGAACGGCACGTCAGCGTAGCGGCACTCCGGGCGATCGAGCGGATGCTGCTGGTCGATGACGACCCGCACGTCGTGGCCGCGCCGCTGCAGCGCACGTGCCAGCACGAACGGGTAGTTGTTCTGGTTGCCGATGAACCCAACGCGCACGGCTACACCGCCCTCCGCAGGCGCCGCCGTTCGCGGCTCTGGTACCAGACGGTGGCCGGCCACAGTGCCACCGACAGTACCGCGACCGCGGCGATCAGGGTGATACCCAACACCCGCCGGCCGGCCACGGCGATCGGCCGCCAGACGCGGCCCTTCCACGAGACCCAGACACGCTCGCCGCCGTCGAGCACGACGTGGAAACCGCGCGGTTGCAGTAGCAATGCCGCACGGTCGACGGCTTCGTGGCCCCGGCCACTCGGAGTCCACCACTGCAGCACGACGGCATCGGGCCGCCACTGGCGAGCCCGCCGGCCCCATGACGATGCCAGCACCGAGCCGGCCGTGATCCGGGTGCCCGCAGGGAGCTGGATCCGGCCGCTCGCGGGGATTCCGGCTTCGTCGAGCTCGGCCTCAGAGCCGGCCTGGTGGATGACGCAGAGTGTCGCCGCCGGCCAGTCGCGGCGGACACGCGCGATAGCGGCCACGACAAAGCGGCTCGTGCGAAGCACCAGCACACGCGAAGGCGGATTGCCGGTCATAGGCGTGCCACCACGTCAGTGCCGTGGCCGAACGCGCGTGCGACACATCCACGACAGTCGCGCAGGTGATTGGCGAGCGCCGAGGCGAGCGGTCGCAGCACGAGCCGCGACGTCATCAAGATCGACGACGCGTCGTGCAGCGGCACGATCGGCGCCGCCGTCAGCTCCCACAGCGCCGTGAGCCAGCGGCAGTCCGCCCGATGCACCGCGGCCCTCGCACTCGGGATCGAGGGCCAGCGCCAGCGGATGTCGTCCACCAGCCGCGCGAGCCGTGGGTCAGCCGGCGCATACGTGAGGCCGGCCTCGACGGCGCGAAGCAGCGACGCCAGGACCTCCAGCTCCCCGGCAGCCACGGCGAGCGCCGCGGCCGCGGCCGCGGCCGAAGGGCGCGACTGCCATTCCGGCCGGCGCGGCGCTGTGCGGGGCCCGGTCGCAAGGAGGGCCGCGAATCCGTCCGTGCCGAGTTCCACCAGTTCCACGTCGTTGGCGCCGCGCAGCCGCGCGACGAAGTCACCCACCTTGGTGCCTGGGTTCAGGTCGACGCCGCCGAGACTGACGTGGCGGTGCCCGAGCCCGAACACGATCGACAGCGCCGCAAGCACGCCCGAGCCGAAAAGCGGGACCGGGGTTCCTGCGCCCGGGCCTGTGTCGACGAGGAAGACGCGGGACCACTGCTGGACGAGGTCTGCCGGCGCGAAGGCGTCGATCACGAGTGTTGCCGCCGTGAGGCGCCGCTTGCGCTCGGCGGATTGCGACTGCCATTGCTCGAAGCTGGCACGGATGGGCCACGTG
The DNA here is from genome assembly GCA_022842985.1 of Acidobacteriota bacterium. GTDB lineage: Bacteria > Acidobacteriota > Vicinamibacteria > Vicinamibacterales > UBA2999 > CADEFD01. Next base: position 8,296 of record JALHON010000044.1, on the reverse strand, counting down.
TCTCGATCGGCGAGGATGATGACGTCCGGTGCCAGCCCGGTGTCCAGCAGCGCGATCGCCGATCGGAACGGGGCGAGCACCCACAGGCGCTCGCGATGAGCCGCGATCGCCGGCAGTGCCGGCTCGATACCGGGGCCGTGGCCCACCACGAGGGGTATGCGGTGTGGCGGCGTCAGTTCGGAGATGTCGGCAAGGCGGGGCAGGTGTGCGACGCGGCGCAGGCGTTCGCCAACCTCCTCGAGATCGTGAGAGCCCGTCAGCAGCGACCAGGCCTGCCGGTCTGCGAGCGTCAGCGTCGCGAGCATGTCGACGACGGGCAGATGCTCACGCGGCGACACGTGCCTGCTCCACCAGGTCGGCGTACATGCCTTCGTAGTCCGACAGCATGCGCTCGACGCCCAGGCGTCGCGCCGCCATGCGCCCCACCGCAGCCAGGCCTTCGCGGGCCGCGGCGTCCGTCAATAGCTGATCGAGTGCCGCCGCGAGGCTGTCGGGGTCGGCTGGCGGCACCAGCCGCGCCCCGGGCGTGCCGCCCAGGACGTCGTGGCGGATCGCGGGGAGGTCCGACGCCACGACGGGCAGTCCCGCGGCGAGGGCCTCAGCGACGGCATTGCCGAAGCCTTCCGTGAGGGAGGGGCAGACGAAGACGTCGGCCGCCGCATGGAGCGCAGTCACGTCCTCGCAGAAGCCGAGGAATCGCACCTGTGCCTCCAGCCCGGCCGCTTGCGTCTGCGCACGCAGCGCCGGCTCGCACTCGCCGACGCCCGCCAGCCAGAGTTCGACCGAGCGGTGCCGGGGGGTGAGACGCGTCACGGCGTCGATGAGATGCGCGTGGCCTTTTTCTGGTGCGAGGCGGCCTATGGAGAGGATCACCGGCCCACCGGTCTTCCGAACCACCGGGCCCGTGACGCCACGCATCCCGGCAAGGGGGAAGCCGTTCATGATGACTCGTGGCCGCTCGATACGGTAGTACGTGGCTGCGTCGTCGGCGGCGGCGGAGGACAAGGCGCAGACGCATGTCGTGGCCTGCAGGGCATGCGTCATCAGCTCGCGGCGACGCGGCTCGTGCCGTTCGTGCGTTCGCATCGCGCTGGCGATGTTGTAGAACCGATGCACGACCGGGATGCCGAGGTGCGCGGCTGGCGTGATGGCGGTCAACAGGCTGCCATCGAGCCAGGTGTGGACGAGGTCGGGCCGCCACGCCGCCATCAGCTCGCCCAGTTCGCGTTCGCTCGCCGCCGGTGACACCGGGATCTGGGCCGGAACGAGTGGGAGCAGCGTGCCGCCCTGTCCCGCGGCCAAGGCCTGTGACGTACCGCGCAGCCCGTGCAGCAGAGTGAGCACGACGCGTTCTGCGCCGCCACCGCCGAACGAACCGATGACGTGCAGTACGCGCGGCCGGCGTGTCGACTCGTCGACATCGTCGGATCGACCTGACGTCATCGGGAATCGCCCGTCCCCGCACTTCGACGCGAATTCCTGCACCGCACCCCTCCACGCGCGCTACGTAGCCAGAGTCGTGCCGCCCAGCGAGGAAGACAGGCGCCACCGAGCGCTGACGGCCAACCTCACACCTCACGCGGTGGAACTCCTGCCCGCCGGTCCCTGGCCGAGGAAGGCGGCAGTGCCCTCGGCGGACCAGGCCCAGTCCGCCGAGACGCGCGCACCTCGCGTCCGGTGTCGCCTGACCGTCCGCCTGGTACCGAACTTGCCTTTCCTGTGGCTGTGCGGTGACGACGTGCTCGGTCCGGCGTCACTGGCACACGAAACGCGGCGGAATGTGCTGCCTGCGCCCCGGCAACGGTGCGGCGTCATCGGACGCCCGACACCGGTGTCGGGCCGCCGGCCGGCCGGCGGCGCCCGAGAGTGACGATAACGATGATGACGGCGGACACGACATGCAGGATCACGGCGGACGCCAGTGCGCGCCCGGCGTCGCCGCGCGTGCTCGTGTTCCGTTCGTGCCGCCTGCCGCAGTTCACCGCCACGCTCGCCTGGGTGCGGGCACACTGGCCGTCGGCGGCCATCGACGTCGTGACCTCACCGGGCTTCGAGCAGCCGCTCCGTGAGGCCGGCGTTGGCCGGACGTTCGTCTACGACGGGGCGGCCTTCGGCCTGCTGCGGCACGCGCGCCTGGTGCGCCGCCTGCGCGCCGAGGCGTTCGACCACATCGTGATTCCGCAGGCCAACGGCGTGGCCGAACACCACGCCAACCTGTACCGGGCCGCCCGTGCGATCGGCGCCGGGCGGTTCGTGGTGGCGGCGCCCGAGACGGCGCCGGTGGTGTACGAGCCCGAGGCGTTCGGCCGGCTGACACTGCTCGCGTCGCTCGGCCGCGTGACCGATATCGTCGACGTGCCGCTGCTGCTCGCGCAGCTCGTGGCAGCCTGGCTGCGGCCGCGGGCCGCCCTCGCGCCCGGACGGGCCCGCCGCCGTGTGCTGCATGTCATCAGTTCGCTCGGTGTCGGCGGCGCCCAGGTGCAGCTCGCCGAGCTGCTGAGCCGCACCGACCCGGCCGCCTTCGATGTCGACGTCTTCGTGCTCGGCCGGCAGGACGGCGAGTTCTCGCGTCAGTGGCTGACGCGCGACGACATCACGTTCCACTATGCGGAGGGCTGGCCGCGCCGCTCGCAGGTGGTGTTCGAGATCGCCCGCCTGTGCCGGCGCGAGCGCTACGACCTCGTGCACACGTGGCTCTTCATGGCCAACGTCGTCGGCGCCGCCGGCGCGCGCCTGGGCGGCGTGCCGCGCCTCATCGGCTCGGTGCGCAATCTGAGCCTCTGGAAGCGGACGTGGTACGCGCAGTGGTGGTTCCGCGCCGCCGACGTGCTGGCGACGCGCCTGGCCGACATCGTGACGGTGAACGCCACGCCGCTCGTGGCCGACCACGCGGCCTGGACGTGGTTCCCGGAGAAGCGCCTCACCGTCGTGCCGAACGGGCTCGATCCGTCGCGGGTCGTGCTGCACGCGGCGGAAGCACGGCAGTGGCTGCGCGACACCCTGCAGCTGCCGCCGCAGACACCGGTCGTCGGCACGGTGGGGCGTCTTGCGCCGGAAAAGGACCAGGCGATGTTCGTGGCCGCGGTGGGCGAGGCGTGCGCCGCGTCCCCCGACCTGCATGCGGTCATCGTCGGCGACGGCGTGCTGCGCGAGACGCTCGAAGCCGAGGTGCGCGCCCGCGGCCTCGTGGGCCGCGTCCACCTGCTCGGCGAGCGCCGTGATTCGCGGCGCCTCATCGCCGGGCTCGACCTGTTCGTGCTGACGTCGCGCATCGAGGGGTTCGCCAACGTGCTGCTCGAAGCCGCGTTCCTCGGCGTGCCGGCGATTGCCACACGCGTCGGCGGCGCCGTCGACCTGCTGCACGACGGTGACCTCGTGGACTGTGGCGACGCGGCGGGCGCCGGCCGCCTCATCGTCGACCGGATCACCCGGCGCGACGAGGCGCGGCGTCTGGCCGCGGCCACGCGCCAGCGCGCGTTCGATCACTTCACCGCCAGCCATTCGACCTCGCGATGGTTCGCGCTGTACGACCAGTTGTTGTCCGACAAAGGAGACGGCCAGTGAAGAGTGACCTGCTGCAGTGGATCTGCTGCCCGGCCTGCAAGGGCGACCTTGCGCTCACCGTGGCCGCGGGAGACGCCACGACCGTCGCGGAGGGCACACTCACGTGTGCGCCCTGCGGTCACACGTATCCCATCGTGCGCGGCGTGCCGCGGTTCGTCGCGCATGACGGCTACGTCAAGACGTTCTCGTACGAGTGGAACAAGTGGAGCCGGGTGCAGTTCGACCCGGCCAACGGCCGCACGGAGTCCGAGGAGACCTTCACCGAGAAGACCGGCTTCACGCCGGCCGACCTCGAAGGTCGCCTCGTGCTCGATGTCGGCTGCGGCGCCGGACGGTTCCTCGAGATCGCGTCACGCTGGGGCGCGCGGGCGATCGGCATCGACTTCTCGTTCGCTGTCGAGGCCTCGCAGACCAATCTCGGCCAGCGGCCGAACGTCGATGTGATCCAGGCGGATGTCTTCCACCTGCCGTTCCGCGACGAGGTGTTCGACATCATCTTCTCGATCGGCGTCCTGCACCACACCCGCGACACCCGCGAGGCCTTTCTGCGGCTGCCGCGGCACCTGAAGAACGGCGGCCAGATCGCCGTGTGGCTCTACTACTACACGGACCAGCTCTACAACCGCGCCAGCGACTTCTGGCGGCGTGTCGTGCGCGGCTGGCCGAACGGCGCCATCTACGCCTTCTGCTGGACGTTGTGCCTGCTGTTCTCGCGGCTCTACAGCCAGCCGTTCATGTCGCGGCGGCCGTGGGGGCATCTGCGCCGCGTCCTGCCGGTCAACACGCATCCCGACTGGCACTGGCGCGTGCTCGACACCTTCGACTGGTACTCGCCGATGTACCAGGACAAGGACTGCTCGCCCGAGCGCGTCGCCTCGTGGTGCCGTGAGGGCCAGCTGCACGACGTCGAGATCCTCAGTTTCCCGACCTCGATTCGCGCGGTGAAGGACGTCGAGAACACGCGGCCGCTCATCAAGGCGCTGCCCGATTTGCACAACCGGCGGCTCGTGGTCTTCGGCGCCGGCGCGGCCGGCGTGCTGGCCTTCGAGGAACTGCGGAAGATGGGCCTCGCGCATCAGGTGGTGGGCGTCTGCGACAACGATCCGGCCAAGGCGGGGAAGGCCTTCGAGGGCCACACCGTGACGCCGTTCGCGGCGCTCGCCCGCGACAGCTACGATCACATCGTCATCGCCTCGCAGTACGGGCTGCCGGCCATCTCGGCGCAGCTGCGCGACTCGGGCCTCGTCGACAAACAGGACTTCTTCTCGATCGGCTTCGTCGAGAACCTCGGGCCGCTGCTGCGGCTGGCGCGGCAGGACGCGTAGGCGCGCGCGCCGGGGCGACGGGGACACAGCGTATGTGCGGCATCTGCGGCATGGTGGGCCGGCCCGAGCGGGCGGTGCTCGGGCGGATGGCGGCAGCCATGACCCATCGCGGGCCCGACGACGACGGCTTCCACCTGGACGCGGCGGCGGGGCTCGGGTTCCGGCGTCTGTCCATCATCGATGTCGCCGGCGGGCACCAGCCGCTCACGAACGAAGATGCCACGCTGCACCTCGTCTTCAACGGCGAGATCTACAACCACCGCGAGCTGCGCGACGGCCTCGAGGCACGCGGGCACCGCTTCCGCACGCGCTCGGACGGTGAGGTGCTGCTGCATCTCTACGAGGACGAAGGCCCGGCGTTCGTCGAGAAGCTGAACGGGATCTTCGCGTGCGCGCTGTGGAATCCGGCGGCCGGCGAACTCGTGCTCGCGCGCGACCATCACGGCGTCAAGCCGCTCTACTACGCCGAGCAGGGCGACCGGCTCCTCTTCGCCTCCGAGATCAAGGCGCTGCTCGCGAGCGGTCTCGTGTCGCGCGATCTCGATCCGGAGGCGGTGTCGCAGTATCTGGTCTATCAGGCCGTGCCGTCGCCGCTGTCGATTCTGCGCGAGGTGCGGCAGCTGCCGCCGGGCAGCGTGCTGGTCAGGCGCGGCGGCACCAGCCGCGTATCGCGCTACTGGTCGCCGCCGCGGGAAGTGGCGGCACCGGTGACGTCGGAGGCCGAGGCCTGCGAGATTGCACTCGGCGGTCTGCGGGCGGCGGTGCGGCGTCAGATGATGTCGGAGCGGCCGCTCGGCGTGTTCCTGTCGGGCGGCGTCGACTCGAGCGCGCTCGTGGCGCTCGCCGCGGAGTGCGTGACACACCCGCTCAAGACGTTCTCGGTCGGCTTTGTCGGCCCCGATGAACACGTGCTCAGTGAATGGCCCTGGGCGCGCATCGTCGCCGACCGCTACGGCACCGACCATCAGGAGTTCGTGCTGACCGAGGCGATGTTCCGCGAGCGGCTGCCGCACGCCTTCGCGGCGATGGACCAGCCGACCTCGGACGCGCTCAATTCCTACTGGGTGTCGTATGCGGCCGCGCAGCACGTGACGGTGGCCCTTTCGGGCACCGGCGGCGACGAGCTGCTGCTCGGCTACGGGCGCGACACGCACCTGCTGCGCCGCTATGCCGACGGCCGCGCCCTCGGCCAGCTGCCGCCGGAGTACGTGCGGCGCGTGGCGGCGGTGGTCGGCCGCGTCGGCCGCGATCGCGTCTGGCGGTCGGTGGGTGGCCTGATGGAGACCGTGCAGGCCTACGCCCTGCTCGATGAGGAGTATCTGTCGCCGTCCGGCATCGCCATCTACACGCCGGCCGAGCGCGACCGGGTGTTGTCGCTGGCGCTGCGGGCGGCACGTGGCGGCGGACACGCGGCGGTCGACTATCTGCGCAACGACGTCGAGGCCGACCTCGCGCGTCCGGGGGACTGGCTGCTGCGGATGGAGCAGCGCGGGTATCTGTCGTCGGTGCTGCTGCGCGACATCGACGCCATGTCGATGGCGCATTCGCTCGAGGTGCGCGTGCCGTTCCTCGATCCGGACTACGGCGCCGCGCTGGCGCGGATCCCATGGCAGATGAAGAGCCGGGACGGCGTCGGCAAGTGGGTGCTGAAGCAGGCGCTCAGGCCGCTGCTGCCCGACGAAATCCTCTTCCGCGAGAAGATGGGTTTCGGGCTGCCGTATGCGCTGTGGATGCGGCGGTCGCTCGCCCCGATGGTGCGCGATCTGCTGAGTCCGGCGCGGCTGGCCCGGCGCGGGGTCTTCGATCCACTCGCCGCCGGCCGGCTCGTGGACCGGTTCTTCGCCGGCGACGATGGCGTGTGGCGGCTCGTGTGGACGCTGCTCGCCTTCGAAGGCTGGGCCACGGAAGTGCTCGATGCCGGGGGAGCGGGGCAGCATGCCGAGGCGGCCTGAACGCATCCTGCTCTTCCGCTCGGGGCGTCACCTGCAGACGGCCCTCGACGCGCTGCGCGCGGTCTCGCCGTCGTGTGACATCACGGTGGTGGCGCGTCCCGAGGCCGCCGCGGCGCTCGACCAGGCCGGGATCGATCCCGCGCATCGGCTGACGTACGACCGGACGCCGTTCTTCCATCCGTGGCCCTTCATCACGAGCGCGGCGGGACGGCGGGCGCTCGCGGGCCGCTTCGATCGCGTCTGTGTGCTGTGGAACGGGCCGGACGGTGCCGGCCAGGCCAACGTCGACTACACGGCGCTCAGCGTGTCGCCGCTCGGCTACACGGCCATCACGCCCGACGGCAGGGTGTTGCCGCGCCGGACGGCCGTCACCCTGCGCCGTGAGGCCGCCCGGGCCGCGTTGTCGCTCGCCGTGGGCGCGTTCCTCGGGCTCACGCTCTTCCTGCCGGCACGAGTCATGGGATGGCGGCGCCTCGTGCGCCGCGAGGCGTCGTGATGCGCGTGCTGCACGTCACCGAGTCGCTGGCCGCCGGCGGCATCGAGACGACCTTCCTGAACGTGCTGCGATCGTGGCGCCGCACGGCGCCGTGGGCCACGCACCACGTGCTGGCCTTCAGCGGCGGCGCCCTGGAAGCCGCCTACCGCGAGGCTGCCGACGCCGTCACCATCGCCGCGGCCCTCGACGCCCAGGCGCGGACGCTCGATGCGGCCTGGGACGTCGTGCATTTCACCTTCGAGCGGTGCGCCTGCCGGCTGTTGCCGCTGGTCGTCGCGCGCAGCCACGCCGCCGTCGTGTATGGCAAGGGCTACGACATGGGCGGGATGTTCCGGCTGAACGACGGCTTTCGCTGGCAGCCGGACGAGTCGGTGATGTGGGGGGCCGACCACGTCACCTTCACGACCGCGCCGCTGGCGCAGGGGTTCGAGCTGCCGCCGCAGCGGGCCACCGTGCTCGGCAAGGCGGCAGACGTCGGGCAGTTCCTGGCGCTGGCTCCGCCCGATGCCTCGACACCCCGCCGCATCGTCTGCGTGGCCAACCTGCATGCCCGCAAGCGCCTTGGTGATCTCGTGCTGGCGGTCTCGTCGCTGCGGCGCGACTGGCCCGATCTCACCCTGCGCTTCGTGGGAGCCGACGACAGCGGGGAAGGCGCGCGTCTCGTGAGGCTGGCCGCGGCGCATGGCCTCGCAGGTGCCTGCGAGCTGGTCGGACGCCGGGCGGACGTCGCCGGTGACCTGGCGGCGTCGCGGGTGTTCGCCCTGCCCTCGGGGTGCGAAGGCGTCCCGACGGCGATGCTCGAAGCGATGGCGGCCGGCCGCCCGGTGGTGATGACCGACGTCGGGCACATCACGAGTGTGGTGACCGACGGTGTCGAGGGCTACGTCGTGCCGCCCGGCGACATCGCGGCCCTGACCGACCGTCTGCGTCGGCTCGTCGCCGATCCCGCCGCGGCCGGC
>JALHON010000043.1 GCA_022842985.1 Acidobacteriota bacterium | reverse complement strand
GGAGCCGACGGGCGGACGCCACGCCGGCGCAAGTGCGGTCCTGTCTACCGCGCCGCCTTGACGATCTGCCCGGGCCGCGCCTGCGTGTGCGCGCCCTTCGCCACGACCGGCACGCCGTTCACGAGCACGGACGTGAGACCGGCCGGATACTGGTGCGGCTTGTCGTAGGTGGCGCGGTCGCCCACGGTGGCGGCATCGAAGACCACGAGATCCGCGGCCATGCCCGGCGCGATGGTGCCGCGATCGGCGAAGCCGAACTGCGCCGCCGGCAGCGACGTCATCTTGCGCACGGCATCCTCGAGCGTGATGACCTTGAGCTCGCGCACGTAGCGGCCAAGCGCGCGCACGGCGTTGCCGTAGCCGCGCGGATGCGGCACACCGCGGCCCGGCGTGTTGAGGCCGCTGTCGCTCGCAATCGCCACCATCGGATGGCGCAGGATGCGCGTGATGTCGTCTTCGGCCATGAACTGATAGACCATCGACGCGCCACCGGCGCGCAGCATCATGCGCATGGTCTCGAACTGCGCGTCCAGATCCTTCGCCCCCTTCACCTTCTGCGCCACCTCGGGAATCGTCAGCCCGTTCAACGACGTATCGGCCGGGTAGTTGGCGATGCGCGCAAACGAGTAGTTCTCGAGCCCGCGTTCGCGAATCAGCTTCCGCATCTCCTCCTTGATGCGCGCCCACGTCTTCGGAACGTCGAGCCGGGTGTTGATGGCCGTCTGGCCGCCTTCGAGCGCCCACGAGGGGAAACGGATGCCGAGGTTGGAACTCGCGGCGTCGTAGAGATACTGATCGGCGAGCACCTGCATGCCGCTGGCGCGCGCCTCGTCGATCATCGCCAGCGCTTTCGCGCTCGCGCCCCAGCGGCTCGGTGCATCCACCTTGAGGTGCGACACCTGCACGGCGAGGCCCGCCTCGCGGCCGATGGCGATGGTCTCGGCCACCGCGGCCTCGAGCTCGGTGCCTTCGTTGCGCATGTGCGAGGCATAGACGCCGCGCGACTTCGCGGCCACCTTCGCCAGCGCCACGATCTCGTCGGTGGCCGCATAGGTGCCGGGCACGTACTGCAGGCCGGTCGAGAACCCCACGGCGCCGTCGGCCATCGCTTTGGCCACGAGCGCTTCCATCTTCGCGAGTTCGCCACCGGTGGGCGCGCGGCGTGCCGTGCCCATCACGGCCTCGCGCACGGAGTTGTGTCCCACGAAGGTCGCGAAGTTGATCGAGGCGCCGGTGCCGGTGATCTTCCCGAAGGCGGCGCCGACGTCCACCGGCGAGCTGCCGCAGTTGCCCGCAATCACCGTCGTGACGCCCATGAGCGCGAAGTGTTCCGCGAACGGATGCTCGGCGAGTTCATCCGCGTGCGTGTGGACGTCGATGAACCCGGGCGCCACCACCTGCCCGGTCGCGTCGATGACCGTGGCCGCCGTGGCGTCGGCGAGCGCGCCCACGGCCGCGATCCGGCCGGCGCGGATGCCCACATCGGCCCGCCAGCCGGGCGTCCCCGTGCCGTCCACGACCGTGCCGCCGCGCACCAGCACGTCGAACCGGGCGGCCTGCGCCGCCGCGGGCGTGAGCCGGGCGGACGCGCCCGAGCCAGCGAGCAGGAGACCCACGATGAGCAGGGAAGGCCGCAGACGAGACAACCGCATGGGCCGGCAGTATACCGAGCGCGGCGGGAAGTCGTGACCGTGAGAGACCCCGTGACAACGTGTGACCGCAACAGACCCGTTTACAATTGGAGGGCTGTGACCCTTGCGATCTCACCTGCCGCGTGGTGCCTGCCGCTCTTCCGGCGGGCGACACCCGCGAGCAGCGATGCCGGCGAGCATCTCGGCGTCATCGCGGGGAGCGTGGAGGCACCGCAGGGGCCGGCCATGCTCACCGTGCGCCGCACGGCGAAGGACGACGTGCAGGACCGGCAGGTGTATCTCACGCTCGACGGCGAAGACTGGGGCACGATCTTCTACGGCAAGGAGATCACGCGCGAAATTGCGCCCGGCCGCCACACGCTCAAGGCCAACAACACGCTCGTGCGCAAGTCGGTCGTCTTCGACGTGAAGCCCGGCGAACACGTGCGCTACCAGTGCATCAACAAGGCGCACTGGACGGCCATGATGTTCATGGCGTTCCTCGGCGCGGCCTTCCTCACCGTCAAGCTCGTCCGCGAGAAGGACTAGGCTGGCCCGGCGATGAACGATCTCACCACCGGGTCGCTGGCGCGGCATCTGTTCGCCACCGCGGGCTTCATGCTCTTCACCATGGTCTTCCAGACCTTGTACTTCCTGGCGGACCTCTACTGGATGGGCCGTCTCGGCAAGGAAGCGGTGGCCGCCGTCGGCGTGGCCGGCAACCTCACGTTCGTCGTGCTGGCGCTCACCCAGATGCTCGGCGTGGGCACGACGACGCTCGTCTCGCACGCCGTGGGCCGCAAGGATGCCGACGGCGCCAGGCGCGTGTTCAACCAGTCGCAGTCGCTGTCGCTCATCGCCGGCGCCGGGTTCCTCGTCGTCGGGCTCGCGCTGACGCCGGCTTACGCCACCGCCTTCAGCGCGGACGCGGCCACGGCCGCCCTCGTGCGCCAGTTCCTCTGGTGGTTCGTGCCGGCCATGGCGCTCCAGTTCGCGCTCGTCGCGGTCTCGTCGGCGCTGCGCGGTATGGGCGACTTCAAGCCCGGGATGATCGTGGGCAGCACGACCGTCCTGCTCAACATGGTGCTGGCGCCGGTGCTCATCTTCGGCTGGGGCACGGGCGTGGCGATGGGCGTGGCGGGTGCCGCCGTGGCCTCGCTCGTGGCGATTGCCGTCGGCGTCACGTGGCTCTACTGGTACGCGGAGCGTCCCGCGTCGGTCCTGCGGCTCAGACGCAGCGAGATGGCGCCGGACGCGGCGGCGTGGAAGCACCTGCTCGGGATCGGCCTTCCGGCCGGCCTCGAGTTCGCGCTCATCGCCGTCTACCTGGCCGTGGTCTACGTGGTGAGCCAGCCGTTCGGCGCCGCGGCGCAGGCGGGGTTCGGCATCGGCCAGCGCGTGGGGCAGGCCGGCTTCATGCCGATCGTGGCGCTCGGCTTCGCCGTGGCCCCCGTGGCCGGCCAGAACTTCGGCGCGCGCCTGCCACACCGCGTGCGGGCCACCTTCCGCATCGCCGCCATGCTCTCGGTGGGCGGCATGGGGCTCTTCGTCGCCATCTGCCAGCTGTTTCCCGACGCGCTCATCCGCGTGTTCTCGACCGATCCGGCCGTCGTGGCGGTGGGCGAGGAGTACCTGCGCATCGTGTCGTGGAACTACATCGCCGCCGGCCTCGTGTTCGTGACCTCGAGCATGTTCCAGGCGATGGGCAACACGAAGCCGTCGCTCGTGACCTCACTCATCCGCGCGGTGGTCGTGGCCATCCCGTCGCTGCTGCTGGCCCGCGTCCCCGGCTTCCACCTGACGTGGGTCTGGTATCTCACAGTGGTCTCGGTCACACTGCAGATGGCGCTCAGCATGTGGCTGCTGCGGCGTGAGTTCCGGGCTCGTCTCGGGCCGCTCGAGGCGTCTGCGGCGGCCTGATTCGCGTCAATATTCTGGCGAATGTCGCGCCCGCCCGGGCGGAAACCGCACCGCGCCTGACAAGATTCGTAATCGGGCTGTGTCGTTTTTGGGCACGCCAGAGCCCGTCAGTCCGCGGGTCTGCCGAGCAATCTGCTTCCAACCAACAACTTACGACCAACCGGGCCAGACTGGCCCAGCCCTTGCTACTCACGGGGGCATGACGAAGTCGCTCCACCGGAGCCGTCGGGACCGAGGCTTCACCCTCATCGAGATGATCGTGGTCGTCGGATTGGTCGCGGTGGTCTCGGCCATCGCCATTCCGGTGTCGATCGCCACCATCAGCCGGGCCCGGGCCGACAGCAGTGCCGAGTCCACCTTCCGCGCCATCTCGGCGGCGCGCACCCGCGCCATCGCCGAACGCCGCAACATCTACCTGACCCTCGAAACACCCAATCGGATCCGCCTCGAGCGTCAGGAGATCAACGACCTTGGCCAGGTCACCGGCGTGACCGAAGTGGCCAACACCCTGCTCGAAGGTGGCCAGGAGTTCCTGCAGTTCGCGGGCCAGGGCGATACCCAGGATCACTTCGGGGCGGCGTCGGCCATCAACTTCGGCGGGCCCACGCCCGTCATGTTCACGACCGACGGCAGTCTGGTGGATTCGGCCGGCGACGTCGTGAACGCGTCGATCTTCGTGGGCGTGCCCGACCAGCCGATCACGGCCCGTGCGGTCACGATCCTCGGCGTCTCGGGCCTGATGCGCACGTGGAAATGGGATGGTGGGAAATGGGTCGACTGATGCAGCAGCAGAGGGCACGCGCCACGGGCGCCGCGGGCGATGACCGCGGCTTCTCGGTGGCGGAGGTCGTGATCGCCATGGGCATCCTGACGGTGGGCATCCTGTCACTGGCCGCCGTGCTGACCGCCGGCGTGCGCACCGTGGCGAGCTCGTCCGCCCGTCTCATCGCGCGTGAGAAGGCGCGCGAGGCCATCGAGAGCGTGCATGCCGCCCGCGACACGGGAGAGCTGTCGTGGGACAACATCCGCAACGTCAGCGACGACGGCATCTTCCTCGACAACCCGCAGCCCCTCAAGGAGGCGGGCGTCGATGGCATCGTGAACACCGAAGATGATGACGACGCTCCTTACGAGACGCAGCATTTCCCGGGCGACGACGGCATCCTCGGCAACGCCGACGACAAGGTCGTGTCCCTGGCGGGCAACTTCCGGCGCGAAGTGCTGATCGAGCCCGTGCTCGACATCAACGGCAACGTGAGCGCCAGCCTGCGCCGCGTCACCGTGACGGTGAGCTACCGCGTGAACGACGCGTGGCGCACGTACACGCTCTCGACGTTCGTGTCCTCGTTCGCCTGAGTGCCGACCATGCATACCACCTACCCCTCACCGCGGCAGCTGCGGCACTCGGAATCGGGCTACTCCCTGGCCGAGCTGATGATCGCCACCGGCCTGCTCTCGCTCATCATGGGGGCCACGCTGGCCGGCCTCGCGAGTGCGACCCAGTCGTACAGCACGGTCATGAACATGACCTCCATGAACAGCTCGATCCGCACCGGGCTCGACCTGATGGTGCGCGACATGCTGCAGGTGGGTTCGGGTCTGCCCCCGAGTCATTCCATCGAGATTCCGAACGGCGACGGCGCGACGCCGGTGCGCCTGCCCGGCCCCCCGGGCACGGCGTGGACGCTGCCTGCCGGGGACCTGGACATCGGCGCGGTCATCCCGACGCCCGGCGGCGGCCCCACCATCAACGGTGTCGCCACCGACGTCGTCACGGTACTGATGGCCGACAACGCCTTGATCGACGTGCCGCTGACCGCCCTCACGGCCACGACCATCACGGTGGGGCCCGGGCCCGACCTGGCGACGGGGCCAGACCGCGTCACGCCCGGCCAGCTCATGATGGTCACCAAAGGGTCGGCGACGACCCTGCTCCAGGTGACCGGCGTGGATCCCGGCTCCCGTGTCCTGACGTTCGCCAATGGCGACTCGTTGAATCTGAACCAGTCGGGGGCGGAGTTCGGCACGCTGGCGGCCGTCAACGCGGCTGACCCGGCCAACACTCCGGCACTCACCCGCGTGAGCCGCGTGCGGATGATCACCTACTACGTCGATGCCGAGACGGATCCGGAGCGGCCGCGGCTCGTGCGCCGTATCAACAACGGTGATCCCACAGTGTTCGACAACACGCTCGGCAATACCGTGGCCTTCGAGGTCGAGGGGCTGCGTCTGACCTACGACATCGTCGATGGCGACACCAACCCGGCCGATGTGAGCATGACCGTGGCCGACCGCGACGGCACGGGGCGCTGCGCGCCCGATGCGTGCGGCGATACCCAGATTCGCAAGATCAACATCGCGATCACCGGCCGCTCGAAGGACCGCAGCGCCGTGGAGCGGACCTACCGCAACACGCTGACGTCGCAGGTGAGCTTCCGCGGCATGGCATTCGTCGACGAGTACAAGGCGCCTGGCACCTAGCCGGCGGCCACCGAGAGACAGGGACACAGGTCATGAGTCACAAGTCGAAAATCACTGACGAGTCAGGCATTGCCCTCATCACGTCACTGCTCGTGCTGATGCTGGTGAGCGCACTGATGGCGGGGATCTTCGCGGCCGTGCAATCGGATCTGCGCGAAGCCGCCACCGACCGCGACCAGACGCAGGCGTACGCGGCCGCGCACGCCGGTCTCGAGCAGCTCACAGCCGGTCTGGCCGAGCTGTTCATGCAGGACGTCAGCCCCGAAGTGGCGGAGATCAACGCCGTGGCCGCGAACCCGCCGGCGATCGCCGGCTTCCAGTACCTGTCGCCCGGTGGCGGCGACGGGTTCACGATCGACTACGTCGACACGAACCCGGCCGATGGCACGCCCGACATCCTGCCGAATACGGCGATCACGACCGGCCCCTTCACGGGCTTCATCGGCCTCATCACGCCGTACACGATGACCGTGACGGCGCGGTCGAACTCCGGCAATTCCGAAGTGCGCCTGCGGCGGGGCCTGCAGACCGTGGCGGTGCCGGTGTTCCAGTTCGGCATGTTCTCGGAAACCGACCTCTCGGTCTTCGCCGGCGGCGGCTTCAGGTTCGGTGGCCGCGTGCACACGAACGGCAGCCTGTTCGTGGCCGCGCAGAGCAACGGGGACCCGAACATTCGCGTGACCTTCAACGATCGCGTCACGGCAGTCAACGAGATCATTCGCAGGTTCCTCTCCAACGGGCGCGACAACAGCGGGACGGCGCCGGCCTTCAACAACCAGGTGCTCATGCCGAGGTCGACGTCGGCAACCCTCGTGATGACACCAGCGTCGCCGAACATGGGGAGCGTGGTGGGCATGCCAGGTTCTGCGGTCAACACCAACTGGATGGACTACTCGACCGGTGGTGCGTATTTCAACGGGTTCGTCCTCAATGGCCGGACCGGCGCGCGGCGCCTCGAGCTGCCCCTCGTGTCGCAGGGCGCGCAGCCCATCGACCTCATCCGGCGGCCGCTGCGCAACTCGAACGAACACGTCGCGGCGCCGCTCGTCTTCGCGCAGCGGTTCTATGCGCAGGCCAGCCTGCGCATCCTGCTGTCGGACCGCATCCAGGACTTCCAGGGCCTGCCGACCATCACGGCCGGCGACCCCGTGCGGCTTGATGCGGACACTGGTGCCGCCAACAACTGGACCGTGGCGCCACCGACCGGCTACGGGCCGGTTGACGCGACCCGCCCGCCGATCGCGCGTTCGATCGGTCCGGCCTTCACGACGACGCACGCCACGGTGGGTGGCGCCTACGCCGCTCCGTTCACGCAGGTCTACGTGCCGAACACGGCGACCGCCATTCCTCCAGTCTACAAATTGCCGCAGCTCAGCATCTTCAGCAACACCGGCGTGCTTCAGCAGGTTGTGACGTGCCAGGGCAAGACGGGCGAGCAGGCGGTGGCGGCGGTGGGTGCTAACCCGGGGCTTCCCCCCCGCTCGTTCCTCGCGTGCAACGTGCCGTCCGACATCCCGGTGAACTCCACCGTCCGTGCGATGATCGACGGCAGACAGGCCATCGGCTTCCTCACGAGCTCGATTAGTGCCGGCGCCTCGCGGACCCTGACAGTGGGCCTCAACGAGACGGCCCGCTTCTCGCCCAACCTCATCTGGATGAACCACCCGACTGCGACCGTCGCTGGCGCGGCGGTGCCTGTGACGTGTGAAGGGTACACGGACGTGCCTATCACCAACGGCGGCTCTACGTTCCGCCGCTTCCTGAACTGCCGTGGTCTCACGGCCGCACCGGCCACGAACAGCCCGATCACGACCTCGGCACTCCAGGCGCAGAACACCGGCACGATCGGCGGATACATCAAGGTCGAAATGCAGGACAACGGCGGCAATTGGACCGATGTCACGATGGAGATCCTGAACCTCGGCATCGGCGACCGCAACTCCGGCGGCACCGACTGCGGCGATCCGACGCCGTCCGCCATCCTGCGTATCCAGCGGCTCCGCGACAACGCCGGTGGTGACTGCACCTATGCCGCGAGCCAGAACTCCTGGGACTGGTGGCCGCAGGCGCTCTACGACGCCCGCGAAGGCAGCTTCCGCGACACCTTCACCGCCGGCGGCGTCTTCACCCAGAACTCGCCGATGCGCATGATGGGGGTGATGCAGTACATCGCACTCGACGTGTTGAACCTCAAGCGCTGGCTAGCGGGCGATATTGGTAGTTCTGGCGGCAACGCCCGCAACGACAACAACAACGGCTTCATCGTCTACTTCTCCGACCGCCGCGGCAATCACGATCCGGCCAACGGCGACGAAGAAACAGGTGAATACGGCTTCGAGGACTTCATCAACTCGACCACGGCCGCGGGCCTTACTGACGGCGTGCTGCAGGCCGGCGAAGATGTGAACGTGGGCGATCCACGGTACCCGGCCAACAGCCAGCAGACCTATGGCGGCATTCCGTGGAACAACGCGGCCAATATCCCCACGGCGCCCGTACCGGCGGTGGCGGGCAGCCTCTACACCTTCGCGCTCGCGCGTCCGGCCACGGTGATTCCGTTTGCCAACACCGCCACGCTGCCTGGCGCGGGTCAGGCGCGCGTCAACAAGACGCTGCTCTTCCGGCGAGCCCTCAAGCTCGTCCGCGGCGGCATCGGCATCGCAAACGTCGGCGTGAACAGCCTCCCGGATGCAGGGCTGACCGTGGCCGCGGAGAACCCCGTCTACGTGCACGGTAACTACAACGCCAACAGCACGGCTCCAGTCGCCAATTGGACCAACATGGAGCCGAACCGGCCGGCGGCCATTATTGCCGATGCCATCACGCTGCTCTCGAACAGCTGGAGCGACGCGCGTTCGTTCGAAGCGCCGAACGTGATGCCGAGCCGCGTGGCGAGCGCGACGGGATTCCGGTTTGCGGCCATCGCCGGCAAGGGGTTGTCGTTCCCCTACTGCGGTGGCGCGTGTGGCAACCCCGGCGATCTCTTCGGCACCGACGGCGGCGCCGCCAACTTCTTCCGGTTGCTCGAGAACTGGGCGGCGCCGGCTGCCATCCGCTACCGCGGCTCCATCGTCTCGCTGCATGTCAACCGGCAGGCGGTCGGGGCCTACAAGTTCGCCCCGAACAACAACCACCACTACAACGGGGGTCCCAGAGACTTCACCTTCGACGCCGACTTCCTGATTCCCGCGGAGCTGCCGCCAGGGACGCCGATGTTCCGCGACATCAACACCCTGCAGTTCCGGCAGATTCTGCGGCCGAACCAGCCGTAGCCACAGACGTCGCGCGCGAGCACGACGCACGAGCCACCCATCCGTGGGGGATGGGTGGCTCGTTCATCTTGTGACCTGGTGATCGGGTGACCGGGTGAGCTGAGATCTGGTGCGTCCGTGGAGGCCTACAACCAGCGATACCCGTGGTTTGCGAGCGGCAGTGAGCGCACGCGGTCGCCGGTGGCGGTGAAGATCGCGTTGCAGACCGCGGGCAGGATCGGCGGCAGTGCCGGCTCGCCGAGGCCGGTGGGCGCGTGGTCGCTCAGCACGAAGTGCACGTCCACCACCGGCGGCGCCTGGCGCATCCGCAGCAGCTGGTAGTTCGTGAAGTTCGACTGCACCGTGCGCCCCTTCTCGATGGTGATGGCCTGCGTCATCATCTGGCTCAGGCCGTCGATGACGCAGCCCTGCGCCTGGTTCTCGGCGCTGCTCGGGTTGATGACCTGGCGGCCGATGTCGCCGACCACCCACACCTTGTGCACCCGCACGGCCTTGTCGGGGCCGACGCTCACTTCGGCGACGTGCGCGAAGTAACCGCGGTGGCTGTAGTAGAAGGCCACGCCCTGCGCCGTGCCCTTCGGCAGCGTCTTCGTGCCCCAGCCGGCCCGGGCGGCCACGGTCTCGAGCACCCGCGCCATGCGCGGGCCGTCGAAGCCGTCGTTCATCACGCCGGCCGGCAGGCTGCGCGGCACGCGCAGCAGGTCGAGGCGGAACTGCACCGGGTCCTTGCCCGCGGCGTGCGCGAGTTCGTCGAGGAACGACTGATAGACGAACGCCACGGCGTTGCTGCGCGGCGCCCGCATGGCGCCGGTGGGCACGCCGCACGGCTGCGTCGAGGCGCCGAGGTGCCATGTGGGCACGAAGCCGGCCGGGAACTCCGTGCCCGGCATGTTGGCCGACTGGATGAACGTCTGGCCTTCGCCGTAACTCACGAAGTGGCCGCTCCACGCGGCGAGGCGTCCGCTCGCGTCGAGTCCTCCCGTGAGCTTGTGGAAGCCGCCGGGGCGATAGAAGTCGTGGCGCATGTCGTCTTCGCGCGTCCACTGGAGCTTCACCGGCGCGCCGATGACCTTCGAGATCCACGCCGCTTCCACCGCGAAGTCGTTGGTAAGGCGGCGGCCGAAGCCGCCGCCGGCGCGCAGCAGGTGCGTCGTGATCTTCTCGGGCGCGATGCCGAGTGTCTGCGCCACGGCCTGACGTCCACGTTCCGGCGTCTGGCTCGGCGACCACAGCTCCACCGCACCGTCCTTGAACGAAGCGAGGCAGTTCTGCGGTTCGAGCGGCGCGTGTGAGATGAAGGGATAGGCGTAGGTCGCCTCCACCTTCTTCACCGCGCCGGCGAGGGCGGCATCGCTGTCGCCCAGGCGGCTCAGCGTGAAGGCGGGCCCCTTCGCGAAGAGTTCATCGGCCTTCGCGGCGAATCCCGCCGAACTCTGCGCCGCCGTCGGACCTTCGTTCCACGTCACGACGAGCTTGTCGCGCGCGGTCTTCGCCTGCCACCACGTATCGGCCACGATGGCGACGCCGCCGGCGAGCGCCGTGAGATCGCCGCGCGGTTCCACGGTGAAGGCATGCCGCACGCCGGGCATGGCCTTCACTACGTCGAGATTGGCCGACGCGACCGTGCCGCCGTGCACCGGGCATTTCTCGAATACCGCCCAGAGCATCCCGGGCAGCGTGAAGTCGATGCTGAACACGGGCTTGCCGACGACGATGTCGGGCACACCCACGGCCTTGATGGGCTGGCCGATGATCCTGTAGTCCTTCGGATCCTTGAGCGCCACCGTGTTCGGATCGGGCACGGGCAGTGTCGCCGCCTTCGCGGCGAGCTCGCCGTAGCCGAGCGAGCGGTTCGACGCCTTGTGGTGCACACGGCCCGACGCCGTCGTGCATTCGCTCGCGGCGACGTTCCATGTCTGCGCCGCGGCCTGCACCATCAGGTGCCGCGCGACGGCGCCGGCCTTGCGCAGCGGATCCCAGTTGGTGGGCGTGGCGGTGCTGCCGCCGGCGTTCTGGCGGCCGTAGACGGCTTCATTCAGGTCCGCCTGTTCGAGGCGGATGGCCGACCAGTCGACGTCGAACTCGTCGGCGAGGATCATCGGCAGCATCGTCTTGATGCCCTGGCCCACTTCGGGATTCTTCGCCACGATCGTGACGAGGCCGTCGGCGGTGACCTTGATGAACGCGTTCGGCATGAACTCGCCAGCGGCCTCGAGCGCCGGCGCGAGCGGCCCGGCGAGCGGTTCGAGGCAGGTGGCGAGCAGCAGGCCGCCGCCGGCGAGCGACGAGACCCGGAGGAACGAACGGCGGTCGAGGGTGCGCGGCGCCATCGCTTACTCCTGGTCCTGCGCCTGCGGCGCGGCAGTGGCCGTGGCGGTCATGGCCGCGGCCTTGTGGATGGCCTGACGGATGCGGATGTAGGTGGCGCAGCGGCAGAGGTTGCCGTTCATCGCCTGGTCGATGTCCGCGTCGGTGGGGGCGGGCTTCTGCGCGAGCAGCGCGGCCGCCGACATGATCTGCCCGGCCTGACAATAGCCGCACTGCGGCACGTCCACGTTAACCCACGCGCGCTGGAGCGGATGCGAGCCGTCGGGCGAGAGCCCTTCGATGGTCTTCACCTGCGCGCCCGCGAGTGACGAGGCGCGCGTCTGGCAGGCGCGCACCGCGCGGCCGTTCACGTGCACCGTGCAGGCGCCGCAGGCACCCACGCCGCAGCCGTACTTCGTGCCGCGCAATTCGAGCACATCGCGCAGCACCCAGAGCAGGGGCATGTCGGAAGGCACGTCCACCGTGCGGGACGTGCCGTTGACCGTGAATGTGATGGCCATGATCTTCGATTTGACCGGAAGTGCGGCCCGGCGCGCAAGCGGGCCATCACGATTTTCGTCCCGCGGTGAAACAAAGCCCGCCGGGCCCTCGTCTCTCCCCCAGTCCCGCCCGGTCGGCGGGCGGGGGAGGGCGCGTGCTGCACGACATTCTCGGAGACCTCAGGACGTCGCTGCGGCAGCTCGGCCGCACGCCGGGGTTCACGGCCGCGGCCGTGGCCGTGCTGGCGCTCGGCATCGCGCTCAACGCCGCCGTGTTCGGCGTGTTCTACGCGCTGGTGTTCGCCGGGCGGGCGTTCGCCGAGCCCGACCAGATCGTGCAGGTCTACTCGCGCCACACGCAGGAGGTGGACTCGTACCGGGCGTTTTCCCACGGCGCGTTCGAGGTCATGGCGGCGCGGCGTGACGTCTTCACCGGCGTGACCGCGCACGCCCTCGGTACGGTGGGCGTGCGCGAGACACCGCAGGGGGATGCCCGGCGCACGTTCGCGGGTTTCGTGGCCACCAGCTTCTTCGACGTGCTCGGCGTGCCGGTCGTGCAGGGACGTCCGTTCACGGCGGAGGAAGGCCGGCCCGGTGCCGGCGCCACCGTGGCCATCGCCACGCACGCGTACTGGCAGCGCACGGGGCGTCGGCCAGATCTCGTGGGCTCGACCGTGTTCGTGAACGAACGGCCCATCACCATCGTGGGGATCACGCCGCGCGGGTTCACCGGCACGATGATGGTCGTGGGCCCCGAACTGCTGTTGCCACTCGGTGCTTTCGACCTGCTGCGCACCGAGTCGTTCGGGGACGACACGCGGGCCCTGGCCGCGCCCGACACGTTCCCGCTGTATCTCGTAGGACGGCTCGCGCCCGGGGTAACGCCGGCCGCCGCCTCCACCCGCCTGGCCGCGGCCGATGTCGCGCTGGCCGACGCGTTTCCGGCGCAGTATCGCGGCCGCGCCCTCTCGGTCGCGCCGTTGCCGCGATTCGGCACGAGTACCAATCCGATGGACGAGCGCGTGCTGACGACGCTCGCGATAGTCTTCCTGGGCCTCACGAGCGCGGTGCTGCTCATCGTGTGTCTGAATCTTGCTTCGGTGCTCGTGGCGCGGGGCGAAGCGCGCCGGCGCGAGTTCGCCATCCGCCTCGCCCTTGGCGGCGGCCGGGCGCGGATCATCCGGCAGCTGCTGGTCGAAGCGCTGCTCATCGGCGGCGCGGCCGCGGTGGGCGGCGTGCTCGTGGCCGTGCCGGCGATCGACGCGTTCCTCGCCACGCTGCTGGCGCGCCTGCCGATCTCGCTCGCGATCGACGCCGGCACCTCGGGCGCGGCCACCGCCGCGGCCTTCGGCTTCGGGGTGGTCGCGGCCGTGCTCTTCGCGCTGGGGCCGGCCCTCATCCACTCGCGCGATCGGCAGTTCGCGGATCTGAAGCATCAGCTGGGCGACACCGCGCCGACGAAGCGCCGCTGGGTACGCTCGCCGCTTGTGGCCGCGCAGGTCGCGCTGTCGCTCGCCCTGCTCGTGGCGGCCGGGCTCTTCGTGCGCCTGGCGCGCGATGGCACCGCGGTTGATGCCGCGATGGCGGCCGAGGCCACGGTGCTTGCGGACCTCGATGCCGCGCTCGCCGGACTCGACGAGGCGCGCGCGCTGCCGATCTACGCTGCCCTCGAATCGGAACTCGCGGCGCTGCCGGGCGTCGAGACCGCCGCCATCGGCGTAACCGTGCCGTTCGGCGGCGTGAACATCGGCTACGAGATCCGGCGCGCCGGCACCAGGCCGGCGGTGGGCGAACGGCCGGCCACGCCGGCCGAGGGCCGGGCGTTCGAGGCCAAGTGGAACGCCGTGGGCGCGGGGTATCCGCGGGCGATGGGGCTCACGCTGAGGCGCGGCCGCACGTTCACCGAGGCCGAAACGCAGCGGGCCGGGGCGCCGAAGGTGGCGATCATCGACGACATCCTGGCGCGCCAGCTCTGGCCCGACGGCGACGCGCTCGGGCAGTCCATCCACATCGGCAGCGAGCCGTCGGCGGTGGAAGGCGGCGTGCCGGTGGCCGTGCAGGTGGTCGGCATCGTGTCGCCGCAGATCACGAACGTCTTTCCCACCGAGACCGAAGGCACGGTGCTCGTGCCGTTCGCGCAGGGCTACCGGAGCGGCGTCCACTTCCATGTGCGCCCGCGCGCGGGTGCTGACGCGAACCTGCTCGCACAGGTGCGCCGCGTCATCCAGACGACCGCGCCCGGCCTGCCACTCTTCGGCGTGACCACGTTTGGCGCGCACCTGGCGTCGTCGATCGAGTTCTGGGGGTTGCGCACGCTCGCGACCGCGATGACGGGCATCGGCCTCTTCGCGGCATTCATCGCGGTGGTGGGCGTCTACGGCGCCAAGTCGTACGCAGTGGCGCGGCGGTCGCGCGAGATCGGCGTGCGGCTGGCCGTGGGCGCGTCGCCGGCGCGGGTGCGGGCGCAGATTCTCGGCGAAGCGCTGTGGATCGGCGGCGTGGGTGTGAGCGTGGGCGCGCTGCTCGGGCTCGGCGTGGGCCAGGCCCTCGACAGCCTGTTCGTGGACATGGTGGCGTTCGACCCGGCCGTCTTCACGGTGATGCCGCTGGCCCTCCTGGCGGCGTGCGCGGCTGCGGCGTGGCTGCCCGCGCGGCGGGCGTCACGTCTCGACCCGGCGCAGGTGCTGCGCTCGGAATAGTCATCCCGAATTGACTTGATCTTTCGCTTTTTGTTCGCGTAGTCTCTCGGCACCCGGTCTGGCGGCCTTTGTGTCGCCGCAACGATCTATTCCCTGGAGATTGCAGCCATGACGCCCGACAACGCCCAGTTCCTCGCCCAGCAGTTCACCCAGCTCATGCATGGAGAGTTCGCCGCCACCCGCAAGGTGCTCGCCGCCGTGAAGGACGAGACGCGTGACTACCGCCCCGACGAGAAGTCGCGCACGGCGTGGGACCTGGCCACGCACCTTGCCACCTCCGACGTCTGGTTCCTCGACAGCATCCTCACCGGCCAGTTCGTGTGGGATCCGGCCAAGGTGAAGGAGGTCGAAGGGCAGTTCTCGAACGTCGCCGAAGTGGTCGCTTTCTACGAGAAGACCTTCCCCGAGAAGCTGAACGCGATCGCCGCGATGTCGCCCGAGACGCTGGCGAAGCCGATCTCGTTCTTCGGGATGATGGAGATGCCGGCCGCCTCGTTCCTCGGCATGGCGAACAACCACGGCATCCACCACCGCGGGCAGCTCGCGGCGTACCTGCGGGCGATGGGCTCGAAGGTGCCGGCCATCTACGGCGGCAGTGCCGACGAGCCGATGCAGGGCGCTTAGGGGCTGTCCCCGTCTCGCAACCGCGAGGGGACTGTCCCTGCCGCTCACGGCCGCGCGGCACGAGGCTGCCACGGCGCGTGCACCGTCGTGTCGGGGTGGTACTCGTGCCAGTCGAACCAGTAGTCCGACAGGTGCGGCACGCGCGTGAGCTGACGCCCGGCGAGCGGCCCCGTCACGGCGCGTCCCGTGAAGTCGAACTCGGAGCCGGTGCGTTCGTCGATGAAGCGCACCGGCGCCGTATCCACCTTCCGCAGCAGGTCCACCGTCTGCCCGTCCACGTGCCGCGAGAAGACACGCACGGAGTGTTTGTCGTCGGCTTCCACGATGGCGATGGGCGTGCCGGCGAGGTCATCCAGAATCACGCCTGAGGCCGCCAGCGTCTCGCGTTTGTAGGCGCGTGCGGCGCCGCCCATCGCCACGCCGATGACGAGCGTGCGCGGCGGCAGCGGATCGTCTGCCCGCACGGGCGTGACGACACGCGCCTTGGCCGTGCGCTCTTCCCACGTGGCGTCGATCTGCGAGGCCTGCGCGTCGAGCCCGAGCACGCGCGTCGCCGGGTGTTCCGCCCGCCACAGCCCGAAAGTCACTTCGTCGTGCAGCACCGGCGTGAGCGTGCGCCCGGTGAGCGGCCCCGAGATCGCGCGGCCCGTCACCTGCTGCCACCACGAGCCGGTCTCCAGATCCTCCATCAGGAAGTTCTGGTTGTTGATGCCGATGAGACGGAACTGCAGTGTGCGTCCATCGAGTGTTCGCTCCCACACCAGACCGGTGTGACAGAGCGTTCAATACGTGGCGACGATCGGCACGTCGCCGAGCGCCGCGTTCACCAGGTGGTGGTAGCCGAGCCGCGTGATGGGGAAGGCGAGAGATGCGGCGGCGTTCGCCACGCCGAGCACCGGCGCCTCGGCGGGCACGTCGGTGGCCTCGGCCGCGGCGACGAAGCGTGGGTCCGGGAACGGCCGGAACATCCACTCGAAGTGGTTCTGGCGCGCGAACCACGCCGTGCCGGCCGTGAGCCCCACGATCAGCACGAGGCCCGAGCGGCGCAGGGCCGTGCGCCAGCCCGGCGCTGACGGGCGCGGCCAGAGCCAGGCGACGGCCGCGAGCGCGACGAGCGTCATGGCGAGGGTCACGCGCGGCGCGAGCTGCCGCAACTGCCACGACCAGGCGACGGCGTCGGGCGTCTGCGGCGCGAACGGCTGGATGAGCCACACCGGCAGACCCACCACCGCCGCGGCCGCCACGAGCGCGCCAGCGGCGACGAACCATGGCGTGGCCGGGCGTGTCATCGCGTGGAGGGTGCGGGACCGGCGCAGCGGAACCCCACGGTGGGCTGCGCGGTGTCTGGCGCGGTGAAGTTGCGGAAATAGACGGTGCCGAGCCGCGTCTCCGTGTCTGCCCAGCTGCCGCCGCGAATCACCTTGTAGCGGCCGGTCGCCGGCCCGGTGGGCTGCTCGACCGGACTCTCCGCGTAGTAGTGGAGGTCGTACCAGTCGGCGGTCCATTCCCACACGTTGCCCGATACGTCGTAGAGGCCGAAGGCGTTCGGCGCGAACGACCCCACGGGACGTGGACCCGTGCTCGAGCCGCTGTGCGCACGTTTCGTGGCCGTGCCGTCGGGCGTCGTGTCGGTGTAGTCGTTGCCCCACGGGTAGTCGAGATCGGCCACGCCGCCGCGGGCGGCGTATTCCCATTCCGCCTCGGTGGGCAGGCGGCCGCCGAGCGCCGCGCAGTACTTCACCGCGTCGTGCCACGTGACGTTGTACACGGGCAGCCGGCCCTTGCCGGCGGGCGGCGTGCGACCGCCCCAGTGATACGGCGGCTCCACACCGGCGCCCGGCGCGGCCACGAAGGCGGCGTAGTCGTCGTTCGTGACTTCGTGCGCGTCGATGGCGAAGGCGGCCAGTCGCACGCGATGCACCGGACGGTCGTCCGCCCGCTCGCGCACCTGCCAGCCGATCTCGTCCATCAGCCAGAGGCGCGTGCGGCCCATCCAGAACTCACCGCCCGCCAGCGGGATACGCGCAGATGCGGCTGTCGAGGGTGTCGCGGGCGCGGGTGCGGTCGGGGTCTGCCCGCCCGTCGGCTGCGCGGCCGACGAGCCGCCCAGCACGAGCCCGGCCACGAGACCCCAGGCGGCGGCAACGCGTAGGAGGGGGCGCGCCACGAGATTGCTCACGCGAACAGATCGCCGATCTCGTCGGCTTCCATCATCGCCGCGCCGCCGAGGCTCACCGTGTCCACGTAGTGGTACGCGCGGCCCGAGGGCGTGTTCTCGACCACCTTCGTCCAGTCGATGCCGAGCGCGGAGTAGATGGTGGCGACGGTGTTGTCCATGAACGGCTGCGTCTTGTGGCGCCAGCCGGTGTCGACCACCGCGCTGCCATCGGCGTTGGTGCTGCCGAGGATGCGGCCGCCGGCGATGCCGCCACCCACGTAGAGGCCCGTGTAGGCGCCCTTCCAGTGATCGCGGCCGTTCACCGGGTTCATGCCGGGGGTTCTGCCGAACTCGCTCTGGCAGACGATCATCGTCTCGTCGAGCAGCGTCTTGCCCGCCGTGCTGCCGGGCGCCTTCGCGAGATCGTGGATGAGGCTCACGAGGCCTTTGTCGAGCCGGGTGCACGTGCGGTAGTGATTCCACTCCGCCGTCTTGTCGAAGATGCCGGCGTGATGATCCCAGCGGTCGCCGTCGTAGATGTAGACCATCCGCGTGCCGGCCTGCTGGGCGAGCAGGTTGCGGGCGAGGATGCAGCCGAGGCCGAACTCGTCGTCGCCGTAGCGCGCGCGGTCGTCGGCCGAGGCCTGGAACACCGACGGCCAGCGCGCATCGGTGAGCAGCTTGTGCGCGTCGTCGTAGAAGGTCTGGTAGTCGGCCGCCTTCTGGCCCATCGCCTGCCGCTGGCCTTCGTTGATCTTCGAGAGCGCCGTCAGCAGTTCCCAGCGTTCCGACAACACGGCGTTGGCGCCCGTCATGTCGCCGCCGAAGGCCGCGAACACGGTGCTCGGGTCGAGGTCGAGGCCGGTCGTCCATGTGGGCAGGAAGCCGGAGCCGATCGACCCGGCGCGTGCCTTCGTGAGGTTGGTGCTGATGTAGGTGGGGAAGGTGTCGCGTTCGCGGCGCTGCTTCGCGAGTTCGAAGGCCACGACCGACCCGAAGGCGGGAATCTCGCGCGCGATCGCCGGATTGAGGGCGCGGCCGGCCTGGGTGTGGTACTGGCCGTTGAAGTGGATGAGCTCGGGCGCCTGCATCGAGCGTACGAGACCCACGCGATGCATTTCCTTCGAGAGCTGCGGGAAGAGCGTGCGCGACAGATACAGGCCCTTCGACACTTCCGTCACGTCGAGGTCCTGCGGCGTCCAGCGCGTCTCCTTGAAGTCCCAGCAGTCCATCGGGCTGATGGCGCCGCCGAGTTCGATGAAGATGACGTTCTTCGCCGTGCCGCGCGGCGTGACCGCGGCGCCGCTGGCGCGGATGTCGAGCGGCCACACGAGGCCGTCCACCCAGGTGCCGGCAAGGGCGAGGCCGCCCCAGCGGAGGACGTCGCGGCGCGAAGGAACGAGGTCTGTCAGTCGGCGCATGGCGGGCCCCGGGATCAGCGGTTGACGAGGAACTCGGGACTGTTGACGAGGGCCCAGAGCAGGTCTTCGGTGCCGCGGCTGCGGTTGCCGGCGAGCGTGCGGCGGGCCACGGCGCGTTCGGCCGGCGACGGCGTGCGCGCGCTGGTGCTCATGTAGAGCTCGTCGATGATTTCGTCGTCGGTGCGCGTCGAGCCCACGAGCGTGGCGACGGTGCCCTGCGCGGAGGCCAGCACGCGGTCGTTCACGACGTTCGACTTCATCATGAGCAGCGCCTGCAGCGTGGACGGGCGGTTGCCGCTCTGCGGCGGCGTGCGGCGGTTGCTCTGGAAGAAGCTCTGGAGCATCGCGTCCACGGCCATGGATTCTCCGGCGCGGCCGATGTCGCCCGGTGTGGCGAGCTGCTTCACGCGTGTCATCGTCTCGCCACCGAGCGTGAACTTGAGCGGCACGCCGGTGACGACGGCGAGCGAGTCGAGCACTTCCGGGCCGGTCAGCACCCGCGCGTAGTGCCGCGGATAGAGCGGCAGGTAGTCGTCCTTCCACGTGCCGGGGAACGACGAGGAGAGCTGATAGGCGCTCGACTGCAGGATCGTGCGGATCGTGTGCTTCAGGCGGAAGCCGCTCTTCGTGAAGTCTGCCGCCATCGCCTCGAGCAGTTCGACGTTCGAGGGCTGGGCCTCCGTGCCCGAGAGGCGCAGCATGTCGAAGGCGTCGTGCGGCTCGACGAAGCCCACGCTCATCAGCCGGCCCCACAGCAGGTTGACCGTGGCGCGCGCGAACTGCGGATGCGCGGTGATCATGCGGGCAAGCGCCGCCCGCGGCGCTTCACCGGCGCGCGGCTTCTCGCCGGTGAGGATGAAGGCCGGCTCGTGCGAGCCCTTCGGCCGCGGGAACTGGCTTTCGGCGAGCGTCAGGAACGGCGCGTCGTCGCCGCCGTCGTAGCCGCTGCCGAGGTCGTCCACGTGCAGGTCGCGATCGACGTTGCGCGACTTGTCGTTCCAGTTGCCGATGAGGCGTGTCGTGCCGAAGAACGCCGACATGGCGAAGAACTCGTCGCGCTTGCGTTCGGCCAGGTACTTGTTGACGTCTTCCAGGTGGTATTCGCCGTCGTGGCATGAGATGCACGACGTGTTGAGTCCCAGGAACACGCGGCTCACGTCGATGTTGAGCGCGTCGATGTGGTCGAGGCGATTCGAGATGCGGTAGTCGTCCACGCTCTCGACGAAGCGGCTCTTCAGCTGGTTGCTGCGGCCGATGACGGCGAGCGACGGGATGGTGGCGTGCACCTTCGACGACGGCGTGAGGACGTCGTGCACGAAGCGGTCGTAGGGCCGATCGACCTTGAGCAGTTCCTTGAACCAGTAGTGGAAGGCGTTGGCGCCCGGGCCGGCTTCGCCCGACATGCGCAGCAGATCGCCCCAGTGCCACGCCCACTGCTCGGCGAACTCGTCCGACGCGAGCAGGCGGTCGATCAGGCGATCGCGCTTATCCGCCGCGCGGTCGGCTACGAAGGCGCGGACGTCCGCGGAGGACGGCGGCAGGCCGGTGACGTCGAGGTAGACGCGGCGCACGAACTCGTCGTCGCCGGCGAGCGGTGCGTGCGGCACCTTGGCCGCGGCGAGGCGGTCGAAGATGAGCGTGTCGATGAAGTTGCGGCGTGGCACGGGCCGCGAGGCCGCCGCGGGATCGACCGGCCGGGCCACCGCTGCCGTGAGTCGCGCCGTGTCGCGGGCCTTGTCGTCGCCACGCAGGCCTTCATGCGCCGCTTCGACGCGGTCGTGCGTGGTGGGCGCCGGTGCCGGCTGGGTCTGGGTCCAGACGGTGGCCGAGTAGAGCGACGTGGCGGCAACGAGGAGCGCCGAGGGACGGCGCAGCCAGCACAGCACGGACATCTGAGCCTCCGGGGACCTCCGGCCGCACGCCGGAATGGCGCTCAGTCTAGCAGTCCGGACGCCTTGCGGGACGGGTATTCCTGGGGCCTGGCGGGGGAACTGCCGGACGGCGGGACGCGGTCCGGTCGTCGGCTCCGCTTCGCGCGTCGGTCACTCGCACCTCCCGGCGACTTGCGCCTGTACAAGCCCTTAGGGGGCCCCCAGCCCCTGCCCAGATGACGCCCGCACTCTCGGTGCGAGTGTCGCAATCGGAAGCGCCGCGCTCAGAGTCGCCGCCGCCCGAACCGCGTCCCGCCGCCCGGCGGGGTGAGGGCAGCCATCGTTGCGAGCCGCGAGTGGCACTTCGTGGCGTATTCACCGGATGCGCTCCAGGACCTCGAGTGGTAGGCGCGGGGCGGCACGCCTGTGAGGCATCAGCAATTGCTCAGATGGCATTCGCCACGACTGGTCGCAATGACAGTCGACGGACCGAGATGCGGTGGCGGCATGCCGCCTCCTGTCTGCTGCCCCAACAAACGTACGACTTACGCTAGTATCGCGCTCAAGCCGACTTGTTCGCGGGCGATTCCCGCAAGCGGCCGCAGCTCAGCGGTCACACCAGACATCGCCACGTTCACGAGCCCCGAGCATGAAGACCCACCGATCAATCAGCGAGCCTATACGTCTAGGCGGGACATGGGATGAACGATGGAACGCCGGGGACGGCGGCTTGATCGCCTGCTGGGAGCGAGGGCGCGAGATGCGCTTGCAGGACTCCCCGTTGGCCGCGCGAGCGGCAACTGGCCAGCTTGTAGTTCTGCCATGGAAAGGTGGCGTCGAGAAGGCGACAAAGAAGAATCAGAAGTTCGGAACGCTGTTCTACCTTGCGATGTGGCAGGGACTTTGAGCTTGCCCCAGTTCCGTGGACGGTTTAACTACGCGGCTTGCGCGTGCCGACGTTCGAAGGCGGCCGGGCTGATCTGGCCGAGCGTCGAGTGCCGACGGCGCTGGTTATAGAACACTTCGATGTAGTCGAACAACTCCATCTTGGCATCGCCGAAGCTCGGAAAGCGATCGGCGGTCTCGCTCTTCACGGTCGAGAAGAAGCTTTCCATGACGGCATTGTCGTAGCAGTTGCCTCGGCGGCTCATGCTGCACATAATGCCGCGCGCGCCGAGCGCCACCTGGTAGTCCTCGCTGGCGTACGTGCAGCCCTGATCCGAGTGGAACATCAGGCCGATCTCCGGGCACCGGCGCTTGACAGCCATCTCGAGCGCCTTCAGCGTGAGGTGGCGATCGTTCACGGCACTGATCGCCCAGCCCACGACGAAGCGGGAGAACAGGTCGAGGATGGCCGCGAGATAGAGCTTGCTGCTCTCACCGATGACGAACTCGGTCGTGTCGCCGACCCACCGTTGATTCGGCGTGTCAGCCGAGAACTGGCGGTCGAGCAGATTGGCGGCGACCGGCTGGTCGTGGTCGCTCATCGTCGTGGTCTTGTAGCGCTTGCGCTGCCGTGCGCGCAGCTGGTCCTCGCGCATCAGGCGCGCCACGCGCTTGCGGCTCGTGGCTTCGTCGAGATCTCGCAGGTCCTCATAGACGCGCGGGCTGCCGTAGCGCTTGCGGCTCGCGTCGAACGCCGCGCGGACCAGGACGCGAAGATGGCGGTCGCGCTGCGCGTGCGCCGATTCGGGCCGCGTCGTCCACGCATAGAACCCGCTGGGCGTTACGCCGAGCACGCGACACATCGTGTGGACGGGGAAGGTGGCCTTCTCCGCGGCGATCCAGGCGAACTTCAGGCCTGGTGCTTCGCGAAGAAGGCCGCGGCAGGCTCAAGGCGTCGATGCAACGCAGGCCGTCAGTGTATCAGCCGGCGTGTTGTAGCCCAGCGTCTTGCGCGGACGCATGTTGAGGCGGCGCGCGACC
>JALHON010000042.1 GCA_022842985.1 Acidobacteriota bacterium | reverse complement strand
CACGAGCGGCGTGCCCGGCGCGCTCAGCCACACGGCCCCCGCGCCCACCGCGATGTCTCCCGCGCCGATGCCGTGACCGACGGCGATCGTCGCCACGACCTTGTTCGTGGCCGGGTCGATGCGCGTGACCGAGTGGTCGCCGCGGTTCACGACCCAGACGGCGCCTTCACCGATGGCGATCCGTCCGGGCCGCGGGCCCACCGCAATCGTCTCGACCACGGTGTTCGTGTGCGCATCCACACGCGTCACGACGTTCCCGGCGGCGCTCGTCACCCAGATCGCCGCATCCGCGAACGCGACGCTCGACGGCGCCGCCGCCACATAGACCTCGGCGACGGCCTCGCGCGTGTCGGCGTCGACGCGGCTCACGACGCCCGATGCGGCGCTCGCCACCCACAGCGAGCCGATGCCCGTGGCTACGCTGCCCTCGGCGTCGGCGAGCGGCAGCGCCACGGTGGTGACGGCCGCGCTCTTCGCATCGACACGCGCCACGACACCCGCGCCGCAGCGCGGCACCCACACCGCGCCCAGTCCGGAGACGGGCGTGCCGCAGACGGTGCCGTCGAGCGCCGGACCCGCGGTGAGCGCGTTCGTCTTGCCGTCTGCGCGGGACACGCCGGCCGGCGTCGCGAACCACAACGCGCCCTCGCGGACGACGGCGCCCGTGGTCAGCCGCGCCGCCACCGTGGCGTCGGCTTTCGCACGCGCGAGCGGCAGCGCATCAGCGGCCCGCGGCGGCTTCGCCGCGGGCTCCTGGGCGGACGCCGCCAGCTCGAGCACGAAGAGCGCGGCCACCACGAGTCGACATGCACGCATGCGGGACGGATTGTAGTGCCGCGGACGGCCCCCCCCCTGCCCGAAATCGCGCAGGGCGCATTGGATGGATGCACAGGCATAATACGAAGGCTCCGATGCGCGCCCCTGCGTCTCTCCGTCGCCGCGCCGTCGCCGCCGCCTTCACCCTGGCGGCCATGGCCCTGACTGCCGCCGTCGGCGCCCGTCAGGCGCCGCCCGCGCAGCCCGCCGTCACACCGGCGCCGGCCATGACCGCGGAGCTCTTCGAATCCCGCATCCGGCCGCTGCTCGCCGGCAGCTGCTACGGATGCCACGCCGAGGCCGCGATGGGCGGCCTGCGCCTCGACTCGAAGGACGCGCTCATGAAGGGCAGCGAGACCGGGCCCGTCATCGACACGGCCGCGCCCGACCAGAGCACGTTCCTCAAGGTACTGCAGCATGCCACGGGGTATCCCGCGATGCCCAAGGGCCGCGCGAAGCTGCCGCAGGCCGACATCGACATGCTGACGGCCTGGGTGCGCGCCGGCGCGCCCTGGCCTGCCGCCGCCACCGCCACGGCACCAGCCCCGGCCGCGTCCCACGAGAAGCCGGTCACCGCCGCCCATCGTGACTACTGGGCCTTCCGGCCGCTCGCGGCCACGGCCGCGCCCACCGTCAGGAACACGGCCTGGCCGACCACCACGATCGATCGCTTCGTGCTGGCGCGCCTCGAACGCGAGGGCCTCACGCCGGTGGCCGCCGCCGACAAGCGCACGCTGCTGCGCCGCGTCTCGCTGGATCTCACGGGCCTGCCGCCGACGCCCGACGAGGTGGACGCGTTCCTCGCCGACACGTCGCCCACGGCGTTCGAGACCGTCGTCGACCGCCTGCTCGCTTCGCCCCGCTACGGCGAAGCCTGGGGCCGCGTGTGGCTCGACATCGCCCGTTACGGCGAGGACGACTACCGCAGCCTGGATCCCGAGGGCCGCGGATACAACC
This sequence comes from Acidobacteriota bacterium, assembly GCA_022842985.1. Classification (GTDB taxonomy): domain Bacteria; phylum Acidobacteriota; class Vicinamibacteria; order Vicinamibacterales; family UBA2999; genus CADEFD01. Next base: position 21,208 of record JALHON010000042.1, on the reverse strand, counting down.
CGTATCCCAACGCGCATCTCTATCGCGACTGGGTGATCCGCGCCTTCAACGACGACCTGCCCTACGACCGCTTCGTCACCGCGCAGCTTGCCGCCGATCTCTTCGAGGGCCCCGACCGCGTGCGCCATCTGCCGGCGCTCGGCTTCCTGGGCCTTGGGCCGTGGTTCTACGACAACGGCGCCGTCGAGATCACGCGCGCCGACGAACGGCACGACCGCGTGGACGCGGTGAGCCGCGGCCTGCTCGGCCTCACGGTGGGCTGCGCGCGCTGCCACGACCACAAGTACGACCCGATTCCGACCAAGGACTACTACGCGCTCGGCGGCGTCTTCCTGAACACCGAGTACCACGAGTACCCGCTGGCCCCGAAGGCCGTGGTCGAGGAACACAAGGCGAAGGAGAAGGCGCTCAAGCAGCAGCAGGAGATGCTGGGGGAATTCCTGAAGACCGAGGCCGAACAGCTCGGCGCGACGCTCGCCTTCCAGAGCGCGAAGTACATGAAGGCCGCCTGGCAGGTCACCGGCGAGCCGAAGAAGGACAAAGCCGACGTCCGCGACAAGGAGCAGCTCGACTACGAGCTCTTCGAGCGCTGGCTCGATTTCCTGTCGCGGCCGCCCACCTACTACCCGTTCCTCAAGGACTGGCAGGCGATGATCGCCACCGGCGGCACGGCCGCCGAGGCGGATCGGCTGGCCACGGCGTTCCAGGAGCTGCTCATCGGCCTCGTGCTCGAGGAGCGCGAAGTGCGCAAGGAGAACGACATCATCCGGGCGCGCGCGCTGCCGACGGCCAAGCCGAAGGAACCGGCGAACCTGCCGAACGAGTTCAAGACCAACGACGACTTCTGCCCCGGCTGCGGCCTCGAAGTGCGCAGCATGACGAAGGACCGCACGGCGCTCTACCGCGATGTCTTCGTGGTGGACCTGCGTACCGACGTCTTCATCCCGGGCCAGCCGAGCAGACCCGGCCTGCTGCGCTTCCGCGGCTGGAACCTCGAGCAGCGTCTCGGCCCCGACCGCCGCGCCACCATCGACGTGATGCGCAAGAGCATCGAGGCGGCCGAGAAGGCGATGCCGCCGAAGTACAGCTACGTGCACGGCGTGCGCGACCTGCCCGAGGTGAGCGATCTCAAGGTGCACGTGCGCGGCAACCCGATGCGCCTCGGCGACACGGTGCCGCGCGGCTTCGTGACCGTACTCGGCGAGGGCGAGCGGCGGACGTTCTCGAAGGGCAGCGGACGGCTCGAACTGGCGCAGGCGATCCTGGCCGAGCCGCTGGCGATGCGTGTCATCGTCAACCGCGTGTGGAAGGAACACTTCGGCACCGGGCTCGTGAACACGCCGAGCAACTTCGGCATCAACGGCGAAGCGCCGAGCCATCCCGAACTGCTCGACTACCTCGCGCAGTACTTCGTCGATCACGGCATGTCGCTCAAGGCCCTGCACCGCGAGATCCTGCGGAGTGCCACCTACCAGCTGAGCGCCGACGACCAGCCGGCCGCGCGCGCGAAGGACGGCGGCAACCGTCTCTACTGGCGCGCCAACCGCCGCCGCATGAGCGCCGAACAGATTCGCGACGGCGTGCTCCTCGTCTCGGGCGCGCTCGACGCGAAGGTGGGCGGCCCGGCCGTGACGCTCACGCCGCTCACCGCGCGGCGCACCATCTACGGCAAGGTCAGCCGCTACAAACTCGACGAGTTCCTGCAACTCTTCGACTTCCCGAGCCCGAGCCAGACCGCCGAGCAGCGCTTCACGACCAACGTCCCGCTGCAGCGCCTGTTCTTCATGAACAGCGACTTCGTGCAGCAGCACGCCGAACGACTGGCCGCGGACGTCGTGGACGCCGCCGACGACGAGGCGCGCATCACGGCTGTATACAAACGGATCTTCGGACGCGCGCCCTCCGCGCGCGAACTTGCGGCCGGCCGCGAGTTCCTGGCCGGCGAAGCGCTGAAGCAATACGAGGAGCGGCGAGCGGAGGCGGCCAGAGCCGGGGCAACAGCCGGCGAGCCACCCGCCAAGGGCACACCAGCCTCACCGGCGGCCTCGCCCGCCCCGGCCACGAGCGGCGCGGACACCAAGGCCGACGCCGATCCCGCCGCTGCCGGCATGATGGCGGGTGTCACGCCCGGCACCGGCGCCCCCGACGACGAGAAGAAGAAGATGCGGCCCGTCACGGCCTTCGGCCGCTACGTGAAGGTGCTGCTCAGTTCGAACGAGTTCGTGTTCGTGAGCTGACCCCGATGGCGCACAGATCCCGTCCCCCCGTCACGCGCCGCGACGCCCTCTGCCGCATCGGCAGCGGCTTCGGCATGATGGCGTTTGCCGGCCTCGTCGGCGACTCGCTGGCCGCCGCCGGCCTGCCGCCCGGGAAGGCCGGCGCGCCGAAGCTGTCGAAGGGCCTGCATCACCCGGCCCGCGCCAAGCACGTCATCTTCCTCTTCATGAACGGCGGGCTGTCGCAGGTCGACAGCTTCGATCCGAAGCCGATGCTCGCGAAGTACCACGGCCAGCCGCTGCCCGGCGGCACCGTGGCCACCGAACGCAAGACCGGCGCGCTCATGCAGTCGCCGTTCAGCTTCTCGCGCTACGGCAAGAGCGGGCTCGAAGTGAGCGAACTCTTCCCGCACGTGGGCGCCTGCGCCGACGACATCTGCGTCATCCGCTCGATGCACACCGACATCCCGAATCACGAGCCGTCGATGCTCATGATGAACACGGGACACATCCAGGTCGGGCGGCCGTCGATCGGCGCGTGGCTCACCTACGGGCTCGGCAGCGACAACCAGAACCTGCCCGGCTACGTGGTGCTCTGCCCCGACGTGCCCACCACGGTGGGCCCGCCGCTCTGGAACAGCGCCTTCCTGCCGGCCGTGCACCAGGGCACGTTCATCCCGAGCAAGGTCGAGCGGCCGGACCAGATCGTCGGCAAGGACTTCGACCCGAAGAAGCTCGTGTCGTTCATCAACAACCAGCAGTTCACGCTCGCCGAGCAGCGGCGCGAGCTCGACCTGCTGAAGTCGCTCGACGGCCTGGCCGGCGTGCCGCCCGATCCGCAGCTCGACGCCGCGATCAGCGCGATGGAAACCGCCTACCGGATGCAGACCGAGGCGCCGGACGTCTTCGACATCCGCAAGGAATCGAAGGCCACGCTCGAGCTCTACGGCCCCGGCAGCACGGCGCGCGGCTGCCTGATGGCGGTGCGCCTCGTGGAACGCGGCGTGCGGATGGTGCAGGTCTACTACGCCAAGGGCGATCCGTGGGATGCCCACAGCGACATCCAGCAGCACCGCAAGAACGCGAAAGACTCGGATCAGCCGTTCGCGGCCGTCATCAAGGACCTGAAGTCGCGCGGGCTCTTCGACGACACGATCATCGTGTGCGGCTCGGAGTTCGGCCGCACGCCGGTGGTGGAAGTGGGCGGCGGCGCCGGCACGCAGGCGAGCGGCCGCGACCACAATCCGTTCGGCTTCAGCGTGTGGCTGGCCGGCGGCGGCATCAAGGGCGGCATGACCTACGGCGCCACCGACGACTTCGGCTTCAAGGCCATCGAGAAGCCGGTGCACGTGCACGACCTGCACGCCACCATCCTGCACCTGCTCGGCATCGACCACACGAAGCTGACCTACCGCTACAGCGGCCGCGACTTCCGCCTAACGGACGTCTCGGGCACGGTCATCCACGACATCCTGGCGTAGCTCCCCGGGCGCCGGTGCGGACTTTCCAGCGGGCGACACAGTAACCCGCGGCCGGTGAGCGCACATCCGGCCCGGGAATACGCGCCCGGCCAAGGCGCGGGACTTGCACCCTGATTCCCGGGGGTGTGTCATGGTTTCGATCGTGTCGCGGCTCGTCGTCCTGCTCGGCGTGCTGGGGCTCGCGGGGGTCGCCTCCGCGCAGGATCGGCTGTTCGTGTCGGGCGGCGTGCGGACCATGCCGTACACGGAAGAGATCACGTCCGGGCCCCCGTTCGGCGTGTCGCTCGGGCCGCGCTCGCCCCTGGTCCACCAGCCGCTCATCGCCGGTGGCCGCTACGTACCGGACCGCCTGGACTTCTGCGACATCACGCCCTGCGTCGTCGTGGACGGGCAGGGTGTCGCGCACCCGCTGCCCTACGCGTTCGTCTCGATCGTGGCCACCGACCCGGTGCGGCCGCGCGTGTTCGTCCGGACGGCCGCGGGCGCCGTGGACGCGGTGGACGTGGAGACCGGCATTGTGACGCCGATGTTCACCGTCGCCACGCCGACGTCGGGCTCGTGCCGCTACGCGTTCTCCGCGGCGCGGCTCTTCTGTGTCGAGGCCGCCGCCACGGCGACCCTGCGGGTGTTTTCCACGGCCGGGGCCGGCGAGACGCCGCAGCTGGCCGGCACGGTCGCGAGCGTGGCCTACGGCAGCCCGCCCTGGCTCGTGACACCGGATGGCGTGCGGCTCTTCAGCGGCGAAAGTGCGACGGCGCCGGCGCGGCTCATCCTGACCTACGTCGCCACCGGCGCGCGCGTCACGGTGGACCTGCCCGCGGTCTGGGGGCTCGCCTGGGACGACTTCCACGAGCGTCTGCTGGTCGTGCCCGCCCAGCAGGTCGGCCACGCCTTCACGAAGGATCTCGTCTACCTCGGGTCGGCGTCGTTTCCCTTCATGGTCACCGCGATCACCGTCAGCACGGCGACCGGACGACTCTATGCCCGCGGGCTGGACGGACAGTCTGCCGGTTACGGCGACGCGTACACGGCCGCGTTCGATGGCAGCACCTACGCGATGCTCACGCCGGTCGTGCACACACAGGGCTTCGGCGGTCCGCCCCGCATCACCGTGCTCAGCCCGCCGGGAGTACCGCGCGACCTGACCGCTACCGTTCACGGGGGTGACGTGACCGTGACCTGGACGAACGTCGGGAGCGCCTCCGCCTTCCTGCTCGACGTTGGCCTGGTGCCCGGCCAGACCGTGCTCACCGTACCGGTGACGGCGCTGACGCGGGCGGCCTTCGCCGCCGTTCCCGCCGGCACCTACTACGTGCGGATTCGCGGCACGAACGCCTTCGGCACGAGCCGGCCCTCGGCGGAGATCCGCATCGTCGTGCCATGACGATCAGTCAGGTGGTCTGAGGGGCGGGGTAGTTGCGCATACGTCTGCAGCGGCGATACAGTCCCGCTGCGCAACTCACTGGGAGACACCATGGCCGACACGACTGCCGCACTCAACGCCACCACACTGGGCGGCTCGCTCACCTGCAAGGACCTGGAAGCCTCGATCCGCTTCTATCGCGATGCGATCGGCTTTGCCGTGGCGCAGACGTACGAGAACAACGGGAAGGTCTCGGCGGCGGTCGTCGTCGCCGGTAACTGCCAGCTCGTCCTCAACCAGGACGACGGCAAGCTCGGCTGGGACCGGATCAAGGGGCAGGGCTTCTACCTGCAGATCAACGTGGCCGCACTGGCGGACGTCGATGCGACGGCCGCCCGGATCAAGGCCGCGGGCGGCACGCTCATCGACGAGCCCGCCGACCGGCCCTGGGGCGTCCGCATGTTCCAGTTCCGCGATCTCGACGGATTCAAGCTCGGCGTCTCAACGCCGCTCACGGCGTAGGCAGCAGGCCTACTTGTAGCTGGGCACGCTCGCGGGCATGGGCCGGTCGATGGCCGGCCGCTCCGTCACGTCCGCGAGCGCCCAGAGGCTCGCGAAGATCGTGCGCGAGAGGAAGTGCATCTGCACCGGGTCGAGGAACCGCGCCTCGTCCGACGGCAGGTGATACCGCGCGTGGTTGCCCGTCGTGAACCCCACCGAGAGGATGCCGCGCTCGAGGAACGGGCCGGCATCGGTGCGCGGGTAGAAGAACTCGCTCTCGGGGGTGTCGGCGTCGTGATTGAAGCGCGTCTTCAGGTAGCTGTCGTTCACCGACCCGAGCAGCGCCTCCACCTTCGCGCTCAGCACTTTCGGCCCGAGCACGTAGACCTCGTTGCGGGCGGTCACCGGTTTCGTCGTCGGATCGGGCGGCGTCGTCACGCGGCTGGCGCCGATCATGTCGACGTTGATGTGCGCGACGATGCTGCGCAGCGGCACGGGCGGCTGATGCACGAACCAGCGCACGCCCCACAGCCCCTGCTCTTCGCCGCTGTCCCACACGAAGACGATCGTGCGCTTCGGCCGCGGCGCCTTCGCCATCTGCTCGGCAATCGCCAGAAGCGCGGCGCTGCCCGACGCGTTGTCGTCGGCGGCGTTGTAGATGGCATCGCCATCCACCGCGCGCGTGCCCACGGCCCCGTCGAGATGCGCGGCAATCGTCACGGTTTCGGCCTTGAGCGCCGGGTCGCTGCCGTCGAGGCGCGCCACCACGTTGAACGGGCGCATCACGGTGCGGCCGGCCACGGCCACGTGCGGCGTGACGGTCTTCTTCAGCTGAAACGACGCCGGGAACTCGCCGCGATCGGCCAGACGCAGGGCCGTCTGGCCATCGAGGCTCTCGCCAGCGAAGAGCGCGTCGGTCACCTGCGGCGCCATGAGGAGCGACGTCACGGGAATGGCGGCGTACGCGGAGGGCACCTCAGGTGACATCTCGCGGCGCACGGTGCCGGCAAGGCGGACCTCGTCCCACCGCACGAGGTCCGACGCCTGGGTGATGAAGAGCACGCCGGCGGCGCCGCGTTTCGCCGCCGCCACGAACGGCGTTTCCGCGCCGACGACGACGCGCCCCACCTGCCCCACCTCGACGCCCTTCGGCAGCACGCGCGGACCGTGCGCCACGACGAGCTTGCCGCGCACGTCCACGCCGGCATACGGGTCGATGCCGCGGCCGGGAATCACCCAGCCGTGCTGCACGTAGACCACCGCGAGCGGCCCACTGAGCGGCGTCGCGAACGAGCGCAGCGCCACGTCGCGGCCAAGCGCGAAGCGGCGATCGCCCACCGTGAGCGAGGCACTCTCGGCATCGACGCGCGTCTCGTGCAGCTCGTAGTGCTGGCGGAAGCCGCCGGCGTCACCCGCCGGCGCGAGGCCGGCCCGCGCGAGCCGCGCCGCGATGTAGTCGGCGGCGGCATCGAAGCCCGGCGACGGCGTGTTACGACCGAGCTGCGCGTCCGCCGAGAGCCAGGCGACATCCCAGGCGAGCTGTTCACTCGAGATGCCGTCGGCGGCGGCACGTACGGCCGGAGGCAGCGCCGTCTGGCGCGCCGACACGCTGCCGCCCGCGAGGGCGACCGCGGCCACCGCGGCGAAGAGACAACGGCGGAGGCGCGGGCTCATGGCGCGACGCGCAGGTCGATCGTGGCCACCGTCTTGTCCCAGGCCACCGACAGCGTGGCAGCGGACGCGGTGACGTTGACGAAGCCGATCGTGAGTTGCTCGACCGACGCGTCACCCTGACGCACGGTCATCGGCGCGCGCAGCACGTCGAACTTCGGGTCGTAGTTGTAGGAGCCGTAGAGCAGCACCTTGTCGTTCGGGTCGTACTTCGGCTGCCGAGGCTGCGTCGTCAGCACGAGCGTCCAGGCGCCCGCCTTCAGCTCGGCGAACACGTTGTAGACGCCGGGCGCGATGGTCTTGCCGCCGATGGCGAGCGGGGCCTGGGTGGTCAGTCGCGTCGTGTCGTTGGCGCCCACGCGCCACACCGGCGAGCCGTCGCTGATGGTCTTCCCGTAGTCCGGACCAGTACCGAAGATGTTGGCGCGGCCGCGCAGCAGCGGGCGGCCGTAATCCACGACGATCCACTTGCCGTCCACATAGCGCTGCCCGCCGGTGGGCGTCTTCTGCCAGCGGCCGCCCACCTGCACCGACGCCTGTCCCTGCGGCGACGGCGGCAGCTTCACCTCGGGGACGGTCTGCGCGTCGAGCGAGACGACGACGGCAACCAGAATCACGGACAGGAACGCAGGGACACGCATGCAACAGCCTCCAGGGACCCCTCAGGATAGCCCGAGCCGCGCCAGCTACGCGCGCCGCTTCTGCATCACGACTTCGCGGCCGCCATCGGCGAACTCGACCTTGTCCATGAGTTCGTTGATGAGGAACACGCCGCGGCCGCTCGGCTTGAGCAGGTTCGCGCCCTCGAGCGGGTCCGGCACTTTCGCCACATCGAACCCTGGCCCCGGGTCGCGCACGACGATCACGAGTTCCCCGGCGGCGTCGGTCGAGACCACGCACTGCACCTGCTTGGTCGGGTCGTTGTGGCAACCGTGGCGGATGGCATTGGCGAGGGCCTCGTCGAGCGCCAGCTCGACCTTCATCAGCTCGTCGTCACTCCAGCCCTTGCTGACGAGCAGCTGCCGCACGCCCTCGCGGACCGTGGGGATCGCGGCCGGGGTGGCGGGGATCACCAGGTTCAGCTCGCAGGTCGAGCAGAACGGCATGAGCGCGCCGAGCTTCCCGACGTTCCCGAGCGACGCGCGCAGCTCCCCGACGAGCGCCGCCTGCGCCGCTTCCGCCCGATCGCGCTCCGCGAGCGCCGCCGCCAGCTCGTCGATGTTCCGCTTCAGCTCGAGCTGCGACTCGACCTGCCGGCGCAGCGCCTCGAGCGCGCGCAGCTGCCCGTCGCTCAGCGTCCGCGGCTTCGTGTCGATCACGCACAGCGTGCCCAGAGCATGGCCGTCCGGCGTGACGAGCGGCGCCCCGGCGTAGAAGCGGATGTGCGGCTCGCCGGTCACGAGCGGGTTGTCGCGGAAGCGGGCGTCGCCGGTGGCGTCGGCCACCTGCATGACGCCCGGCTGCGTGATGGCGTGCGCGCAGAACGCGACACCGCGCGCGGTCTCCTGTACATCGAGCCCGATCCGCGACTTGAACCACTGGCGGTCGGAATCGACGAGGGAGATGAGCGAAATCGGCGTGTCGCAGATCTGCGAGGCGAGCAGCGTCAGGTCGTCGAACCGCTGCTCGGGCGCGGTGTCGAGGATGCGGTAGCGATGGAGTGCCGCGAGTCGCGCCGGTTCGTCAGTGGCCATGGGGACACGTCCTGTCGGCAGTGTATCCGGTCGGGGGGCCCTTCGCGGCGCACTACGGCACGGGGGCGCCGCACGCGGCGTTGCCGGCCGCATCGGTGGCGCAGACACGAAACGGCGTGGCGGCATCGAGACCGGCCGGCCAGCCGGCCGCCCAGAGATACTCGCCCCGCCAGTCCATCGCGACGGGCGCCCGCGACGTGCCCGGAAACTCCACCACCACGCGTCGCCACTCGCTCGCGAGACTCGGACTCTTGTGGTCGTGCACACGCGCGTGCACCTCGGCCGTGCCGGCGGCACGGCTCACCCGGCCCACCTGGGTGATGGAAGGCGGCACGGTATCGCGCGGCAGGCCGCGCCCGGCGAAGACGCGCTCCTGCACGGCGGTCTTGTGTTCGCCCTGCCCCTGCACGACGTCCATGCGGCCGTCGCCGTCGAGGTCGGCAAGCGCGAGACCGAGCGTGCCGGGCGTCTCCTCGCCGGCAAACACATCGAGACGCGCGGTGAGATGGCCGCGGCCGTCGTTGACGAGCAGCCGATCCGGGCCGGTGAGCGAGCCGATGACCATGTCGGCGTCGCCATCGTTGTCGGCGTCGAGGAACGCCGCCATGTTGTCGTCTTCGCCCACGTTCGCCGCCGGCGGCCACCACGCGGCCGTGACGTCGCGGAAGCGGCCCTTGCCGTCGTTCCGGAACACGTGCTCGCGCCGGCTCGACTGATCGTCCGACGCGATGTCGCCGTCGTTGAGCGTGACGAGATCGAGGAAGCCGTCGCCGTCGAGGTCCATCACCTCGAACTCGTAGTTGTTCGTGTACTGCGGCAGCGCCCGCGCATCCTCGGTGAACGTGCCGGCGCCATCGTTCCTGAAGAGGCTGCTGCCCGGGCAGCGCTTGCACGACACCAGCACGTCGAGATCACGGTCGTTGTCGACGTCGGCCAGCTCGAGATCCCACGAGAAGCGCACCGCGAGCGCCGGCATCTTCGCCGCGGTGGCGTCGGTGAAGCGGCCGGCGCCGTCATTGAGCCAGAGGCGTGTGACCCCGCCGGCGTTGGTCATGTTGTTCCCGGCGCCCCAGTCGGCCAGCACCAGGTCGAGATCGCCGTCGCCGTCCACGTCGCCCGGTTCGAGATCGCCCACACTCAGCGGCATCTGCGGCAGGTGCGTGGCCGTGACTTCACGGAAAGCGCCGGGCGCGGTGCCCAGGAAGAGCCGGCTCTGCGTCTGGTAAGTCGTGCCGACGACGATGTCCACGAGCCCGTCGCCGTTCAGGTCGCGCGCCTTGATGACACGCGCGAGATCAGGTGTGCCGCCCAGCACGCGCGTCGTGGCGTCTTCGAAGCGGAAGCCGGGGCCCACGTGCAGGAAGACCTGATTCGGCTCGGGTGTGCCCGGCGTGGAGTAGTCGCCGCCGTTGGCGAAGAGCAGGTCAGGCCGGCCGTCGGCGTTGAGGTCCGCGATCTCGACCTTGTTGGTCCAGTACTTCGTGGGCGGCAGCGCCGCGGACGTCACGTCGGTCCAGAGCGGGCCGGTCTGGGCCAAGCCTACGAGGGCCACGGGCGCTGAGGTCCCCACGACGAGCAGAATGCGAATGAAGGGCTGCGCGGTCACGCCGGCATGATACTCGCCGCCGCCGGGGGTGAGGGCGACGTGAGATCGCGAGACCTGCCCAGCTGCTCGGGCTTCGCCGGCGCAGAACGTGCACCGGGACGAGGCCCAGTAGCCCGTTTCGACGGGTTGTGAACGCGGCACGATCCTCGCAGGGACTCGCTACAATGAGCACTGTGTCCGGAAGCGATTCCACGCGGCCGCCAGCTTCGGGCGTGAGGCTCACATACGACGACTTCGTGCAGTTCCCCGAGGACGGGAAGCGGCACGAGCTCATCGATGGGGAGCACTACGTGACCGCAGCACCGAACACCAGGCATCAGCGTGTTGTCACCCGCCTCACCGGGCTGCTGTGGTCGTTCCTGCAACGCCACAGACTCGGCGAGGTCTTCGTGGCGCCGTTCGACGTCGTCTTCTCGGATACCGACGTCGTCGAGCCGGATCTGCTCTTCATCTCACCCGCACGTGCGGCCGACACCCTGACCGACGCGAACATGCGCGGAGCGCCGGACCTGGTCGTCGAGGTCGGCTCGCCGTCCACACGCAAGGTCGACGAGACGACCAAGCGGCGCCTCTACGAGCGGCACGGCGTGGGCGAGTACTGGGTCGCCGATCCCGAACTCGACGAGATCAAGGTGTATCGACGCGCCGGCGACCGTTTCGAGCGTGTGGCACTGTTGTCAGCCGAGCAGGGCGATGTGCTGACGTCGCCGCTCTTCCCGGGTCTTGAGTTGCCGCTGACCGACGTGTTCGCGGAATAGCGCTCCGGACACCGCCCGCCGCCGGGGACCGCCAGCCGTACATTCACGTCCTAACTGCGTGCCCGTCTTCGTCCGGCAGCTCCTCGTGCGCGCCCCCGTGGCGCAGGTGTTCGCGTTCCACGAACGCGAAGATGCCCTGCCGCGCCTCAGCCCGCCCTTCCCGCCGCTGAAGGTGGTGTCGCGCGATGGCGGCATCCGGCCCGGCGCGCGGGTGGATCTGCGCATCGGGCCCATCCGCTGGCTGGCGCTGCACACGGCCTACGAGAAAGACCGCCTGTTCGTAGACGAGCAGATCGAGGGTCCGTTCGCCTCCTGGGTGCACCGCCATGAATTCGAGGCCGTGGACGCACAGACGACGCGGCTCACCGACCACGTCACCTTCGCGCTGCCCGGCGGCCCGATCGTGAACGCGCTCCTCGGGCGGCTCGTGGCGCTCTCGCTCGTGCCGATGTTCCGCTACCGGCATGCCGCGACGAAGGCGACGTGCGAAGCGCCAGCCTGACGTCGGGCGTGGCCGGCGTCCCGGTGCCTCAGCGCATGGGCTTCGGCGTGTCGAACACGGCCGGCGCCTGCGGAATCGCCGCACCGTCGTGCCGTGGCTCCGACGCGCCGAAGTGCACGCCACCGGGCCCGTTCATCACCGCCTGACCGTAGCCGAACGTCCCGGTCCGCGGCGGGATGACGTCGAGCTTGTGTCCGCGCGCGCTGAGCGTGGTGCGCGTCGATTCTGGCACCAGCGCCTCCATGTCGACGTCACACCCCTCGAACGTGCCCTTCGTGAAGCGGCCGGCCTCGAGCGCCTGCTGGATCGTGAAGCCGTGGTCGACGATGTTCGACACGAACTGCGCGTGCGCCTGTCCCTGGTTCCAGCCGCCCATGATGCCGAAGCCGATCTTCGTGTCGCCCTTCTCCATGAAGGCCGGAATGATCGTGTGCAGCGGCCGCTTCCTGGGCGCGAGCGTGTTCGGCTGGTGCTTCTCGAGCGAGAAGAGCCCGCCGCGGTTCTGCAGCATGAAGCCGGTGCCGGGCGGCACCATGCCCGAGCCGAAGCCGCTGTAGTTGCTCTGGATGAGCGACACGATGTTGCCGTCCTTGTCGACGACGGACATGTAGATGGTGTCGTTGCCCTGCGAGTTGGTGACGCCTTCGAGCCGGCCCGGCTGCACATCACACGAGGCCTTCGTCATGTCGATGAGCCGGGCGCGGTCGGCGGCCCGGGCCTTGTCGAGCATGGCCGCAGTCGGGATGGTCGAGAAGCGCGGATCGCCGACGTACTTGAGCATGTCGGCATAGGCGAGCTTCTTGGCCTCGATCATGACGTGCATGGCGTCGGGGCTGTGGAAGCCGAGCTGACCGAGGGGATACCGCTCCATCAGGTTGAGCATCATCAGCGCCGCGACACCCTGGGTGTTCGGGCCGATCTCGTAGACGTTCCAGCCGCGGTAGCCGGTCTTCACCGGCGTGACCCACTCGGCCTGGTACTCGGCAAGGTCCGCGAGGGTGAACGTGCCGCCCTGCTCCTTCGAAATGGCGACGATGGCCTCCGCGGTGGGCCCGGTGTAGAAGCCGTCGCGTCCCTTCGCGGCAATACGTCGCAACGAACCCGCGAGATCGGGGTTTCTGAACACCTCACCGGCGCGCGGGGCCCGCGTGCCGTCGATGAGATACGTCTTCGCGGAGTTGGGATGCTCGCTGTGCATCTTCACGGCGCGCCCCCAGCTGGCCGCCACGACCTCGTGCACCGGGAATCCGTGTTCGGCGTAGTGAATCGCGGGTGCCAGCAGTTCGCCGAAGCCCTTGGTCCCGAACTTCGTCCGCATCGCGTCCCAGCCGGCCACGACACCAGGCACGGTCACCGAGTAGATGCCGCGCTGCGGCATCGCCGTGATGCCCTTCGCGGCAAGGAACTCAGGCGTGAGCCCCGTGGGCGCCCAGCCGCTGGCATTCAGGCCGTGCACCGTGCCGGTTTTCGCCTCGTAGTAGAGGATGAAGAGATCGCCGCCGAGGCCGTTGCCGGTCGGCTCCATGAGCCCGATGGCCGCGTTGGCGGCAATCGCGGCGTCAATCGCGTTGCCGCCGCGCTCGAGGATCTGCACGCCGGCCCGCGCGGCGAGCGGCTGACTCGCGGCCACGATGCCGAGCGTGGTGGCAACCACCGACCGGCCCACGACGGGCGCCGGCGCGCCCGCCTGCTGCCCGGTGGCCACGACCGTCAGGCCGACCACCACCGCCACCAGTCCCGCTACCGCGCTCGATACTCCTCGCATGGCCCCTCCGGATCGGCCGGAGTCTACCGCCCCGGTCCGCCGGCCGGAAGTACAATTCGCCGTCGTCACCACCGAGGTCTCCATGTCCCTGCCCCGCCGGATCGTTCTTGCCTGCCTGCGCACCGTGGCCGCGCTCGCCATCGGGGCCGCACCCGCGCCGGCCCAGCCGGCCCAGACGCCGCGCAACGACCTGCCGCAGCCCTACCGCACCGTGCGCACCTGGGGGCAGCTGCCGCCGGGCGTGAAGTGGGCGGCCGTCACCGCCATCGAACCGGCGCCGGACGGCACCCTCTACGTCGTGCACCGCTGCATGAACAACTCGTGTGAAGGCCGCACGGAGCCGCCGATTCTCGCCTTCGACAAGACGGGGCGCCTGCTGCGCGCCTTCGGCGCCGGCCTCTTCAACTTCCCGCACGGCGGCACCATCGATCGCGACGGCAACCTCTGGATGACCGACGCCCGCGGCGGCAACGGCATCGGGCATCAGGCCATCAAGCTCAGCCCCGAGGGCAAGGTGCTGATGACGCTTGGCACGAAGGGCGTCAGCGGATCGGGTCCGGCCCACTTCGATCAGCCGACCGACGTGGTCGAAGCGCCGAACGGCGACCTCTTCGTGACCGACAGCCACCGCGACGGGAAGAACAACCGCGTGGTGCACTTCCGCAAGGACGGCACCTACGTGCGCGAATGGGGGCGGAAGGGCGCGGGCCCCGGCGAGTTCAGTGAACCGCACACGATTGCGATGGATTCGCAGGGCCGGCTCTTCGTTGGCGACCGCGAGAACAACCGCATCCAGATCTTCGACCAGGGCGGGCGGTTCCTCGCGGAGTGGCGGCAGTTCGGCCGCCCGAGCGGCATCACGATCACGAAGGACGACACGATCTACGTCGCTGATTCGGAGTCGGGTGGCCGCGATACCGGCGCCCACGAACTGCCCGGCATCCGCAAGGGCATCCGCATCGGCAGCGCCAAGACCGGCGCCGTCACCGCCTTCATCGAAGACATGGAGCCGCTTGCCGTGGAACACGCCGGCGCGGAAGGGGTGGGCGTGGACGCCGAGGGCAACGTCTACGGCGGCGTCGTGCGCCGGCAGATGCTCGAGCGGCACGAGCCGATCCGCACGATCACGCCGGGCGTGCTGAAGGTGGCGGTGACCACCGACGCCCCCACGAATCCCTTCGACTCGCAGCTGTGGATCCGCCGCTACGTCGAACGCTTCGCGGCGCAGCACGGCCTGCGCATCGAGTGGCGCGTCGTGCCGTTCAACCGGTCGTGGGAGCTCGCCGGGCAGGACGCCGTCGATCTCGTGGCCACGAACGTCGCCAGCTTCCCTGACCGCGTGAGTGCGGGCGGCACGTTTTCGGCGGCTTTCCTCTACGAACGCCGGGCGCTGCGGATTTCACCCGAGCACAAGGGCCACTACGAGACCATCGGCGACTTCGTCGGGCTCAAGGTGGGCGCGGTGCAGGGCATGGCCGCCGAACGTGACCTGCGGCGGCGCGCGCCCGCCGGCGTCGAGATCGTGACCACGGCGACCTTCCCCGAACTCTACGCACGCTACGCCGCCGGTGAGCTCGACGCGGTGGCCGAAGCCGAGTACTACGCGCTCGACGGCACGGTCATCCCGTCGCACGGGCCCGAGATCGTGCTCATCGACCATCACGACCTCACGCCCGGCCAGCGGGAAGAGTCCGTGTTCGTCGTGCGCGACAAGAGCACGCACCTGCTGGCCGCTGTGAACGCGTTCATCGCCGCCACGAAGTTCCCGCTGCCCTGACCGGCCGGCGGCACGGAGCCCCGACATGACACCCGACGAGAGCGTGGACCGGCTGAACGCCGTGGGCGTGCTGACGCGCCGCGAGATCGAAGCACGGATCCTGGCGCCGGTCATCGACGCCCTGGGCGAGCGCTTCGGGCGCGACGAGGTCGTGGCGATCGTGCGCGAGGTGGTGGCCGGGATTGCCCGCGAGCAGGGCCGCGCCATGGCGGCCGCGCGCGGCGACGCCTCGCTCCCGAGCTTCGCGCAGACGCTCGGGCCGTGGACGAAGGACGACGCCCTGCGCCTGCGCGTCATCCAGGAGGAGCCGGCGCGCTTCGACTTCGACGTGACGCGCTGCCGCTACGCCGAGATGTATCGCGCGCTTGGCATCCCCGAACTGGGCGAGGTGCTCTCGTGCCAGCGCGACGCCGCGCTCATCGAAGGCTTCAATCCCGGCGTGACGCTCGAGCGCACCCACACGATCATGCAGGGCGCCGCGACGTGTGACTTCCGATATCGCGCGAGCGCACTCGACGACAACCGCTGACCCTCGCGTTCCCGGGCACTCACCGGGCGCCGGACTCGCGCAGCAGGTCCGCGCAGCTGCGCAGGCACTCCGGGCAGATGGCCGACGAGGCCATCACGACGACTCCGGAGGCCGCAACAGCGTCCTTCGCGCAGAACCCACAGACCCACTCTGACTCGCCGCGAAGGCATGCGCCGTCTGGCCACCCTGCTCCACTCGTCACGGCCGCGCTGAGCCTCTTCGTGCAATGGTCACAGATGGCGGCACCAGCGCCGGACACGAGTGAAGACACCTGATGCGGCTCTCGTCCGCAGAACGTGCAGCACTCAGGCCCGCGCGCCGGCATTTCGTCCGCATCGACGACGGCGATAGTCACCTCGTCGCCAGCACGGAGTTGGGCTGCTAGCGAGTGCAGGCGCATGTTGGCGTCCGCCGCATGCAGCGCCACGCAACACTCTCGCTCACCCCGCTCCTCCGCCACCATCGTGAAGACGGTCACGTCGTCCGATGCGGTGACGTCCTTGCCGTTGATGCGAATCCTGAACGCGATCATGCGTGGAGGCCTTTCCAATCTCCCAGAGCGGTTGCATCGGCGTGGTGTCCAGACGGCGAGCGACTATGAGTCGTCGTCGCACATGAAGCCGACACTCGCGCCGGAAGTGCGGGTGACACCAGGTCAGGGGACACCACCCCATCGCGCGAAGTCCGCGCGACGGGGGCCCCGGATAGGGGTCCCCAGAAGTGCTTTGGACAGGGACAAGTCGCCGAGAGGCGCGAGTGTCCGACGCGACTCATCGGAGCTGCCGGCTGGGCACCACGTCGATGCAATCGCTCGCCCCCTCAGCTGGGCGTGCGGTCCATCTGCTGCAGCGCCTTGACGCCGCTGCGCATGCCGAGCAGCCAGATGGCCACGCTCATCACGGCGGCGGTGCTGAACGACGCCGCCATGCCCCACTGCTGCCAGTCGGTGAGCGGCCGGTTGCGGGTCTGCGCGAAGAGGTACACCGACGACGGCCAGCCGGTGAGCACGATCATCGTGAGCACGTAGAGCACGGCGAGCACCATGAACGCGACGCCGCCGTACGAACCGGCCACCTGCGAGGGATTGTCAGCGGCGAACCGCGGGTAGCGCGCGCCGAGGCCCGCCGCGAGCCCCACGAGCGCGAACGACATGAAGAAGACCGAGACGGCGGCCACCTGCTTCAGGAACGGGTCGCTGCCGAGGAACTCATTGCCCACGATGGTCAGCACCTCGGTGAGCACGAGCACCGGGATGAGGCCGGTCCAGAACTTCGACCAGAGGAAGTCGCGCAGCGAGATCGGCGCCGTGCGGATGATCCAGAAGGCCGCGCCCTCCGCCGACACCGCCGGAAACACGAAACGCACCGTCACGGTGGCCATCACGAAGCCGGCCATCCCGAGGTTCAGGAAGGCGTAGGCGTTCTTGATGACGCCGCTCATGTAGGGAATGCGGTCGAGATCGAGGACGCGGAAGTTGTAGAGATAGACGAGCACGAGCGCCACGAGCAGCAGTAGCTGCGACCACTGGCTGACGTCGCGCAGGAACACCTTCAGGTCCTTCACGAGCAGCTGCCGCTGCACGGGTGCGAGCGGCAGCAGACCCACGGCGCGGTCCACGATGCGCCACTCGGCGAAGCGTGCCTTCCGCGCCTCCTGCGACTTGCTGTAACCGGCGAAGTGCCAGCGCTCGAAGGCAGCGGCAAGGCCCACGACGAGCGCCGCGGCGGTCGTCCAGAGCGCCGCCACGTGCAGCCAGTCGCTGCCGCCCTGGAGCCCCGCAAAGATCGCTTCGCCCGCCCAGAACGACGGCAGGAGGGGCGTCACCGGCGACTGCAGCGTGGCGAAGAAGTCGGTGACGACCGGCATCGACTCGACGCGCAGCAGGCGTTCCGGCTGGATGACCCTGAGCAGGATGACGAGGCTCGTCGCGAAGACGAGGCCCATGAGCATCAGGATGTCGCGGGCGCGGCGCGCCGGAAACACGTTCACGAGCAGCAGCGTCACCGCCGTGCCGAGGCCCACCGGGATGACCACGAACGGCGCCACCGTGAGCGTGGCCACCGCGATGAACGACCACGGCGCGCACTTCGCGATGCCGATGCCGGTCAGCACCGGCACGAGGAACACCACCACCATCCAGCCGGCCTGGGCGAGCGTGCGGGCGAACCGCGCGAAGAACAGGCGCCGGGCGGACACGGGCGAGGCGAACACCAGCCGCAGGTCGTCAGACAGGAAGAACGTCGAGAGCGCCGACACGACGCCGCTGAAGGCGAGGAACGACAGGAAGGTGAGGAACAGCCACGACAGGCCGATGCGGATGAGATAGTCGCCGAGTTCGGCGTATTGCGCCGCCTGATAGGTGACCCAGAACGCGCCGAAGACGAGCGCCGCCATCACCGCCAGGCCGATGCCGCCGAACACGAGCCCGCGCAGCAGATCGCCGCGCTCGCGCCGCCGCGCCCGGTTGCGCGACGCCCACAGGCCGGGCAGCAGCAGGAACGTGAACGGACGCGTCAGGGCACCGGCATGGTGTGGCGCGGGCGCCCCTGGACCAGGCAGCGGCATCGTCCCCGCCCCAGCCCCCAGCCCCCAGGCCCCAGCCCCCATTAGATCACCTCGTCGATTTCCTGGAGCCCACTGCCGCCGGTGAGCTTCAGGAACACGCTCGTGAGCTCGTCGTCGCCGCCGCCGGCGAGCGCCCGCACCTCGGCCACCGTGCCGTGCGCGATGATCTTCCCCTTGAGGATGATGCTGATGAGATCGCACATCTCCTCGGCCACTTCGAGCGTGTGCGTGCTCATCAGGATGGCCACGCCGCGGTCGGCCATCCTGCGGAACACGTCCTTGATGAGGCGCGCGCCGCGCGGGTCGAGGCCCACCATCGGCTCGTCCACGAGCACCGCCTTCGGCCGGTGCAGGAAGGCCGCGCTCATCACGAGGCGCTGCTTCATGCCGTGCGAGAAGCTCTCGACCAGCTCGTTCTTCCAGCGCCCCAGTTCGAAGAGATCCAGCATCTCGCCGACGCGCGTCTCGATGGCGTCGTCCTGCATTCCGTAGAGCCCGCCATGAAAGCGGAGGAACTCCCCCGCCGTGAGCTTCTCGTAGATGAACGGCCGGTCGGGGATGAAGCCGAGGGCCGCCTTGGCGGCTTCGGGTTCCACCGCCGAGTCGTGACCATCGACGAGGATGCGGCCGGCCGTGGGCTTCAGCAGCCCGGCGATCATGCGGATCGTCGTGGTCTTGCCGGCGCCGTTCGGCCCGAGGAAGCCGTGGATCTGTCCCGGCCGCACGTCGAGCGACACACCGTCCACCGCGGTGAACTCCCCGTAGACCTTGCGCAGTTCGTGGACGGCGATCACGAGCCCCCCCGGCATGGCAGCGCCCAGCAGCCGCACGGTTGACGCGTGGGCAGGGCGAGCGAGAGCGGACGCGCGTCGGCGGCGTCCGCGAGTTCGCGGCCGACGACGACCGGCGAGGTGTTCGGCAGCATCTCGGCCTCGAGCACGGTGAGCTTCAGCTGCCCGATGAGCGGCAGGATCGCCGTCTGCTTGTCGAGTCCGCCCTGCAGCAGACGCAGATGCGTGGCGTCGGCCGGGAACTGGTTGAAGGTCGGATCGACCGGCAGCCAGTAGCCGCGCGATGGACCATCGTCGATCCACACTTCCGGCCACGCGTGGTAGTAGAAGGCGCCGCGCACCATGGCGAGCCCCACGTTGATGCGCGCTGGCAGCCCGGCGGCACGGGCCAGCGCGACGTAGAGCGCCGTGTGTTCGTTGCAGTCGCCGACCTTCGTGCGCAGCACTTCCTTCGCCGACGGCAGGCTCACCGTGGGCTTCTTGTCGAGCAGGCCGTGCACCTCGCGCACCAGGCGCTCGGCTTTGGCGCGCGCGCCGGTCAGGCCGTTCACCATGCGACGCGCCTCGTCCACGATCGCCGGGTCGTCACTTTCGATGAGCGTCTCCGGCTGCAGGTACTGCTGGCGTTCGGGATCCGCCGGACCGGCGACGAGCGCCCGCGGGTCGGTCACGTCCAGCACGGCGCCGTTCAGCCGCTGCGTGGCGCCGGCGAGATCGAAGCCGCTGAGGTCGACGCCACTGAACTCGACCTTGAGCCGCACGACGTCGGTGGGCTCGGTGACCGGGACGCGTAACGTGGGGACGATGGCGGCGGCCTGCAGCATGTCGGCCCGGACGCGCGCCGAGACGGCCATCTGCTGTGCCTGTTCCGGCGTTTCGCGCACCGACATCAGGCCCAGCGGACTTTCTTCGCGCACGATGGCGCCGGTGTCGGTGATCCACGCCGTCGTCGTGAGGCCCGAGTATCGCAGGTCCACTTTGAAGGCGGGCATCGGCCGGCCGCTCGAGACCACGACTTCGCGGTCGTGCACGCGCACGGTCACCGGCTGATTCGAGAGTGTGGCCGGGTCGAACACCATGAGCTCGTGTGTCGCGCCGGCGGTGAGCCCCGCGCTCGCCAGGCGCCGCGCCATGTTCAGCATGAGGGCCGGCGGTTCCTTGAGCGTGCGGGTCTCGGTGCGCTCACTGCCGGCACTACGGATGGTGACCGTGAGGGTCAGGCCGTCCACGGTGCCGGAGAGCGCCAGCGGCCCGGTGCCCGGGTCGAGCGAAAAATCGAACGAGCGCAGCATGAAGGCCTGATCCACGCGCGCCGTCGTGCGGATGATGGCGGGCGTCGTGGCGCCAAGCAGCGACATCTGCAGCCGGCCGTCTTCCTGCAGTTCGAAGCCCCCGTCGACCGGCACGATCTGGCCCACGGTGAAGCCGACTTTCTCGCCGCGGTAGTAGACGCCGCGCCACTCGGCCTCGGTGCCATACCGTGCAAGATCGGTCGCGAGGTTGGCCGGCGAGGCCTGGAGGTAGGCGCGGTGCAGCAGCACGCCCATGCACGCGACCCATGCCGCCAGGGCCACGTACGAGAGCGGGCGGGTCACGCGGCGCGGCAGGGCGCCGAGCAGGCGGACGCGTGGCGGAGCGGACTCGGACACCGATCGGCGTATCGGCGCATGGCCAGTCCGGCGTGAGTGCGGCCGGGCCCCAGGCCCGGGCGCGGCCCGGACTGAAGCCCCCCTCCAGGGGGCCGATTCCCACTGTGGACACGTCGGCCCGGCGGGCGACGCCTGCTTCCGTGAGACAACGACGGCTTCCCTTTCCGAAACGGCACGGCCCCAATCCGGGGGTCGAGGCCACGGTCTGCGCGCTGACGCGGGCCAGGCGCGGACCGCTCCGTGGACGGTCGCGGGCCATGGCATCGCGCGCCGGCGAGCCACTAGCCGCGGCCGCCCCGCCGGAGGCGCCGGCAGCCGGGGGCGAGACGGCGCCGGACCT
>JALHON010000041.1 GCA_022842985.1 Acidobacteriota bacterium | reverse complement strand
CCCTTGACCTCGCCGACGGCGTGGAGGATCGACGCGTTTTCCTTGCTGGTCGGCCGCACCGTCACGACGTCGCCGGCCTTGAGCGAGTAGGACGGGATGTCGACCTTCTTGCCGTTGACGAGGAAGTGGCCGTGGCGCACGAGCTGGCGGCCCTGCGCGCGCGAGGTGGCGAAGCCCATGCGGTAGACCGCGTTGTCGAGGCGCCGTTCGAGCAGCTGCAGCAGCGTCTCGCCGGTGATGCCGCGGGTGCGGTCGGCCATTTCGAAGTAGCGGCGGAACTGATCTTCGAGCACGCCGTAGGTGCGCTTGACCTTCTGCTTCTCGCGCAGCTGCACGCCGTAGCCGACCATCTTCGAGGCGCGGCGGCGGCCATGCTGGCCGGGGGGCATGTTGCGCTTCTCGATGGCGCACTTCTCGGTGTAGCACCGCTCGCCCTTGAGGAACAGCTTCATGCCCTCACGGCGGCAGAGGCGGCAGACCGGTCCGGTATATCGAGCCATGTAACGTCGTCCTTCTCTCTCTGAATGCGGGAACGCGCGACTAGACGCGGCGGCGCTTGGGCGGCCGGCAGCCGTTGTGCGGAATCGGTGTGACGTCGCGGATCGACTTCACCTCGATGCCGGCGTTCTGCAGGGCGCGCACGGCCGACTCACGGCCTGACCCCGGGCCCTTGACGAGCACTTCGCAGGAGCGCATGCCGAACGTCTTGGCGACGTTGCCGGCGGTCATGGCCGCCTGCGTGGCGGCGTACGGCGTGCCCTTCCGCGACCCCTTGAAGCCGATGGCGCCGGCGCTCGACCACGACACCACGTTGCCTTCGGTGTCGGTGATCGTGATGAGCGTGTTGTTGAACGACGCCTGGATGTGCGCGAAGCCGTGGTGCACCACGCGCTTCTCGCCGCGCTTCTTGAACGTCTTCTTCTTCGGGGTGGCGTCTTTGGCGCCTTCGGTCTTGGCCATGGGTTACACCGTCTTCTTCTTGGCAACCGCGCCCTTGCGCGGCCCCTTGCGCGTGCGCGCGTTCGTCTTCGTGCGCTGACCCCGGGCGGGCAGGCCGCGGCGGTGGCGCATGCCACGATAGCTGCCGATTTCCATCAGCCGCTTGATGTTCATGGAGATCTCCTTGCGGAGATCGCCTTCCACACCGCCCTGCTCTTCGATGACGCGGCTGATCTTCCGCACGTCGTCGTCGGTCAGGTCCTTCACGCGGATGTCACCGCTGACACCGGCCGCTTCGAGGATCTTCCCGGACCGGTGGTCGCCGATCCCGAAGATGTACGTGAGCCCGATTTCGACCCGCTTCGTCCGCGGAAGGTCAATGCCTGCAATACGCGCCATAAACTTCTTCGCCCTCGGGTCTCGGGGCTCGGGGCCCGGGGCTGCGGCCCCGTCCCTCTGCTGAAACCCTGTCCGTCTAGTGAGCCTGGTCGGCGCGACGAGCGCCGACGCGATGCCCGAGTCCCGGTCACCGGGTCCCGAGCCCCGCCCTGCTATCCCTGCCGCTGCTTGTGCTTCGCGTTCGTGCAGATGACCCGCACGACACCCTTGCGACGCACGACCTTGCACTTGTCGCAGATCTTCTTGACTGACGCTCGCACTTTCATCGCTCGTCCCTACAGTTTCTCGACGATGCGCCCACGCGTCCGGTCCGTGGGCGACAGCGCCAGCTTTACTCGATCCCCGACGACGACCCTGACGTAATTGCGCGCCGGCGTTCCGCCGAGGTGCGCGACGACATCGTGCCGTCCCTCCACACTCACCCGAACCAGCGCGCTCGGCAGCAGTTCCCGAACTTCGCCTTCCACTTCCAGCGGAGACGTCGGCGCCTCGCCGGTCATCGTCTACGCCGCCGCGTTGGCCGCCGCGTCGTGCCGGGTCAGAATCCGGCAGCCGTCGGCGGTCACCGCCACCGTGTGTTCGAAGTGCGCCGAGAGGCTGCCGTCCTTCGTCACGGCCGTCCACCCGTCGCTCAACACCTTCACGCCCGCGCCGCCCATGTTCACCATGGGTTCGATCGCGAGCACCATGCCCTCCGCCAGGCGCGGCCCGCGCCCCGGTGTGCCGTAGTTCGGAATCTGCGGCTCCTCGTGCAGTGTCTGCCCGATGCCGTGTCCCACGAACTCCCGCACCACCGAGAACCCCGCCGCCTCGACGTGCCGCTGGACCGCCGCGCCGATATCCGACAGCCGCGCCCCCGCCTTCACCACCGCCAGCGCCTCGTGCAGCGACTGCTTCGTCACCTCGAGGAGCCGTGCCGCCTCCGGTGAGATCGCGCCCACCGGCACCGTCACGGCGCTGTCGCCGTAGAACCCATCCATCTTCGCACCAAGGTCGACCGACAGGATGTCGCCCGCCACCAGCTTGCGCGATGACGGAATCCCGTGGACGACCTGCTCGTTCACCGACGCGCAGATGGTCGCCGGATACCCGTGGTATCCCTTGAACGCCGGCTCCGCCCCCGCCTCGCGCAACCGCCGCTCGGCCAGGGCGTCGACCTCGGCGGTCGTGACGCCCGGCGCGATCATCGCCGCCAGCTCGGCGAGCACGCGGGCGACGAGCGCGTTGACACGCGCCAGCCGCTCCAGCTCCGCCGCCGATCGACAGGTGATCATCGTCGCCGTTCCTACCGCGCGCCGTTCACCGAGGCCACCGCCTCGGCAATCGCCGCGTAGACATCCTTCGGGCTGCGGGCGCCGTCCACACGTCGGAACGTCTCCCGGGCCTCGTAGTAGCCGATCATCGGCTGCGTCTCGCGCCAGTAGACCGTGAGCCGGTCGCGCACGACCGACTCGCTGTCATCCGAACGCTGCACCAGCCGTCCGCCGCACACCCGGCACGCCTGCGCTTCCGACGGTTCGCCGTCGAAGGCCGACACGGTCGTGCCGCACGACTCGCAGATCCGCCGTCCGCGCACCCGCCGGATCAGTTCCTCATCCGGCACGCGGATTTCCACCACCGTCAGCGGGCTGCCATCGAGCAGCCCGTCGAGCGCCTTGGCCTGCGCCACCGTGCGCGGAAAGCCGTCGAGCACGAACCCGCCGCGGGCGTCGTCGTCGGCCAGCCGCCGCCGCACGAGCTCCACGATGAGATCGTCGCTCACCAGCTGCCCGCGCGCCACTGTTTCCTTCACCTGGCGGCCCAGCTCGCTGCCCGACGTCACCGCGTCGCGCAGCATGTCGCCGGTCGAGATCTTCGGCACGCCGTGATCCCTGGCAATCTGCACCGCCTGAGTGCCCTTGCCCGCTCCAGGCGGGCCGAGCATCAACAACCGCAGCGCCATGACGTCAGTCGCGCCGTCCGCGAATCCGCGTCTTCTTCATGAAGCCGTCGTAGTGCCGCATGATGAGCTGCGACTCCAGCTGGCTGACGGTGTCCATCGCCACGCCCACCACGATGAGGAGCGACGTGCCACCGAAGAAGAAATTGACCCCGAGACCGTTGGTGAACCACTGCGGCAGGATGGCATCGAGCCGTTCGCCGATGAACGGAATCGGCGCCACCTTGAAGCCGGTGATCATGAATTCGGGCAGCAGCGCCACCAGGCACAGGTAGGCGGCGCCGGCCAGGGTGATCCGCGTGAGGATCGTGTCGATGTGTTCGGCCGTGCGCTTGCCGGGCCGGATGCCCGGAATGAAGCCGCCGTACTTGCGCATGTTCTCCGACACGTCATCCGGATTGAAGATGATGGCCGTGTAGAAGTAGGCGAAGAACAGGATGAGGCTCACGAAGAGCAGGTTGTAGAGCGGCATCCCGTAGGCGAGCTGCCGGACGACCGCATCGCCCCAGCCGCCGGCCTGGAAGAAACCGGTGAGGGTGCCGGGGAACGCCAGCAGCGAGCTCGCGAAGATGACGGGAATGACGCCGCCGGTGTTGACCTTGAGCGGGATGTGAGTGCTCGTGCCGGCGAACTGACGGCGGCCCACCACGCGCTTGGCGTACTGCACCACGATGCGGCGCTGCCCGCGCTCGACGAACACGATCGCCGCGATGACGGCCACCATGAGCGCCACCAGGATGAGCAGGCGGATGAGGCCAATCTGCCCGGTGCGGAGCTGGTCGAACGTCAGCGTGACCGCGCGCGGGAAGTTCACGACGATGCCGGCGAAGATGAGCAGCGACATGCCGTTGCCGATGCCACGCTCGGTGATCTGCTCGCCCAGCCACATCACGAACATCGTGCCGGTCGTGAGGGTGAGAATACACATCAGCCGGAAGCCCCAGCCCGGCTCGTAGACGAGCGGCAGGCCGCCGGCCACGTTGGTCTGCTGTTCCAGGTAGATGGCGATGGCCATCGACTGGGCCACGGCCAGCACCACCGTGAGGTAGCGCGTGTACTGGGTGATCTTGCGGCGGCCGAGCTCGCCTTCCTTCGAGAGGCGCTCGAGGTACGGCCACACCACGGTGAGCAGCTGCAGGATGATCGAGGCGCTGATGTAGGGCATGACGCCCAGAGCGAAGACCGTCACCTGCGACAGGTTCCCGCCGGAGAACATGTCGTAGAAGCCGAACATCGTGCCGCGCGCCTGTTCGGCGAGCAGCGCCAGCGCCGCCGTGTTCACCCCGGGCGTCGGGATGTGGCTGCCCACGCGATACACGCCCAGCATCGCGAGCGTGAAGAGCACACGATTCCTGAGATCAGCGACCGCAAAGAGGTTCTTGAACGCGTCGAGCATGGCCTACGCCTTCTGACTGCCTGACCGGGAACCGGCCGTCAGGCCGCGGGCTTTCCCAGGACTTCCGTCGTCCCGCCGGCCGCCGCGATCTTCTCGGCCGCCTTCCCGCTGAACTTGTGCGCCTGCACGGTGAACGCCTTGCTCACCTCGCCGCGCGCCAGCACCTTGATGGGCATGCGGCGGTCCGAGACGAGACCCACCGCGCGCAGCGTCTCCGGACTGACGACGGCGCCGGCATCGAACCGCTCGGCGATGGCGTCGAGATTCACCACCGCGTATTCGATGCGGAAGATGTTGTTGAAGCCGCGCTTCGGCATGCGGCGGTGCAGCGGCATCTGGCCGCCTTCGAAGCCGCGCTTGCTCTTGTAGCCCGAGCGCGACTGCGCGCCCTTGTAGCCGCGGGCCGCCGTCTTGCCGCTGCCCGAACCGGGGCCGCGGCCGACGCGCTTCTTGGTGAACTTCGAGCCCTTGGCGGGCTTCAGATTGCTGAGATTCGTGGCCATGGGCGTTACTCGGCGACCGTCACGAGGTGACGGACCTTGTGAATCATTCCGCGGGTCTCGGGCGTGTCGAGCAACGTCACCGAGTGACGGATGCGGCGCAGGCCCATGCCCTCGACGGTCTTCGCCTGGGTCTTGTTGAACCCGATCGGGCTCTTGACCAGGGTGACCTTCACTGTCTTCTGCTGCTTCGACATGATGTCCTCAGCGTCGTCCTGCTACGCCGTCGCGCCAGCGACGTCCTCGAGATCCTTGCCGCGCAGACGCGCGACGTGGGCCGGATCCTTCAGCATCGAGAGCGCGGTGAACGTGGCGCGCACGACGTTGTGCGGGTTGGCCGTGCCGAGCGACTTGGTCAGCACGTTGTGGATACCGCACGATTCGACCACCGCGCGCACGCCGCCGCCGGCGATGATGCCGGTGCCCTCGGGGGCCGGCTTCAGCAGCACGCGGCCGGCGCCGTAGCGGCCGAGCACCGGGTGCGGGATCGAGGTGCCCTTCAGCGGCACGCGGATGAGGCCCTTCTTCGCGGCCTCGATGCCCTTCTTGATGGCCGAGGGCACTTCCTTGGCCTTGCCGATCCCGAAGCCCACCACGCCATGGCCGTCGCCGACCACCACGAGCGCGCTGAAGCTCAGGTTCTTGCCGCCCTTGACCACCTTGGTCACGCGGTTGATGGCAACCACCGTGTCCTTGATGTCGAGCTGGCTCGCATCGATTCGTTCGCGTGTCCGCATCATCGCCTTCCGATTCGCCTAAAACTCGAGTCCGGCCTTGCGGGCCGCCTCGGCCACCTCGCGCACACGGCCGTGGTACAGGAACCCGTTCCGATCGAACACCACCTTCGAGATGCCCTTCGCCTTGAGCCGCTCGGCGATGGTCTCGCCCACCACGCCGGCGCCCTTGTTGTTGCCGGCGCGCGCCCCGTCGGTCATCTTCGCCTTCACCGCCGGCTCGACGCTCGACGCCGAGGCCAGCGTCTGGCCGGCCAGGTCGTCGATGACCTGCACGTAGATGTGCGACACGCTGCGGAACACGCTGAGACGCGGCTGCGTCGCGGTGCCGCGCACGCGCTTGCGGATGCGGTACTTGATCCGCTGACGACGATCGTCCTTGTTGGTGATCTTCATGGCCCTACGCCCCCGTCTTTCCGGCCTTCTTCTTCAGGACCTCGCCCATGTAACGCACGCCCTTCTGCTGGTACGGGTCGGGCTTGCGCAGTGAGCGGATGTTGGCGGCGACCTGGCCCACCAGCTGGCGGTCGACGCCGGTCACGGTGACGTGGGTCTGCTTGTCGACCTGGACGTCGATGCCGGCCGGGATGTCGAAGATCACCGGGTGCGAGTAGCCGAGCGCGAAGTGCACCTGCTTGCCCTTGACCTCGGCGCGGTAGCCGACGCCGACGATGTCGAGTTCGCGCTTCCAGCCTTCGTTCACGCCGAGCACGGCGTTGGCGACGAGGCTGCGCGCGAGGCCGTGGAACTTGCCGAGCGACTTGTCGTCGGGGCGTTCACGGCGGGCCTGGATGTGACCGTCTTCGACGGCCATGACGACGCCCGGCGGCAGCGCCTGCCGCATCTGGCCCTTCGGCCCCTTGACATCGACACCGGTGGCGTCGACCTTGACGGTGACGCCCTTCGGAATCGGAATCGGCTTCTTACCAATACGTGACATGTCTTCAACCCTCAGGGACTGGGGCGCGAGGGGGGCGGCACCGGAGCGGCGCCCGCGTCATCCCTCGTCCGTCGACCCCGGACCTACCGGTCCGCTGCTACCACACGTTACAGAGCACTTCGCCGCCGATGCCCGCCTTCTTGGCGGCACGGCCGGTCATCACGCCACGCGACGTCGTGAGGATGCTCACGCCGAGGCCACCGAGCACCGGGCCGATCCCGTCGGCCGCAAGGTAGACGCGCCGGCCGGGCCGGCTCACGCGCTGGATGCCGCTGATCACCTTCTCGCCGCCCGGACCGTACTTGAGCAGCACCCGGATCATCGGGCGCGCCGCCCCGCCGGACCGCACGGGCTTGTCCTCGACGAGCTTGAAGCCCGCGATGTAGCCCTCGTCCTGCAGGATCTTGGCGATCTCGGCCTTCAACTTCGACGCGGGCATGTCCACGCGGGCGTGTCTTGACGCCACGGCGTTCCGTACCCGGGTCAGCATGTCTGCAATCGGATCAGTCATGTTCTTCGTGCTCTCGTCAATCTTCCCGAGTGCCGGCGCCCGCGCCCCGGCTCCCGCCAGCTACCAGCTGCTCTTCGTCACGCCCGCGACATCGCCCGTCAGCGCGTGCTCGCGGAAACACAGTCTGCAGAGCGCGAACTTCCGCAGGTAGGCCCGCGGCCGCCCGCACCGCCGGCAGCGGTTGCGGTGGCGCACCTTGAACTTCAGCGCCTTCTTCTCACGAGCCTTCTTCGCAGTCGTCGCCATTGCTCGAGTCCTCGGGTCCTAGTTCGTGCGGAAGGGCATGCCCAGGAGCTGCAGCAGCTTGCGGGCTTCCTCGTCCGTCTTCGCGGTGGTCACGACGCAGACGTTCATGCCGCGCGCCTTGTCCACCTTCAGGTAGTCGATCTCAGTGAAGATCAGCTGGTCGCGCAGGCCCAGCGTGTAGTTGCCGCGGCCGTCGAACCCCCGCGCCGACACGCCGCGGAAGTCGCGCACGCGCGGCAGCGAGATGCTGATGAGGCGGTCCAGGAAGTCGTACATCCGGTCGCCGCGCAGCGTGACCATGGCGCCGATGGCCTGGCCTTCGCGCACCTTGAACTGCGCGATCGACTTCTTGGCGCGGCGCACCGAGGCCTTCTGCCCGGTGATCTTGCCGAGTTCGTCGGCGGCCACGTCGATGAGCTTGGCGTTCTGCGTCGCTTCGCCGAGGCCCATGTTGACGACGACCTTCTCGATCTTGGGCACGGCCATGATGTTGCCGTAGCCGAATTCCTTCGACAGCGCCGGCACCACGTCGTTCAGGTACCGTTCCCGCAGCCGGTTCGTCTTCGTGCTCATGTCGCCTTACCCCTGCCGCTTGCGGCGGACGCGCACCTTGGTGCCGTCAGCCTCGACCCGCACGCCGATGCGCGCCGGCTGGTTGGACTCCGCGTCGACCAGCATCACGTTCGAGACGTGGATGGCCGACTCGCGCTCGAGAATGCCGCCCTTGATGTTCTTCTGGGGGTTCGGACGGGTGTGGCGCTTGATGATGCCGACGCCCTCGACCACCACCCGGCTCTTGTCGGGCAGCACCTGCAGGACGCGGCCGCGCTTGCCGCGGTCCTTGCCGGCCCGCACGAGCACCGTGTCGTTCTTCTTGATCCGCACCTTGGCCATGGTCTACAGCACCTCGGGCGCGAGGGAGATGATCTTCATGAACCGGCGCTCGCGCAGTTCACGCGCCACCGGCCCGAAGACGCGCGTGCCCACCGGCTCGCCCTCGGCGTTCACCAGCACGGCGGCGTTCCGGTCGAACCGGATGTAGCTGCCATCCTTGCGGCGCTGTTCCTTGCGCACGCGCACGATGACGGCCTTCACCACGCTCCCCTTCTTCACGTTGGATTCGGGGGTGGCTTCCTTCACCGACGCCGTGACGATGTCGCCCAGGCGCGCATACCGTCCGGTGGATCCGCCGATCGGATTGATCACCGCGAGCTTGCGCGCGCCCGAGTTGTCGGCCACGTCGAGAATCGTCCGCATCTGAATCATGGCGGCTCTCCTCCTAGACCTTCGGGGCGCGTTCGATCACGCGCGTGACCGACCAGCGCTTGCGGCGGCTCATCGGCTTGGACTCGGAGATGGCGACCAGGTCGCCCATCTTCGCGTCGTCGTTTTCGTTGTGCGCCATCAGCTTCGTGGTGCGCTTCTGAATCTTGCCGTAGACGCCGTGCTGAACACGGCGCTTGACGGCCACGACCACGCTCTTCTGCATGCGGTCGCTGACCACCACACCCTGCATTTCGATCTTCACGGCCATGGCTACTTCGCCTTTTCCCTGAGAACGGTCTTCACGCGCGCCAGGTTCTTGCGGGCGTCGCGAAGGGCCACCGGCTTCTCGAGCTGGCCCATTGCCTTGCGGATGCGGAGGCGGAACAGCTCGTCCTCGATCTCCGTCACCTTGGCGCGCAGACCGTCAGCATCGATCTCGCGCAGTTCGGTTGCCTTCATCGCTGCTTCTCCTCGCCGAACCGGACGGCGAACTTGGTCAGGATGGGAAGCTTCGCGGCGGCGAGTTCCATGGCGCGGCGCGCCTCGGTCTCGCTGACACCTTCCATCTCGAACAGGATCTTGCCGGGCCGCACGACGGCCACCCAGCCTTCCGGCGCGCCCTTGCCCTTACCCATTCGGGTTTCGAGCGGCTTCTTCGTGACCGGCTTGTCGGGGAACACCCGCACCCAGATCTTGCCGCCGCGCTTGATGAACCGCGTCATCGCGACACGGGCGGCTTCGATCTGCCGATCGGTCATCCAGCAGGGCTCCAGTGCCTTGAGCCCGTAGTCGCCGAACGACACGTCCGAACCGCGCCACGCCTTGCCGCACATGCGGCCGCGCTGCTGCTTTCGGTACTTGACCTTCTTCGGCATCAACATGATGTCGTCTCGCTATCCCCGGGCGCCGGCCGCTCGACGCGGACGGTCGCGGTATTCTTCGTCGCGGCCCACGCGCGGGGTGAGCCGTTCGCCCTTGTACATCCAGACCTTCACGCCAATCTGGCCGTAGGTGGTGTGGGCTTCGTGAAAGCCGAAATCAACGTCGGCGCGCAGCGTCTGCAGCGGCAGCTGGCCGTGGAGATACCACTCGGAGCGGGCAATCTCGGCGCCGTTCAGCCGGCCCGACACGCGCACCTTGATGCCGCGGGCGCCGAAGCGCAGCGCCGACTCGACGGCCTTGCGCATCGCCCGGCGGAACGCCACGCGCTTTTCGAGCTGCATGGCGACCGATTCGGCCACCAGCTGCGCGTCGAGCTCGGGCTTCTGGATTTCCTGGATGTTGATGAAGACCTCGCGCTTGGTGCGCTTCTGGATCTCCTGCTTCAGCTTGTCGACCTCGGTGCCCTTGCGCCCGATGATGATGCCGGGGCGCGAGGTGTGCACGTCGATCTTCAGCTTGTTCGCGGCGCGCTCGATCTCGATCTTCGACACACCGGCGTGCTGGAACCGCTTCTTGAGGTCCGCCTTGAGCGCGAGGTCCTCGTGAAGCAGGTCCGCGTACTCCTTGCCGGCGAACCAGCGCGACTTCCAGGTCTTGTTGAACCCGATCCGGAACCCGTACGGGTGAACTTTCTGACCCACTGCGTTCTCCTCGTCCTACTCGGCGGCCGCGGTCGTCGCGGGCTTCTTGACGCGGGCTTTCCGCGCCGGGGTCCTGGTGTCGCCGTCGCCGACCGCCTTGATCTTCTGCGGACGCTCGGTCACTTCCACCGTCAGATGCGTCGTGCGCTTCACGACCCGGAAGGCGCGTCCCATCGGAGCGGGACGAACGCGCTTCTGCGACGGGCCCTGGTTGGCGAACGCCGCCGACACGAAGAGCCGTTCGACGTCGCCGCCGAAACCCTCCGCCTGCCGGGCGTTGGCCACCGCCGACCGCAGCACCTTCGCCAGATCGCGCGCCACCGTCTTCTTCGCGAACTGCAGCGTCGAGAGGGCGCGGTTGACGTCCTTGCCGCGGATCAGGTCGCACACGAGTCCGGCCTTCTGGGCGGACGAGCGCACGTACTTCGCCGTTGCCTGCGAGCGCACCATGTCAGTTCTTCCCTCCGGCCGGAGCCGACGAGGCCGTCTTCTCGGCCTTGGCTGCGTGCCCCTTGAACTGGCGCGTGGGCGAGAACTCGCCGAGCTTGTGGCCGACCATGTTCTCGGTGATGTAGACCGGCACGAACTTCCGGCCGTTGTGCACCGCGAGCGTGTGCCCCACCATCTCGGGCAGCACGGTCGAACGGCGCGACCAGGTCTTCACCACTTTCTTCTCGCCGGCGCGGTTCATGGCTTCCACCTTCTCGAGGAGGTGGGTGTCGATGAACGGGCCCTTCTTCAGCGATCTGCTCATAACGCCTACTTCTTCCGCCGCTGCACGATGAACTTGTTGCTGAGCTTCTTGTTCGACCGGGTCTTGTAGCCCTTGGTCGGCACACCCCACGGCGTCACCGGGTGACGGCCGCCCGAGGTGCGGCCTTCGCCGCCGCCGAGCGGATGGTCGACCGGGTTCATCGCGACGCCGCGCACGTGCGGCTTCTTGCCGAGCCAGCGGCTGCGGCCCGCCTTGCCGATCGACACGTTCTCGAAGTCGAGGTTGCCGACCTGCCCGATGGTCGCCAGGCAGTTCTGCAGGATCTTCCGGATTTCGCCGGACGGCATCTTGACCGAGACGTAGTCGCCTTCCTTGGCCACCACCTGCATGGCGGCGCCGGCGCTGCGCGCCAGCTGGCCGCCGCGGCCGGGCTTCAGCTCGACGTTGTGCACGAGCGTGCCCTGCGGGATGTTGGCGAGCGGCAGCGTGTTGCCCGGCAGGATGTCGGCCGTGTCGGAGGCGATGATGGTGTCGCCCACCTTCAGGCCGAGCGGCTGCAGCACGTAGCGCTTCTCGCCGTCGGCATAGGTGACGAGGGCGATGCGCGCCGACCGGTTCGGGTCGTACTCGATGGTCGACACCTTGCCGGGGATGTTCTTCTTGTCGCGCTTGAAGTCGATGATGCGATACAGGCGCTTGTGACCGCCGCCGCGCCACCAGCTGGTGAGTTCACCAGTGCTGTTGCGGCCGCCCGAGCGCTTGAGCGACTCGGTGAGGGGTCGATGCGGCGAGTCGGTCGTGATCTCGTCGAAGACCTGGACGGTCTGGAACCGGCGTCCCGGCGATGTGGGCTTGTACTTGCGAATCGGCATGGCCGTCTCTCTCGGATCCCTGAGGCTCGTGGACGCTTAGACG
The DNA here is from genome assembly GCA_022842985.1 of Acidobacteriota bacterium. Lineage (GTDB taxonomy): Bacteria > Acidobacteriota > Vicinamibacteria > Vicinamibacterales > UBA2999 > CADEFD01. Next base: position 11,104 of record JALHON010000041.1, on the reverse strand, counting down.
TTGTCGGCGAACTCGGGCAGCTTCTCGCCCTCGCGCAACACCACGTAGGCCTTCTTCCAATCGGAGCGCCGGCCGACGAACTGGCCCTGACGCTTCTGCTTGCCGTGCGCGACCGACGTGCGCACCGACGCCACCTTCGGGCCCAGCAGCTTCTCGACCGCGCGCTTGACGTCGAGCTTGTTGGCCTGCCGCGCCACTTCGAACACCAGCGTCCGGCCGTCTTCCTTCATCACGGTGGTCTTCTCCGTGACGAGCGGGCGCCGAATCACTTCCGTGAGCTTCATGTCCGTGTCTCCCGCCTAGGCGCCGAGCGCCGACTGCAGCTTCTCGACCGCCGACTGCGTCAGCACGACCTTGGTCGTGTCGATGACGTCGCGCGCGGTAATGCGCGAGCTCTGAAGGAACTTCACGCCGGGGATGTTGCGCAGCGACAACGCCAGGTTCTCGTCGAGCTGCACGTCCACGAGCAGGGCCTTGCCGTTGACACCGATGGTCTTCAGCATGGTGGCCGCCGCCTTGGTCTTGACGGCCGGCGCGGCGAGCGCGTCGACGATCACGAGGTCGCCGTCCTGCGCCTTCTGCGCCAGCGCCGCCTGCAGGCCGCCGAGCTCGACCTTCTTGGGCGCGGTGAACGCGTAGCTGCGCGGCTGCGGCCCGAACACGGTGCCGCCCTTGCGCCACAGCGGCGTGCGGGTTTCGCCGACGCGGGCGCGGCCGGTGCCCTTCTGGCGCCACGGCTTGCGGCCGCTGCCGCTGACGAGGCCGCGCGTCTTCGTGGCGTGGGTGCCGCGACGGTCGGCGGCATTCGCCCGCACCACCGAGGCGTGGATGAGGTCGGTCTTCACGCGGCCGCCGAACACGGCGTCGCTGAGCTCGACCGAGCCCACCTTCTTGTTCTCTGCGTTGACGACATCTACGGTCATGGCGTCCTACTTCTTGCCCTTCTTGGGCTTTTCCTGCAGCTGCGGCTGCGGCTCGGGCTTGGCCGCGACGGCCTTGCGGATGAGCACGTAGCCGCCGTTGGCCCCGGGCACCGCGCCACGCACGACCATCAGGTTGTTGTCCGCGTCGATCCGCAGCACCTTGAGGTTGCGCACCGTCACCCGGTCCTGGCCCATGTGGCCGCCCATGCGCATGCCCTTGACGACACGCGACGGGTAGGACGAGGCGCCGATCGAACCGGGCGCGCGGTGGAACATCGAGCCGTGGGTCGCGACGCCGCCACCGAAGTGGTGACGCTTCACGACGCCCTGGAAGCCATGGCCCTTGCTCGTGCCGATGACGTCCACGCGCTCACCCTGGTTGAACAGGGCGCCCACGACGACCGAATCACCAGGCTTCGGCTGCTCGCCGCCGGCGACGCGCTTGACTTCGCGCCGCACGCGGGTCGCCGGCACGTTGGCCGCCTTGTGGTGGCCGGCAATCGCCTTGTTGGCCTTGTACTTGCCGCCGACGAGCCCGAGCTGCACGGCTTCGTAGCCGTCGCGTTCGCCGAGCTTCGCCTGCACGACGACGCAGGGACCCGCCTGGAGCACGGTGGCCGGTTCGACCGTGCCGTCCTCGAGGAAGAGCTGCGTCATTCCAATCTTCTTGCCGATGATTCCATTCACCATCGTGATTCCTCAGCTGCTGTCTAGCCAGTGAGCCGCTAGAACCTAGCCGCTGCTACTTTCCGTGTTCCTTGCCGAACGCCTTGATCTCGACGTCCACACCCGCGGGCAGGTCGAGCTTCATGAGCGCGTCGACCGTCTGCGGCGTCGGCTCGAAGATGTCGATGAGCCGCTTGTGCGTCCGCACTTCGAACTGCTCGCGCGACTTCTTGTCGACGTGCGGCGACCGGAGCACCGTCCACTTGTTGATCTCGGTCGGCAGCGGAATCGGACCCGCCAGCCGCGCACCCGTCCGCTTGGCCGTGTCCACGATCTCGCCGGTGCTCTGGTCGAGCAGCCGCGCGTCGTAGGCCTTCAAGCGGATTCGAATCTTGTCGCCAACCATGTGCTGATTCCTCGTCGGTCTCGTGTCTCGGGTGCCGGGCCTACTTCGTGCCCTGCACTCTCGCGATGACTTCGTCGCTCACGTTGCGCGGCGCCTGCTCGTAGCGGTCGAAGTGCATCGAGTAGGTGGCGCGTCCCTGCGTGCGCGACCGCAGGTCGGTCGCGTAGCCGAACATGTCGCTCAGGGGCACGCGGGCCGAGATGATCTGCGTGCCGCCGCGGTCTTCCTGCGACTGGATGCGGCCACGGCGGCTCGCCAGGTCGCCCATCACGTCGCCGAGGTTGTCCTTCGGGCAGACCACCTCGACGCGCATCACGGGTTCCATGAGCACCGGGCCGGCCTTCTTGGCCGCTTCCTGGAACGCCAGCGAGCCGGCGATCTTGAAGGCCATTTCCGACGAGTCGACGTCGTGATACGAACCGTCGAAGAGCTCGATGCGGACGTCGTCGATCGGGTAGCCGGCCAGGATGCCGCGCGTGAGCGCTTCCTGGATGCCCTGGTCGACGGGCTTGATGAACTCGCGGGGGATCGAGCCGCCGACGGTCATGTTCTCGAACTGGTAGCCGCTGCCCGGCTCGAGCGGGAACAGGCGGATGCAGGCGTCGCCGAACTGGCCGCGGCCGCCGGTCTGGCGCTTGAAGAGGCCGCGCCCTTCGGCGGGCTTCGTGAGCGTTTCCTTGTAGGCGACCTGCGGCTTGCCGACGCTCGCTTCCACGCCGAACTCGCGCTTGAGGCGGTCGACGATGATTTCGAGGTGCAGCTCGCCCATGCCGGCGATGACGACCTGGCCGGTCTGCTCGTCGGTCTTGACGCGGAAGGTCGGGTCTTCGGCCATCAGCTTGGCCATGCCCTGGCCGAGCTTTTCCTGGTCGGCCTTGGTCTTCGGCTCGATGGCGAGCGAGATGACCGGCTCCGGGAACTCCATCTTCTCGAGGATGATGGGCTGCTTCTCGTCGCACAGCGTGTCGCCGGTCGTGACCGACTTCAGGCCGACGGCGGCGGCGATGTCGCCGGCGTTGACTTCCTTGATTTCCTCACGCTTGTTCGCGTGCATCTTCAGCAGGCGGCCGATGCGCTCCGTCTTGCCCTTGGTCGAGTTGATGACCGAGGAGCCCGACGTGAGCGTGCCCGAGTAGACACGGAAGAAGGTGAGCTGACCGACGAACGGGTCGGTCATGATCTTGAACGCCAGGGCCGCGAACGGCTCCTTGTCGTCGGCCGAGCGCTCGATGAGGCTGCCCTCTTCCTTCGCCTCGGGGTCGGTGCCGCTGACGGGAGGAATATCGAGCGGCGACGGCAGGTAGTCGACGACGGCGTCGAGCATGGGCTGCACGCCCTTGTTCTTGAAGGCCGTGCCGCAGATGACGAGCACGAACGGCGCCGGTTCCTTGCGCACCGATTCGATGGCGCGCTTGCGCAGCGCGGCCTTCAGCTCGGCTTCCGAGATGGCCTCGCCGCCCAGGTACTTCTCGAGCAGCTTGTCGTCGGCCTCGCTCGCCTTCTCGATGAGCGTCTCGTGGTAGGCCTTGGCCTCCTCGAGCATGTCGGCCGGGATGTCCTGGATTTCGTACTCGGCGCCCATGGTGTCGTCCTTGTAGACGAGCGCCTTCATGCGCACGAGGTCGATGACACCCTTGAAGCGGTCTTCGGCGCCGATGGGCAGCTGGATGGCCACGGCGTTACCCTGCAGCTTCGAGCCGATCTGCGACAGCGTCTCCTTGAAGTCCGCGCCGATGCGGTCCATCTTGTTGACGAAGCAGATGCGCGGCACGCGGTAGCGGTCGGCCTGGCGCCACACCGTTTCCGACTGCGGTTCGACGCCCGACACGGCGTCGAACACGGCCACCGCGCCGTCGAGGACGCGCAGCGAGCGCTCCACTTCGACCGTGAAGTCGACGTGGCCGGGCGTGTCGATGATGTTGATCCGGTGATCGCGCCAGAAGCACGTCGTGGCGGCGGAGGTGATCGTGATCCCCCGCTCCTGCTCCTGCTCCATCCAGTCCATCACCGCGGTGCCTTCGTGCACCTCGCCGATCTTGTAGGTGATGCCCGTATAGAACAGGATGCGCTCGGTCGTGGTGGTCTTGCCGGCATCGATGTGGGCCATGATGCCGATGTTGCGCGTCCGGTTGAGTGGTGCTTGCCTAGCCATGGATCTGAGACGCCCTTACCAGCGGTAGTGTGCGAAGGCCTTGTTGGCCTCGGCCATGCGGTGCACGTCTTCGCGCTTCTTGACGGCGCCACCGCGCAGGTTGGCCGCATCGAGGAGCTCGTTGGCCAGCTTTTCCTTCATCGTCTTGCCATCGCCACGCGAACGCGCGTAGCCGACCAGCCAGCGGATGCTGAGCGACAGGCGGCGGTTCGGGTTGACCTCGATCGGCACCTGGTAGTTCGAGCCGCCGACGCGCCGCGACTTGACCTCGAGCGAGGGCTTCACGTTGTCGAGGGCCTTCTTGAAGATCTTGACCGGGTCGTCGCCCGACTTCTCCTTGATGATCTCCAGGCTGCCGTAGACGATGCTCATCGCCGTCGACTGCTTGCCGTCGCTCATCATGCAGTTGATGAACTTCGTGACCAGCTGGCTGCCATACACGCCATCGGCGGGGAGCTCGCGCTTCGCTACAATTCGTCTGCGTGGCATAACGTCGTTCCTACTGCTTCGGGCGCTTGGCGCCGTACTTCGACCGGCCCTGCTTGCGGCCCGCAACGCCGACCGCGTCGAGGGTGCCGCGCACCACGTGATAGCGCACGCCCGGGAGGTCCTTCACACGGCCGCCGCGGATGAGCACCAGCGAGTGCTCCTGCAGGTTGTGACCGACACCCGGAATGTAGGTGGTCACTTCGATCTTGTTGGTGAGGCGGACACGGGCCACCTTGCGGAGGGCCGAGTTCGGCTTCTTCGGGGTCTGCGTGAACACACGCACGCACACGCCGCGCTTCTGCGGGCTTTCCTGCAGCGCCGGGCTCTTCGTCTTCCACTTCACCGCGTCGCGGCCCTTGCGAACCAATTGGCTGATCGTCGGCACGATCTCTCCACTCGCGCGGCATTCGTCAGGCCCGCGCTGCCCTGCGACGGCTCACGCCATCACATCGCCCGGCCGGTGACGGCGGGCGAGATCTTCAAAACTGCTGACACGACAAGCACCGCCCATACGCCGGCGGCGATCGTGTGGCCTCAGGCCTGAAAGCCTCGCGGCTTGGCACCTGACGCGCAACTACCCTTGACTGTCGAATCTGCGGCACCGGCGGACGCACCACGCTCCGAGGGTGACTCGGCGCGCGACTGACGGCGTCACGGTGCTCCGATCGTGGTCGCCCCCGCAAACCGGGGAAATGTCGACGCTACGAGGAGCGGACGGTCCTAGATAGGGTGTCCTAGGACCACGAGAACCTGACGAGCATAGCACAGAGTCTCACTGGCTTTGCAAGTCCCCGGAGCGAACCCGTGAAGATTCCGTCTCCGGCACCGCCTGCGCGGTGTCCCGCGAGGCAGCTGCCAAGCATACCTCGGATTGGGTGGACTGCACAGCATTTCACACGAAGATACACGGCGACCCGGGTTGGCACGGCGGCCGCGGTTGCGCGGGCCTCCCCCTGCCCCTACACTTCCCCGCCTGGAGGCTTTTCCCATGCGCAGCCGTCGATCCTTTCTCCGTCTGACCGGCGGCGCCGCCGGCGCCGCCTTCGCCACCGCCCGCTACGGGATCGACGAGGTCGCGGCGCTCACCGCGCAGGCCGCGGCCGGCGGCCGCACGCCGGCGCAGATCGCGGCCGACGAAGACTACTGGCGCGAGATCCAGTTCGCCTTCACCCTCGACCGCACGATCATCAACCTGAACAACGGCAACTCGAGTCCGGCGCCCACCGTCGTGCACGAGGCCTGCAAGCGCTACGACGACTGGGCGAACCAGGCGCCCGTCTATCACCGCGGCATGACCGAGCGGAACGTCGAGACGACCCGGCGCCGCCTGGCGCAGGAGTTCGGCGCCGACCCCGAGGAAATCGCGATCACCAGGAATTCCAGTGAATCGCTGCAGATCGCGCAGAACGGCATCGACCTCCGCCCGGGCGACGAAGTGCTGACGACCGAGCAGGACTACGGCCGCATGCTGACGACATGGGATCAGCGCGTGCGCCGCGACAAGATCAAGCTGACGCGCATCGACTTTCCCGTGCCCACGAATGGCGAAGATCTCTTCGGGCGGCTCGCCCGCGCCATCGTGCCGCAGACCAAGGTGATGCACTTCTGCCACATCACCAATCAGTCGGGGCAGCTCTTCCCGGTCAAGGAACTGAGCGAGCTCTGCCGCTCGCGCGGCATCATCTCGATCGTGGACGGCGCGCACGCCCTCGGCCATTTCCCCTTCAAGCTGCGCGATCTCGGCATGGATTACTACGGCGTGTCGCTGCACAAGTGGCTGCTCGCGCCGATGGGCACCGGCATGCTCTACGTGCGGAAGGATCGCATCGCCTCGACCTGGCCGCTGCAGGCGGCGCCGGCCACGCGCGACACCGACATCCGCAAGTTCGAGGAGATCGGCACGCACCCGGTGGGCCCGAAAGCCGCCATCAACGAGGCCCTCGCCTTCCATCAGGCCATCGGCATCGAACGCAAAGCGGCGCGGCTGCGCTACCTCACGCTGCGCTGGGCCAACGCGCTCAAGAACGAGCCGAAGATCCGCATCCATTCGAATCTGGCCGAAGGCCAGACGTGGGGCCTCGCGGTCGTGTCGATCGACGGCGTGGATACGAACAAGCTCGTCACGCACCTGTGGGACAAGTACCGCATCGTCATCACGGCGATCGGCCACGACAATCCCGACGACGCGAAGCTGTCGTACCGCGCGCTGCGCGTCACGCCGAACATCTACACGCCACTCGAGGAAATCGACACGTTCGTCGAGGCCATGCGGGCGGTGGCGAAGAACGGACTGCCCGCGTAGAATGCCGCATCGCGCTGCCGTGGCGGCGCCTGGAGGTTCGATGACGACGCGCGTGTGGATCCTGGCGGCGGTGGCGGCCGCCGGACTCGGCTCGATGGCAGTGGCCGCGGCGCAGGCGCCGGCGGCCCCGAAAGTAGTGACGGTCGACAAGGTGCGCGACACGCTCTACGTGCTCAAGGGCGGCGGCGGCAACACCGCGCTCTTCCTCACGGCGAAGGGCGCGGTGCTCGTCGACACGAAGCTGCCGGGCTGGGGCCAGCCGCTGCTCGACGCCGTCCGCACCGTGACCGACAAGCCGGTCACGATGGTCATCAACACGCACGCGCACTACGACCACACGAACGGCCAGGTCGAGTTCCCGGCCTCGGTCGAGGTCGTCGCGCACGAGAACACGAAGCGCTACATGCAGGAGGCGAATCCCGTGTACGCGCTGCAGAGCGGCCCGCAGCCGAACATCTTCACGGCCAACGGCGGCCGCGGCATGGCGAGCCGCACCTTCCGTGACACGCTCACGATCAACAGCGGCGCCGACCGCATCGACCTGCACCACTTCGGCCGCGCCCACACCGGCGGCGACACCTACGTCGTCTTCCCGGCGCTCGGCGTGATGCACGTGGGCGACACCTTCCCGACGCGCGATCTGCCGATCATGGACATCAACAACGGCGGCAGCGGCGTGGCCTTCGCCGACACGCTCACGAAAGCGGCGGCGGTGCCCGGCGTGACGACCATCATCAACGGCCACAACGCCGTCACCATGACGCCGGCGGACGTGAAGACGTACGCGTCCTTCATCCGCGAGTTCGTGAGCACGGTGCAGGCCGCCAAGCGTGCCGGGCGCTCGGTCGACGACGTGGTGGCCACCTGGAAAACACCGGCCGCGTACGCGGGGTACAACGCGCCGCAGCCGGCGCGCGTCAAGGCCGACGCGGAAGTGATTTTCGGAGAGACGAAGTGATGACGCGTGAACCACTGACGGCCGGCGCCCTGATCCTTGCGGCCGCGGCCACTGTCGTCCTGTTGCTGGCGCCGCCGGCCGGCGCCCAGCCGCCGCGGCGCCCGCGCCCGCTCGAGAACATCAAGACCCTCAAGGGCTGGAACGGCGACGAGGTGCGCGCCGAGATGCGCCTCATGACCGAGGCGCTCGGCGTGAAGTGCGACTACTGCCACGTGCAGGGCAACTTCGCGAGCGATGAGAAGCGGCCGAAACACACGGCCCGCCGGATGCTGGAACTCACGATGGCCCTCAATGCCGAGAGCTTCCCGAGCCACACACCGGCCGAGGGCCAGTCGAAACTGGGGCGGGTCACCTGCTACACGTGCCACCAGGGCGCGCAGGTGCCGAAGCAGGGCGCGGGACCGGGAGTCATGGCATGGTGAGCATGAATCAGATTCGTCTGCGCGCGGCGGCCACGGCCGCGGCGCTGGCCCTTGCCGTGCCGGCTTTCGTGGCGGCGCAGTCGGCACCAATGCAGCCGGCCATCGCCGAGAGCGCCACCATCACGGTGCTCAAGGGCCTCACGGTGCCGCAGTTCGAAACCGAGATGCGGCACTTCGTGCAGGGCGTCGGCATGAACTGCGGCGGCTGCCATACGCGCGGCAACTTCGCGAGCGAAGACAACCCGAAGAAGGCAATCGCCCGCCGCATGATCGAGATGACGCGGGCCCTCAACAAGAAGTACTTCCCCGCCTACGTCCCGGCCGAGGGCGAGTCCACGCTCGGACGCGTCACCTGTTACACCTGCCACCAGGGCGAGGCGTCGCCGAAGTCGGCGGCGCCGCCCGCGCCCTGATCGCAGCGCGACCGCTACTTCCGCGCCGCCAGGTAGTCGCCGATGCCGGCGATGACGTCCGCACCGAGACGCGGACCGTAGACCGGCATCATCGAGTCGCCGTACTCGTCGTTCGGGTCGGTCACGATCCGCCGGATCGCCTCGGCATCGCGGCGGGCACCGATGTGCGTGAGGTCCGGCCCGGTGTCGCCGCCGTCACCGTCGATGAGATGGCAGGCGACGCAGCGCGTCCCGAGCGTCTTCACCACGCGCGCCGAGGCCGCCGGCACCTCGGGCGGTGTGGCCCCGGCCCGCAGGCGCCGCAGGTACGCCAGCACCGCCCGCGTCGCGTCTTCGTCGAGCATCGGTTCGGCGGCCGGGTCCACGGGCTTCGCGCCCGGCGCGATGGCCGCCGGATCGCTCATGTGGAACGTCAGCCAGCCTTCGTCGCGGCTGATGCGCGTGACGCGCACCGGCGAGGCCGGACCGCCGTCCACGTGACAACGGGCGCACGGATTCTCGCCATCCTCCGCCGTCAGATAGCCGGCCACCGACTGCGGTCCCCACACGTTCGGGTCGAAGCGCACCGGCGCATCGCGCAGCCCCATCACCGTCAGGGCGACGATGCCGGCGCCGACCGCGCCGAACACCAGGGTAAAGACGCGACGCGACGGCGCGAGCGGATGCCGGTTCGGCCCGCGGTCCAGGAACGGCAGGGCGAACATCCCGCCGACGATGACGCCCGGCACGACCTGCGTGGCCACGACTTCGAGCGGCCCGGGGAAGTACTTGAGCAGCTGGAACAGCGACAGGAAGTACCACTCGGGCCGCGGGATGTAGTTGGCGTCGGCCGGATTGGCGATCTCGTCAAGATGCGCCGGCAGCATGAGCGCCGCGGTGAAGAGCGCGGCGAACACGGCCGCCATCATCAGCGTGTCCTTCGCGACGTGCCACGGGTAGAACGGCACCGGCGCCCCGGCCTGCGGCGAGATCGGCCCGGAGATGCCGTGCTTCCGCATGAGCGCGATGTGCGCGACGAGGAACACGAGGAGCGCGGCCGGCAGCAGGAACACGTGCGCCGCGTACCAGCGGCCGAGCGTGAGCGCGCCGAGTTCGTCACCGCCGCGCAGCACGTTCGCGAGGAACCCGCCAACGACCGGCGAGCTCTCGGCCACGCTGATCGTCACGGTCGTGGCCCAGTAGGCTTTCTGGTCCCAGGGCAGCAGGTAGCCGCTCAGCGAGAACCCGAGGATCACGAGGAGCAGCACGAGCCCGGTCATCCACGTCACCTCGCGCGGCGCCTTGTAGGAGCCGGTGAGGAAGACGCGCAGCAGATGCACGACGGCCGCCACCACGATGAAGCTGGCGCCCCAGAAGTGCAGCCCGCGCATGAGCGCGCCGAGCGGCACCTGGCTCATGAGATACCGCAGGCTGTCGTAGGCGAGCGCCGGCGACGGCACGTAATACATCGACAGGCCGATGCCGGTGAGCACCTGGCAGCCGATGAGCAGCGCCACGACGCTGCCGGTCGTGAAGAGCCAGCCGGTGCCGGGCGGCAGCGGTTCGTCGAGGGCGTGCGCCCGCAGCGCGCGGATGCCGGTACGTGAGTCGAGCCAGTCGAGGATCGCGGTCCACATCGTCGCGCCCTCAGACCTGGACGACGACATCATTGCCGTCGATACGCGCGTCGATGCGGCGCAGGGGGGCCGGTGGCGGACCGTCGAGCACGGACCCATCCGCGTCGTAGACCCCGCCATGGCACGGGCAGACGAAGTGCTTCGACGCGTCGTCGTAGCGGGTGCGGCAGCCAAGGTGCGTGCAGGTCGAGTCCAGCACGCGGACGCCGGCGCCGTCACGCTGGATGTAGACCACGCGGCGGTCGACGACCTGGCGGTAGCCATCCTGCCGGATGAGCCGCAGCGTGACCGGCGTCGGCACGCCGTCGGCCAGATCGTTGACCGACGCCGCGCGCTGCCAGGTGCGCGAATGCGCGGAGAAGCTCGGCGCCAGGGCGGCGCCGCCGACGACGTAGGTGACCGCGCCGCCAATCGCCGCCTGCACGGCGATGACGAAGCGCGACAGGAAGTTCCTGCGCGCGTGTGACTCCGGAAGCGAACCGGCAGTGCTCATGCGAGTGCCCTCGACGTGCTCTTGGGACTCGCGCCGGCGCAGGCGGCGATCCCCACTCCAATGGCGAGTGAGCTGCGGCGATTATACGGACCGCGACGCGACGACGGTGTCTAGCGTTGTCTTGTTTGTTCAGGGGCTGTCTCCCCGCGCGGAAGGCGTGCCCCGGCGTCACGGGCTGTGCTACAAGAGGGGGGCTTCCCTGCTATCCCGTGGATCCCGCATCCGTGCTTCCCTCTTTTGCCTCCGGCGCGCAGCCCTGGCCAC
>JALHON010000040.1 GCA_022842985.1 Acidobacteriota bacterium | reverse complement strand
GGAAGAACGCCGCAAGCGGCGTCAGCCCGATCAGATCTACGACATCACGGCCTGGAGCCTGCCGCTCATGTACGACGTGGAGGTCGTGACGAGCGCCGCGGCCATCAGCGCGAAGTCCTCGCCGGTGCCGGCCGCCTTCGACGCCGCGCCGCCGGCCCGCGCGGTGGCCGCGGGCGCCGTCGGGTATCTGGTGCCGTGGGGCTCGGCTGCCGCCGCACTCACCGTGGACGCGGTGGCGCAGGGCCTGCGCGTGCACAACGTCGGCGGCGCCTTCACGCTCGCCGGCCGCGCCTACCCGATCGGCACGGCCTTCATCCGCACGGCGGGAAACCCCGCCGATCTGCAGGCGCGCATGACGGCGCTCGCGACGAAGCACGGCGCCGAGGTCGTGCCCATCGACACGACCTACGTGGACAACGGCACGTCCCTCGGCAGCAATGACGTAGCCTTCGTGAAGCCGCCGCGCGTGCTGCTCGCGTGGGACCAGCCCACGGGCACGCTCTCGGCCGGCTGGACGCGCTACGTGCTCGAACGCCGCTACGGCCAGAAGACCACCGCCGTGCGCACCGCCTCGCTCGGACGCGTGAACTTCGCCGACTACGACGTGGTGGTGCTGCCGTCGGGCAATTTCGCGGACCACATCAGCGGCGCCGTGCTGGCGCGTCTCAAGGACTGGATTCGCCTCGGCGGCACGCTCGTCACGCTGGCCGACGCGACACGCTGGGCGGCCACGAGCGGCGCCGGCCTGCTCGAGACCAACGCGCTGCTCAAGGACGGCAAACCCGACGTGCCGCCCGCGGGGAACAACGCGACGCCGGCGGGCGCCGCCGCCACCGCCGACTTCGACAAGGCGATCCAGCCCGATCGCGAGCGTCCGGACGCGCAGCCAGGCGCGCTGCTGCGGGCCACGGTGGATACGGACCACTGGCTGAGCGCGGGGCACGACGGCGAGACGCAGGTCGTCATCGAAGGCTCGCGCGTGTTCGCGCCCATCAAGCTGAACGCCGGCCGCAACGTCGTCTACTACGCGGCGAAGGAACAGCTCGTGGCCTCCGGCCTCATCTGGCCGGAAGGGCAGGACCTGCTCGTGCGCAAGGCCTATCTGATGCATCAGCCGATGGGGCAGGGCCACGTGATCGCGTTCGCGGAAGACGCCAACTACCGCGCCTACACCGAAGCGACCATGCTGTTCTTCATGAACGCCGTGCTGCTCGGGCCGGCGTTCTGATGCGCCAGGCAGGACGAACACTGAACTGAATACGGGATTCGGCCGATACGACGGCTTGGTACGGAGGGGGGTGGGACGTGACTTTGCACGCGCCCACCGGGTCCTAACCGGCCAGGCCGTCATGTCCCATCCCAGATTCCGCGCCGTTTCCTTAAGCTTTCTCGTCACTCTGGCCGTCACGGCGGCCCTTCCGGCACGGGTAGCAGCTCAGCCATTGGCGACGGCCACCGTGGCCGCGCCGGCCGCACCGCTCATCGGCGAGTCGCTCGTCATCCCGGTGACCTTCGACAACACCGGCACGGGCACCGGCTACGGGCCGTTCATCGACCTCGTGCTGCCCACCATCGGCGCCGACGGCGCCGGGGCGGCCACCGACGACGGCATCTCGTTCGTCTCCGCGACCTATCTCGGCGCTCCGGTCGTGGCCACCGTGCTCACGGTGGATGCCTCGGGCAACATCACCCATCCGTACGCGCGGACGGCGGGCGGCGCGCCTGTGGTCGTCGGCGGCGGCACACCCGGCAACCAGTACGTGGTGCTGCAGCTGCCGTTCGGCAGCTTCACGCCCACGCAGCCAGCCGCGGCGGTTCAGGTCACCACCACGCTCAGCACGCTGGCCGACGCCAATGTCGCGCTCAACATCCGCGCCCGCGGCGGGTTCCGCTACGGGGCCGACCCGCTCGACAACCCGCCGGCCGACCCGTCGCTGCTCGGCGCGTTCACCGCGGATCAGCCCGTCACGCCGACCATCTGGCGGCTCACGAAGACCTACATCGGGCCGGAGGACGAAACCGCGACCGGGCCGAACTTCCCCCGGCAGTACCGGATCGATGTCGATATCGCCGCCGGCCAGACGGTCTCCGCGGTTGATCTCATCGATGTGCTGCCGGCGAATCTGCAGTTCCTCGCCGTCGTGAGCACGCTCATCAACAACGCCGCGGCCCCGGCCACGGCCGTGGCAACGCCCTCCACGACGACGCCCGGCGGCACGCTCACGCGGCGTTTCGCCTCGGTTACCGGCACGGCCGGCACGCAGGATGCGTCGCTCATCTTCAGCTACTACGTCCCCCGCGTCGATGCGGCGAGTGCGCCGGTGCTGAACGCCACGACCGGCGACGACGCGACGAGTGTCAACGACGCGCGGTCGCAGGGCAACTGGACGCCCATCGACGGCCGCGACGGTCCCACGGCGGTCGTGAGCGACGTGACCGCGAACGACCACACGCTCACGCCGAAGTCGATCGCCATCCAGAAGAGCGTCGCCGTGGCCATCGACACCGGCGGCGCCGGGCCCACGCCGGGCGACACGCTCGAGTACACGCTCGCGATTCAGGTCTCGGATTACTTCGCGATGCAGAACCTCGTGCTGACCGACATCCTGTCGGACGGCCAGCGGCGCGATGCCGGCTTCGCGCCCACGCTCACCATCGCCGAACACAGCGGCGGCGCCTCGGCGACGGCGCCGATGAATGCCGCGAACGTCTCGTTCGTCGTGGCCACGGGTACCACCGGGCAGACCACGGCGACGTTCCAGATTGGCGCCGAGCAGGTGCTGCGCGGCCTCGACGCGCGGCTCATCGGCGGCTGCGTGCCGGCCGCTGGCACGGGCGGTCCCGCCCCCGACTGCGCCGTGTTCAACGGCGGCGCCACCACCGTCACCGTGGTGTATCGCGCCATCATCCAGGACAGCTTCAGCGACACGTTCCCGTCGGGTGACGCCTCGGTCGACCATGGCGACGTGCTCAGCAACACCGTGACGGCCCTGGCGGATCTCGTGAGCGTCGCGAACGCCACGACGGTGACCGGCGCGAACGAAGCCGACACGAGCGGTGCCAGCGTGCAGATTCTGTCGGGCACGCTCACGAAGACGATCTACGCGATCAACGGCAACACGAGCTTCGGCGCGCCGCGGCTCGGCCCGGGTGACACCGTCACCTACCGCCTGCGCTACACGCTGCCGTCGAGCGACCTCGAGCCGGTCACGATCACCGACTTCCTGCCGCTGCCCGTGCTGCTGGCGAGCGAAGTCACCGGGCCCTTCTCGGCCACGGTGAGCGCGGCCGTGCCGCCCGCCGGCGCCGCCAAGTTCGGTCCGGCCGACACGTTCTACGCGCTGTCGGCGTCGGTGCCGTCGATTACCGTCGATCCGGCCGGCAACAGCGTGCGCTTCGTCTACGGCGCCTTCGACGACCCCACCAACACCCCGACCACCATCGACATCCTGTTCACGGTCACGGCCTCGAACGCGCCGTTCGCCGACGGGCTGTTCCTGACGAACCAGGCCCGGGTCGAGGAGGGCACGACCAATGCCGGCGCGACCATCGTCGACGCCATCGTGCAGATCGAACTGAACGAACCCGACGTGCGGGTCACGAAGGGCGTCGTCACGAGCAGCAACCCGGCCGACGTCTACGCGCCTGTCACCGTCGGGCCCGTGTCGTTCAGCGCGCCGGGCTCGGCCGGCTATCGCGGGTCGGCCACGATCACGTCGAACGGGCTCGCGGCAACGCCGATCAACAGCAACGTCTCGGCGCTCGATGCCGGTGACGTCGTCACGTTCGCGATTGTGCTCGAGAACACCGGCAGCGGCCCCGACGGCGCCTTCGACGTCACCGTCCGCGACACCCTGCCGGCCGGGTTCTCGGTGCCCGGCACGGGTCTCAACCTGAGCGTCACCGACGGCACCGGCGCGGCGCTCGCGTTCACCGACCTCGGCGGCGGGCTCTTCGGCCCGAACGGCCTGCGGCTGAACGATCCCGGCGCCTCGCAGGGGGCGCTCACCGCATTCAGTCCCACCGCGGGCACCAATCTCGCGATCATCACCTTCGACCTCGTGCTCGACGCGGCGGTCGCGGTCAACCAGACCCTCACGAACACGGCGACGCTCGCCAACTTCGCCGGCACCGAGGGCGGCCCCGACTTCACCACCGTGGATCGCACCGACACGGCCGCGGTCGCCACGCGGGCGCCGTCGATGACCAAGACGATCATCACGACGAATCAGGCGCACACCACCGGCAACAACGTCGCCATCGGCGAGCTCGTGTCGTACCGCGTGACGCTGCGCGTGCCCGAAGGCACGACGCCGGCGGCCGTGCTCACGGATGTGCTCGACGCGGGCCTGGCGCTCGTGAGTCTCGATGCCATCACGGCGTCGCCGGCCCTCACCGCGTCCGCCGGCACGTTCGCCGGCGTGCTCGCCGCGCCCACGATCACCGCCGAACCGGTCGGCAGCGCCGTGGCGGCCAACCAGGGGCGGCGCATCGTGCTCACCTTCGGTGAGCTCACCAACACCGATACCGACAACGCGACCGACGAGACCATCACGCTCGACTACACGGTGGCGGTCCTCAACGCCAACGGCAACAACCGTGGCAGCCTGCGGAACAACGCTGTCTCGCTCGCCTTCACCGGCGGCACCGCCACGGCCAGCGCGCCGAATGTCACGCTCCTCGAGCCGACCCTGCAGGTCGTCAAGACCGCCGTGCCGACCGGCGGCGATGCCGGCGACGCGGTCACGTTCACCGTGACCCTGTCGCACACCGGCACGAGCAACACGACGGCCTTCAACGTGGCGCTCACCGATGTCCTGCCGTCGGGGCTCACCTTCGTGAGCGCGTCCCAGACGGGCGGGCTGGCCGCCACGACGCTCTCGACCGCGGGCAGCCTGGCTGCCACGTGGGACACGTTCGCGCTCGGCAGCACGGCCACCTTCCAGATCGCGGCCACCATCGACACCGGCCTCGGCTCCGGCACCGTGCTGACGAACACCGCGCCCGTCACCTACACGAGCCTGCCGGGCGACGTCACCACCACGCAGTCCACGTTCAACACACTCGCGGTCGAGCGCACCGGCAACCCGGCGAATCCCGGTGGCGCCGAGAACGATTACAGCGCGCAGGGCGTGGCGACGGTCACGGTCAGCAGCGCGAACGTCACCAAGGCGCTCGTCTCGACCAATCAGGCACACACGACAGACCCGGAAGTTGCGGTGGGCGAGATCCTCACCTACACCGTGACCGTCTCGGTGCCCGAGGCGATCTCGAGTGGCGTGTCCCTCCAGGACACGCTCGATCCCGGCCTCGCCTTCGTCGGCTTCGACAGCCTCGTCGTCAGTAACCCGGCCGCGGTGACGACGAGCATCGCCGGCGGCTTCGCGACGGTGCTCGCGAATCCGGCGCTGTCGAACCCCGGAGCCACGGCCGAGACGGCCGGCAGCCGCGTCACCTTCTCGTTCGGCACCGTCACCAATACCGACACGAACAGTGGCGTCGCCGAGACGCTCACGCTGACCTATCGCGCCGTCGTGCTGAACACCGCCGCCAACGTGCGCGGCCAGGCGCGCAACAACAACGTCGCGTGGACGGCCAATGCCATCACGGTCAACGCCTCGGCGCCGAATGTCACGATCGTCGAACCCACGCTGAGCGTGACGAAGACGGCGGCCCCGGTGACGGGTGACGCCAACGACACGGTGACCTTCACCATGGTCGTGACCCACGCCGGCACGAGCAATGCCGGCGCATTCGACGTGGTGCTGTCGGATCCGATCCCCGCCGGGTTCAACGTGACGTCCGGTCCGACGAACACCGCCGGTGTCGCGCCGGCCTCGCTCGTGCTGACCGCCGGCACCATCACCGGCACGTGGACGTCGTTCCCGCTCGGCTCGACCTCGACCATCACGGTCACCGGCACGCTCGACCCGAGCATCGCGCCGGGCACGGTCACGACCAACACCGCGACCACGACCTGGACCAGCCTGCCGACCGCGGTGAGTGCGTCGCAGTCGCCGTTCAACACGTTCGGCGCTGAGCGCTCCGGCAATCCGGCGGCGGTCGGCGGCGCCGCGAACACCTACACGGCGAACGACCCGGCGACCGTGACCCTCAACAGCAACACGCTCTCGGGCCGCGTCTACGAAGACGCCAACAACGATGGCGTCTACACCGTTGGTGAACTGCCGATTGCCGGCGTCATCATCACGCTCACGGGCACTGACCACCTGAACAATCCGGTCACGCGCACCACCGTGACGCTGCCCGACGGCACGTATGCCTTCACTGGCCTGCGTCCCGGCACCTACGTCGTGCGGGAGACGCAGCCTGCGGCGTATGCCGATGGTCTCGATGCGGCTGGCAGCGAAGGCGGCACGGTGGGCAACGACGTCATCTCGGCGATCGACATCCCGCTCGGCGGGCCCACGACCGCCATCGACTACAACTTCGGCGAACGGCCCACGGCCGATCTGCAGGTCACGAAGACCGACAGTCCCGATCCGGTCGTGCCCGGCACGACGCTCACCTACACGCTGGTCGTGCGCAACAACGGCCCGAGCGTGGCCGCGAACGTCGTCGTGCGTGATCCGCTGCCCACCGGCACCGCGTTCGCCTCGCTGACGGCGCCTGGCCTGAGCTGCACGACGCCGGCCGTCGGCGCCGCGGGCGATGTCGCCTGCTCGGTGTCCACACTCGCGGTGGGCGCCACGACCACGCTGACGCTGGCCGTGCAGGTGGCGCCGACGCTGCTCGACGGCGCGGTCATCACCAACGCCGCGGCCGTGCGCTCCGACACGCCGGATCTCGTGCCGGCCAACAACACCGACATCGAGCCCACGGTCGTGGCGGCGGCGACGAGCGCCGACCTCGCCATCACCAAGACCGATGCTGCGGACCCGGTGGCCGTGAACGGCAACGTCGTCTACACGCTCACCATCCGCAACAACGGGCCGGCCGCCGCCACCGGCGTCACGGTGACCGACACGCTGCCCGCCGGCGTCACGTTCGTCTCGGCCGTGCCGAGTCAGGGCGCCGCCTGCACGGGCACGGCCACGGTGACGTGTGTGCTCGGCGGCCTCGCCTCGGGCGCGCAGGCGACGGTGGTCGTGACGATCACGGCCCCGACGCCCGGCGTCATCACCAATGTCGCGACGGTCACCGGCAGCGAGCCGGATCCCGCGCCGCAGAACAACACGGCCACCGAGCCGACGACGATCGGCAACGCGACCGACGCCGACCTGCGGGTGACCAAGATCGACACGCCCGATCCGGTGCTCGTGAACGGCCTCGTGGCCTACACGATCGCCGTCGAGAACCGCGGCCCCGCCGCCGCGGCGAACGTGCAGCTGAGCGACGTCGTGCCCGTGGGCACGGTGTTCGAGAGCCTCACGCCCGCCGCCGGCTGGACCTGCACGGCGCCGGCCACTGGCGCAACGGGCACCGTGTCGTGCACCGTGGCCACACTCGCCGCCGGCGCCTCGGCCACGTTCGACCTGCGCGTGCGTCTCGCGGCCGGCACGGCCGCGGGCACCACGCTCAGCAACACGGTCACGGTGTCGTCGACGACGCCGGATCCGGATCCGGCGAACAACACCGACACCGAGCCGACCCTCGTCGTCGGCCCCGGCACTGCCGACGTCCGCATCGTGAAGACCGACGCGCCGGATCCACAGGTGGCCGGGGCGCCCGTCAGCTACAGCTTCGCCATCACGAACAACGGCCCGGCGACGGCGACCAACGTCACCGTGACCGACACGCTGCCGGCCGGCACCACGTTCCTGACCGGCTCGGCCGGCTGCACGGCCGCGGCGGGTGTGCTCACCTGCACCGTGGGCACGCTCGCGCCCGGCGCCTCGACGGCCGTGGGGGTGACGCTCACGACGCCGCCGACACCCGGTCTGCTCACCAACACGGTCACGGTCAGCGCGACGGAAACCGATCCGGTGCCCTCGAACAACACGGAACCGGAAGACACCACGCTCGTCCAGCGCGCGGACGTGCGGATTGCCAAGAGCGGGCCGTCCACGGCCACGCCCGGCAGCACCGTCGTCTACACGCTCACCATCACGAACGACGGCCCGTCGGTGGCCGACAACGTCACGGTGAACGACCCGGCGCCGAGCGGTCTCACGTTCGTGTCGACGAGCGGCGCCTGCACCACCGCGTTCCCGTGCCTGCTCGGCACGCTGCAGCCGGCCGAGGTGCGCGTCATCACCGTCACCTTCCAGGTGCCGGCGGGCTATACGGCGCCCGACCCCATCGTGAACGTCGCCACGGTGAGCACGACCACCGCCGGTGACCTCAGCGGCAACAACACGGCGAGCACCTCGACGCCGCTGGCCTTTGCCGGCGATGTCGAGGTCGTGAAGACGGCGAGCACCATGGCGCCGGGGGTCGGCACGAACTTCGACTACCTCATCACGGTCACCAATCTCGGGCCCTCGAACGTGACGAACGTCGTCATCACCGAGTCGCTGCCCGTGGGCGTGACCTATCTGTCGCACGTGACGTCGACCGGCACGTATACGCCCGGCACGGCGCTCTGGACGATCCCGGCGCTCGCGGCGGGCGGCGGCAGTGCCACGCTCACGCTCACGATGCGCGCCGATCAGGCCGGGCCGCTGCCGAACACCGCCACGCGGACGGCGAGCGATCAGCCCGATCCGAACGGCGGCAACGACAGCTCCACGGTGACACCGGTGGCGACCGCGAATGCGGACGTGGCGGTCGTCAAGAGCGGACCGCCCACCGTGCTCGTCGGCGGCTCGGTGGTCTACACGCTCACCGTCACCAATAACGGTCCGGCCGTCGCGACTGGCGTCGTGCTCGCCGACCCGACGCCCTCCGGGCTCACGTTCGTCTCGGCCACCGGCGCCTGCACCACCGCGTTCCCATGCACGCTCGGCACGATGGCGGTGGGTGACGTGCGCACCATCACGGCCACCTACACGGCCGGTAACGTGCCGGATGGCACGGTGATCACCAACATCGCGACGGTCACGAGCACGTCGCCCGACAGCAACCCGGCGAACAACCAGTCGTCGGTGCCGACGACGATCGTGCAGCTCACCGACGTGGGTGTGACCAAGACGGTGGCGCCGCCGGCGGTGGTGGTGGGAGGCAGCGTGACCTACACGGTCACCGCCACCAACCACGGGCCGAATCCGGCCAGCGGCATCGTCGTGACCGATCGCCTCCCGGCGGGTGTGCTCTATCAGTCGTCGGCGCCGTCGCAGGGAAGTTACGACCCGGTCACGGGCGCCTGGAGCATCGGTGCGCTGGCCGTCGGGCAGTCCGTGACGCTCGGAATCACGGCCACCGTGCAGGTGCCCGGTCCGATCACCAACATCGCCGTGCGCACCGGCCAGAACGAGCCCGACGCCAATCCGGCGAACGACTCGGCTGTGGCGGTCGTGAACAGTCCGCCCTACGCGGACATCGGCGTGGCCAAGTCGGTGTCGCCGGCGGCGCCCGCCGTGGGCGCGCCGGTCACCTTCACGGTGCGCGTCACCAACTACGGGCCAGCGAACGCGCCGGCCGTGGTCGTCGACGACGCCGTGCCGGCGGGCTACGCCCTCTCGAGCGCGACGCCCTCGGCCGGCAGCTACGTGCCGGCCACCGGCCGCTGGACCGTGGGGCCGCTGGCCACCGGCGCCTCGGCCACGCTGACGATGGTCGGCACGACCGCCGCGCCGGGCACGCTCGTCAATCGCGCCCGTGTCTCCGGCACCGGCATCACCGACCCGAACCCGCTCAATGACCAGGATTCGGCCTCGGTCGTCATCGGCCCGCCGCCGCCCGTCGTGCCCGCGAACCTGCGCCTGTCGAAGGTGGCGCTGCGCTCGTTCGTGGCGGTGGGCGGCACGGCCGAGTTCCTCGTGACCGTGACCAACGACGGCCCCGGCACGGCGTCGGGGGTCGTGGTCACCGAGACGCTGCCGTCCAGCCTGCTCTACACCGCCGCGCAGGCGTCGCAGGGCGTCTACACGCCAGGCACGGGCCAGTGGGCGATCGGCACGGTGGCGCCGACGCAGTCGGTCACCCTGCAGATCGCGGCCCGCGTCACGGCGGCGGGCACGGCGGTCAACACCGCGACCATCAGCGGATCGCTCGAACCGGATCCGGACCCGAGCGACAACAGCGGCACGGCGACCATTCTCACGCCCGTGCCCGGCAGCGTCGATCTCGAGATCACGCAGGAGCTGCCGAGTGTGGCGCCGCCGAACGGGCTCATCACCATCCGCCTCGTGACGCGCAATCTCGGACCGGCGGCCGCGCTCAATCCGTTCATCACGGGGATGATTCCGCCCGGCACGGTGTTCGTGTCGTCGTCGCCCGGGGCGGGCGGGACGTGCACGGTGCCCGGCAATCCGCCGCCACCGGATCCGGCAACCGGGTATCCATCACGGGCGCTGTCGTGCCGCCGCTGACCTGCACGTGGCCCGGGCTCATGCAGCCGGGCGAGACACGGGTCGTCGAGTTCACCGTGCGCGTCGCGCCGGGCATCCGCACCGGGCAGGTGCTGTGGAGCTGCTTCCTGACGGGCACCGAGACGGACGAGCCGTACCAGCCGAACAACATCATCGACGGTTACCTGTTCGTCGATGACGGCGTGTCGCCGGTGGGCGACATGGCGATCCAGGCGGTCGCGTCGTCGGATGGTGTGGTCGGCACGACGGTGTCGGCGGCGGTGGGTGCCTCGGTGCCGATTCGCTTCACGAGCACCAACCACGGGCCGGCGGCCGCGCGGGGCCAGTACGCGCTCATCCTCGATGCCGCCGGCACGCTCGAGATTGCCTCGGCCACGACCGGTCAGGGCTGGATTGCGCCGACGAGCGCGACCTCCGGGGTCTGGGACACCGGCCTGCTGCAGCCGGGGCAGAGCGTGTCGCTCGACCTCACGGTGCGTCTGGCCTCCGCGGCCAACGTGAAGCTCTTCGCGCAGCGCGTGACGGGCGCGCCGGGTGATCCCAACGCCTCCAATGAACGCGCCACCATCGTGCTCGACGGCTACGCGCCGGGCACGGCCGGCCGCAGCGTGGCCGTGGGCAATGTCGACGGCGCCGGTGGCGGCGAGATCGTGACGGGCACCGGCCGCGGCGAAACCCCGCAGGTGCGCCTCTATTCGGGCAGCGGCCTCGATACCGGGCTGCGCTACTTCGCCTACGAGCGCGCCTTCCGCGGTGGTGTCCAGGTGGCCAGCTGCGACGTCGACAACGACGGGCTGGCCGAGATCATCACCGCGCCGGGGGGCGGCCGCGCACCCACCATCCGGGTGCTGCGTGTCGCCGGCGGGGTGGTCGCGGAAACCGTGGCCTTCGATGCCTTCGAGTCGGGCTTCCTCGGCGGCGCGTCGGTGGCGTGTGCCGACCTCGACGGGGATGGCCGCGCCGAAGTGGTCGTCGGCGCGGGCCCGGGCCGCTCGCCCGACGTCAAGGTGTTCAGCGTGGGGGCCGGCACCGTGGTGACGCGGGCGACCTTCACGGCCTACGACGCGCCGTTCCAGGGCGGTGTGCGCGTGGCGGCGGGCCGCTACGCCGGGCGTCCCGGCTGGCTCGGAGCGTTCGATATCGCGACCACGCCTGGTCCCGGCCGCCCGGCTGAACTGCGGCTCTGGACCCTCGGCGGCGGCGCCGTGGCGCAGCTGGTCGTGAGTTCGGCGACGGCCGGGGTGCAGCCGACGCTTGGCGACGCCAACGGCGATGGCGCGCTCGACCTCGTCATCGCGCCCGACGACGGCCAGCCGCTCGTGCTGCAGGCCTTCGATGTGAACAGCGGTGCCGTCGTCGCGTCCGTGCCGAGCGGGCTGCCCGGCGTGCCCGGCGGAGTGCGCATCGCGCTCGGCGTCCTGCAGGGCGGTCCGGGTGTGGCGGAGATGGTGGTGGCCAACGGACCCGGCGGGCCGCCCCGCGTGCGCGTCGTCTTCTGGCCGGCGGCCGGTCCGACGCTGCGCGTCGAGTTCGTGCCGCTGGAGGTGCCGTGAGTCGCGGCCGGCTCGTGGCCGCGTGTGTCGCCCTGGCGCTGGCCGCGGCGGCCGCGCCGGCCACGGCGCAGCAGCTGTGGTCGAGTCCCGCGACCTGGGGCGGAGCCGTCCCCGGCCCCGGCGCCCACGTCGTGGTCCCCCAGGGACAGCGCATCGTGCTCGATGTCAGCCCGCCGCCGCTTGCGAGCCTGACGATCAACGGCGTACTCACCTTCGCGCGGACCGATCTCGCCCTGAACGTCGGCTGGGTGATGGTCCACGGGATGCTCGAGGTGGGCACCGAGGCGGCGCCCTTCGCCGAACGTGCCGTCATCACGCTCACCGGCGCGCTCGACGACAACATCGCCGGCATGGGGGCCCGTGGACTCGTGGCCATGCACGGCGGCCGCATCGAACTGCACGGCGCCCGGCGCGCCGATGTCGACTGGGCGGTGCTGGCCGAACCGGCGCACCCGGGCGACACGAGTTTCGCGCTGGCGCTGGTCGAGCCGAACAAGACGGTGCTCGGCTGGCGTCCCGGTGATCTCCTGGCCGTGGCGCCGAGCGGCCGCGATCCCCTGCAGGCCGAGGCGGTCACCGTCACGGCGGTCTCCGGCACGCGCGTGTCGTTCTGGCCGCCGCTGCGCCACGCGCACTCGGCCGAGGTCGTCACCATCGCCGGGCGCACGGTGGACGAACGCGCCGAGGTAGGGCTGCTCACGCGGAACATCGTCGTGCAGGGCGGCAGCGACGGGCTGGCCCGCCAGCTCGGCGGCCACATCATGATCATGGCCGGCGGCATCGGCCGCATCGAAGGCACCGAGCTGCGCCACATGGGGCAGATGGGACGGCTCGGCCGGTATCCCATCCACTGGCACCTGACGGGCGCGGCCCCGATCGACTACGCCCGCTTCAACAGCATCTGGAACAGCTTCCATCGCGGCGTCGTGCTGCATCGCACCGACGGCGTGGAAGTGCGCGGCAATGTCGCCGCGAACGTGTGGTCGCATACCTTCGTGGTGGGCGAGGACGGCACCGAAACCGGCAACGTCGTCGAGGACAATCTCGGCATCCTCACGAAGCGTCTGCCCGACGAGGCGTTCGTGCTGAAGCGGCACGGCGAGCCCGGATGGGACACCGCCGCGGCCCAGGATGAGTGGCGCCCGGCCACGTTCTGGGTGAACAACCCGCGCAACACGGTGCGGCGCAATCGCGCCGCCGGCGGCCTCGACGCCATCGGCTTCTTCTACGACGACGATCACGGGCGCGCCGCGCCGGCCGATCTCGCGCAGCTGGACTTCAGCGGCAACGTCGCGCATTCCTATCTGTCGTCGCTCGCGGCCGACGATCCGGTGCCGTCGCTCACGAGCGGCCTCGGCCTGCTCGTGCGGACGTCGGCGGCGCAGCCGCCGGTGACGTTCGGGGCGTTCACCGCCTACCAGAACGCCGTCGCCGGCGCCTGGATCGAACCCGCCGCGGCCACACTCTCCGGCGCCGTCCTGGCCGGCAACGCCAGCGGCGCCGTGCTCGTGCGCGGCACGCTCGACGATGCCCTCGTCACCGGGCCCACCACGAATCGGGTCACCGCACATCCGGAGGCGGCGGTGCGGGGCGGCGTCCGCGTCGTAGCGCACGAACGCGGCAGCGCGCCGAAGGTCACGCGCACGACCTTCGTCGCGCAGCCCGTTGCCGCCATCGACGTCGACAGCGGCCGTCTGCAGCCGGGCAGCGAGGTCCGCGGGATCACGCTCGTCGACACGGCGCGTCCGGTCTACCTGCGCGACCGGCAGCCTGATCACTCGTGGAGCGGCGCGCTCGTCGACGCCGATGGCAGTCTCACGGGCTCGGCCGGGCCGGCGCTCGTGACCGGCCTGCCGATCGACGCGACGGCGGTCTTCGTGTCCGGCTGGGGCTCGTACGGGCCCGGTGGCGCCTACGTGACGCCGCGCGGCTCGCCGGCGCCGTCGGTGCCATCGAATCTCACCTATCAGGTCGAGCGGCAGCGTGTGCTGCTGGGCTGGCAGGCGCCGGCGGATGGCGGCGTGCTCGGCTACGTCGTCGAGGTGGGTTCGGCGCCAGGACTGGCAGACCTCGCACGCGCCGAGGTCAGCGCGGCCACCACGCAGGAGTTCGCCGGCGTGCCTGCCGGGCGCTACGTGGTGCGCGTGCGCGCCCGCACCGCGGCCGGTGTCTCGGCGCCGTCGAACGAGGTGCTGCTCACCGTGGGCGGGCCGGCCTGCCTGCTGCCCGACCGGCCGATGGCGCTCACCGCCAGCGTGACGTCCGGCGTCGTGACGCTGCGGTGGACACCGTCGGCGGGCGCGACGGGATACGTGATTGCGGCAGGCGCCGCCGGGGGTGCGGCCGACGTGCGCGTCACGACGTCGGGCGCCGTGACGCGCTTCGACGCCGCCGCGCCGCCCGGCCGCTACTTCGTGCGCGTGGCCGCGGTGAATGCCTGCGGCGCGGGTGCGAGTTCGGACGACGCGCTGGTCACCGTGCCCTGAACGGTGTCCGGGCGGCGGCGGGCGGCCGGTTCCGGACGCACGCGGTAGAGCACGTCGCCGTCGCTCTCAGCCACGCGCTCGACATCCGGACTCGCGTCGGCCGCCGCGATGAACGCCGCGGCGCGCGCCGGTTCGTAGCGCGGCAGCACGACGATGTGACTGACGCCGTAGAAGCGCAGCACGTCGCCGAGCGGCGCCTGCGGCGCGCGCGCCACGGTGTCGAAGATCGCCTGGTAGATCGGCGGCGTGCGACGGCCGTAGCCATTCACGAGCGGCGTCCAGGCGCGGCTCGCGAAGAGCAGGTAGTCCGCCTCGGCAGGCCAGGCTGGTGTGTTGGCCAGCATCGGCACGACGAGCGCCACCGTCGGCGAGTCGGCGGCGAGGCGGGCGAAGATCGACGGCGTGGGCAGCGACGGCACCGCCGGGCGCGGCCGGTAGACCATCACTCCTTCGGCGAGGGAGCCCGCGACGAGGAGCACCAGCACACCGCGTCGATACCGTGCCGGCGTGGCGTGCATGGCGATACCGGCGAGCATCGCGACGGCGAACGAGACCAGCACGGCCATCCGTCCCGGGGCGCGGAACGACAGCACACCCGGCACCATCGACACCAGATCGAACGGTCGCCAGCCGGTGCCCGGTCCCGACGGACCGAGTGAGAGCGCGAAGCCGAGCACCCCGAGCGGCACGGCCCACAACATCCGGCGTCCGGTGGCCAAGGTGAGCGCGGCGACCGCGCCGGCCGCTGCGGCAAGTCCGGCGGTGACGCCGACGAAGTACGACCGCCGGTAGTCCCACGGGGCGGTGCCCGCGGCTCCTCCCTGCAGCAGCGCGCCGGCCCACGTGTCGACCGGCGGCTGCGCGAAGTACGACGGCAGGAGCGAGAACGTCCGCAGTTCCTCGACCGAAGGTGGCGCGGCGCCGAGGAAGGGCCGGGCGATTGGCCACAACACGGCACCCGCCACCGCGGCGGCGGCTCCGAGTGTCGCGGCGCGTGTCAGGGCGCGATGCCACGAGAGATGTCCGGTGGCGAAAAGCCAGGTGACCTGCACGAGCAGCACGAGCAGCACGAGCACCGCGGCGTACCACGACACCAGGGACTGCACGCAGGCGATGGCCACGGCGATGGCGAGGTCGCGCGCGTGCCCGGACCGCCACCACCGATCGAGCCAGATCGGAGCCAGCGCGAAGCCCGCGAGCACCGCCAGGTGGATGAGGCCGATGTAGACCGTCGCCACCTGGGCATACGCGAATCCCAGGGCGAGGCCGGCGATGAACGCCGCCCAGTCGTCGCGCAGGTAGTACCAGACGAGGAAAGCCATCGCCAGCGCGTTGGTGACCGGCAGCAGCAGGCGGAGCACGTTGAACGCGACCACCGGACCGGCCAGCGCGGTGAGCGGCGCGGCCCCGAGACCGAGGGCGATCATCGGCTCCGAGTTGGCCAGCCCGCGCGGTTCGGGGGCGAACATCGGCGCGTCGAGTGGCCACTCACCGGTCACCGGCCAGCGCGCGTGCCAGGCAAGGGTCCAGGTGATGAGCCGGGCATCGCCCCAGTCGGGCGTGAGGTCGAGCGTGGAGAGGCGCACGAATGGCGCACAGAAGAGCAGGCTCAGCACGGCATAGGCGGCGAGCCAGCCGCAGACGGCGCGCCACCCCGGCCGTGCGCTCTGGGCCACGCGTTCCACGGCCGCTCATCTTACCGCCGGCGCGCGCGGAGGCGGGTGTAAAGTAGTGGCCGCCGCGCGTCCTGCGCGGCAGGGAGATCCGCATGAAACTCGGCCTGTCGCTCACGGCGTGCGCCGCTCTGGCTGTTGTGTCCTTCGTCGTCCTGCCGCTCGGGCCCGGTGTGCCCGTCGCTCTCGAAGCCGCCGGCCAGACCGGTGCGGCCGCGCCCTACTACCCGCCGGCCGGCACCTGGGCGCGCAAGCCGGCGAGCGAGCTCGGCATGGACCAGGCGGCACTCGATGCCGCCGTCCGCTTCGCGCAGACGCGCGAGTCCACCCGGGCGATGGATTTCTCGGATCAGGAGCGCATCTTCGGGTCGCTGCTCGGCTCGGTGCCGAACATCCGCGCGAAGACCAACGGGCTCGTCATCTACAAGGGCTATGTCGTGGCCGAGTTCGGCGACACGACGTGGGCCGATCCCACCTACTCGGTGGCCAAGAGCATGCTCTCGACCGTGGCGGCGCTGGCCGTGCGGGACGGCAGGATCACGAACCTCGACGAGCCGGTGGGCCGCCTCGTGAAGGACGGCGGCTACGACTCGCCCCGCAACTCGCTCGTCACCTGGAAGATGCACCTGCAGCAGGAAACCGAGTGGGAAGGCGAGATGTTCGGCAAGAAGGACGACTTCGTGGGCACGAAGGCGTTCGGCGAAGGCGAGCGCAAGCCGCGCGAGCTGAAGCGTCCGGGCACGTTCTACGAATACAACGACGTGCGCATCAACCGCTTCGGGCTGTCGCTGCTGCGCACCTTCGGCGAGAGCGTGCCGGACGTCTTCCGCCGCGAGGTCATGGACGTCGTCGGCGCCTCGAACACCTGGCGCTGGATTCCGTACCACAACAGCTTCGTGACGGTGAACGGGAAGCAGATCGCGTCGGTGAGCGGCGGCACGCGGTGGGGCGGCGGCGTCTGGATCAACGCCCAGGATATGGCCCGCTTCGGCTACCTGTGGCTGCGCGGCGGCAAGTGGGGTGAGAAACAGGTGCTGCCGCCGGCCTACGTGAAGGCGGCCATCACGCCGAGCCAGCACGGCCCTGACTACGGCTATCTGTGGTGGCTCAACACGCAGGGGAAGAACTACCCGGGCCTGCCGGCCACTGCCTACGGCGCGCGCGGCGCCGGTTCGAACACGATCACCATCCTGCCGGAGCAGGACCTGGTGGTGGTGTGGCGCTGGCACGCCGGCAACGAAGCGGACTTCGTGCAGCGCGTGGTGGCGGCAATCCGGCCGACGTCGATGATGCGGTAGGGAAACGGGCGGGCGGGGCGAACTCGACGGGGCTGGTGCCCCGTCGAGGGGAGACTGTCAGGCGATCGTCCAGACGACTTTGGTGCTGGGGGCACTCACCACAGCGCGGGCCGAGGCGTGCTTTGAGGTAGGCATGCTCGAGACTCCAGGTTGGGTAGGTCTGTCCGCGCCCGGATGAGCAAGCGGCGTGCCGTCGCCGGAATTTTACGGATCGTCAGCGAACTGCACGTTCGGGCCACCGGTCGAACAGCGAGGTACCCAGAAATTACACGGGCCCGCGGCATCGATTACTACACGATGCCGGCGGGCCCGAGGTCTTGCGGCGTCAGGCGGTGGCCGGCGGCAGGCGCCGGCCCGCCCTCAGCAGGACAGGCACTTGTGGTTGTTCTTCGCGCCCAGGCCTTCGAGGTACTTGATGACCTCGGGCCAGGGCTGCACGCGCTGCACCGGGCCGTTGGCCATGTCGATGGTGGTCTGGCCTTCGCGGTTCACCGCCAGCGGGTCGGTGCCCTTCGAGACGAGGTACTGAATCATCTCGAGGTCGCCGCGCGCGGCGGCGTGGTGGATGGCGTTGTTGCCCTCGTGGTCGCGGCCGTTCGGGTCGGCGCCGGCCACCTCGATGAGGAACTTCACGCCGGCCAGCATGCCGCCTGGCGCGAAGCGGTGCGAGTTGCCCGCGAAGCCTTCACCGTAGCCCACGCCCGCCGAGGCGAGCAGCGCCGGCACGCCGGGACCGGCCACCGGCACCGGCGGCACGCCCGAGACATCGTTGATCACGCGGCGTCCGGCATCACCGAACTCGCCGCGCTCGGGCGGCTTCACGGTGGGGATGTGCGGGTCGGCGCCGTACGACATGAGGAGCTTCATCGCATCGACGTCGGCCGCGTAGGCGGCGCGCCAGAAAGCGGTGGAGCCGGTTTCCTCGATACCCGAGAGGTCGAAGTTGTGGCTCGTGTACCACACCTTCTTGTTGACGCGGGCGTTCGGGTCGGCGCCCTTGTCGAGCAGCGCCTTCATGAACTCGAGGTAGCCGAGGTTCTGGTTGAGGTGGGCGCGCGGCTGCGGATACCCGGCGCGCGGCGCCCACATCAGGTTGATGGCGGCATAGAGCGGCCCCACGCCGTTCTCGGCGGTGAGGTTCGGGTCGGCGCCGCGGTCGAGCAGCATCTTGGCCAGATCGAAATGGCCGTTGATGGTGGCCGTCAGCAGGGCCGACACGTTGTCGCCCTTCTTGCGCTGGTTCACGTCGACGCCGGCCTCGAGGAGCACCGTCGCGACGTCGCGGTAGCCCTGACGGGCGGCGAACAGCAGCGCGGTCATGCCGCCCTGCGTGTGCACCTGCTCGTTGATGAGGTAGCCGCGGTCGAGGCCGGGCGTGCGCGGACGGCCACTGGCCGGACGGGCTGCCGCGCGCGGCGTCTCAGGCTTGGCGGCCAGGTTGCGGCCTTCGGGGTTCTCGCCGTTGGCGCTGAGCGCCATCAGGTCGATCGCCTTCGTCGCGGCGTTCTTGTTGGCGCCCTTCGCGAGCAGCAGCTTCACGGCGTCGAGGCGCCCGGCGGCAGCGGCGAAGAGGAGCGGCGTGTGTTCGCGGTCGCGTTCCTTCGCCTCGATCTCGGCGCCGGCGTCGAGCAGGGCCGTGATCGACGCCACGTCACCGGCGCCGGCCGCGAACATCAGCGGCGTCGCGCCCGTCGAGGTGACGGCATTGGCATCGGCGCCCGCCTTCACGAGCGCCGCCACGATGGTACCGGCGCCGCGTTCGGCGGCCAGGTGCAGGGGCGTGATGGCGCCGAATCGGGTCGTCGCCTTCACGTTCGCGCCGGCCACGATGAGCGTGCTGGCCAGTTCCTCGTGGCCCTGGCGGGCGGCCCAGTGCAGGCCGGTGACGCCGTCGCCGAGCGCGGCGTTCACGTCGGCGCCGCTCTTGAGCAGCGCCTTCACCGTGGCCACGTCGCCCGTCATCGCCGCCTCGGGCACCGTGCCCGCGGCCGCGCCGAGCGCTACCGTGAAGGCCAGGGCGCCGAGCGCGCCGGCCAGAGTTCCCGCAGTCAGTCGTCGCATCGTCATTACTCCTACAGAGCCGCCGTCGTGGGCTGGACCGCGTTCAGATCGATCGTGCCGGTGCTGTCGCCGAAGGACTTGTCGTCGAGGCCCATCTTGTGGAGGACGTCGAGGTAGGCGTTGGCCATCGGCGTGCCGTCGGCGGTGCGGATGTGCAGACCGCCCTTGAGCGTGCCGCCGGCGTGGCCGGCAAAGAGCAGCGGGCAGCGCTTGTGGTTGTGCACGTTCGGGTCGCCCATCGGCGAGCCGTAGATGACGAGCGTGTTGTCGAGCACCGTGCCGTTGCCTTCGGGCATCCGCTTCAGGCGCTCGATGAAGTGCGGCAGCAGGCTCACGTGGTACTTGTTGATCTTGTTGAAGTCGCGGATGCGGTCTTCGCGCGAGTTGTGGTGGCTGGCGTTGTGGAAGCCCGTGGTGACGCCGGTGGCCGGGAAGACGCGGCCCGAGACGTCACGCGACATCTTGAAGGCGAACACGCGCGTGATGTCGTTGCCGAAGGCCAGCGCCTGCAGGTCGAACATCAGCTTGACGTGTTCCTCGTAGGAGTCGGGCACGCCGATCGGCGCGCCGGGCAGCTCGCGCTCCTGGCCGCTCGAGTTGTACTCCTCGACCTTCTGGATGCGGCGCTCGATCTCGCGGACGTCGGTCAGGTAGTCGTCGAGGCGGGCCTTGTCGGCGCTGCCGACCTGCGCCTTGAGGCGGCCGACCGACTCCATCAGGCCGTCGAGGATGCTCCGGTCTTCGCGGCGGCGCTGCGCCCGCTCTTCCTTCGTGGCCCCGACGCCGAAGAGCTGGTCGAACACCGTGCGCGGGTCGCGGATCATCGGCAGCGGCGTGTGTTCGTCGGCCCAGCTGATCGAGTCGGTGTAGACGCAGGAGTAGTTGTATTCGCAGCCGCCCGCCTGATCCACCGGCTCGATGCAGAGCTGCATCGACGGGATCGGCGTGTCGTTGCCGACATGCCGGGCGTAGAGCTGGTCGAGCGAGATGCCGGCGCGGACATCCGAGCCCATCGTCTGCTTCGGGTGCGCCTGCGTGAGGAACACCGCGCTCGCGCGGAAGTGGTCGCCGCCGATTTCCGGCGTGGTGAACGCTTCGGCCTGCCGCAGGTCGGTGTTGCTCACGATGGTGATGT
Organism: Acidobacteriota bacterium; assembly: GCA_022842985.1. GTDB lineage: Bacteria > Acidobacteriota > Vicinamibacteria > Vicinamibacterales > UBA2999 > CADEFD01. The sequence goes on along the minus strand of JALHON010000040.1, from coordinate 2,690 downwards.
GCTGGCGCACCGACTCGAGCGGCGCGAGCGCACCCGGCGAAAGATCGAAGTCGCGGCCGGTGGCGGCCGGCGACCACATGTTCATCTTCATGCCGTAGGCGGTGCTGCCGGCGGCGCCGTGCACCATCTCGATGGCGGCGAGCCGCACCTTGCCGCTGGCGGCGGTCTTCGCCTGCGCGGTGACGGCCGGAATCATGGCGTCGAGCAGCGGCAGGGCGGCGGTGACCCCGATCCCCTTGAGAACAGTGCGTCGTGACAGGTGGCGCTTCGTAATCAGCATGGCGTCTCCTACGGTCCTACTGGCGGGCGGGGCCGGCGACGTCGGTCGTCGCGGCAGTCGGGGTCGGCTTCATCATCCGGAAGGCCTGGCTCTTCACGATGCCCTGGACGAACGCCGACATCTTGTAATCGTGCTTCGCCGCGTCACGCACGATGGCGCGGGCGGTGGGCATGTCGAACGACTCGACGCGGCGGCCGAGCGCGTAGGTCATCATGTTCTCGGTGAAGCTCATGAGCAGCGAGTCCTTCTTGCCGAGCAGCGCCTGACGCAGGCCGTCGGCGCCCTGCATCTTCGTGCCGTCGTACATCTCGCCGTTGGCGTCCACCGGCACGCCGGTGTCCTTGATGCGGTACTGGCCGGTGACGTCGAAGTGCTCGAGCGCGAGGCCGAGCGGATCGATGACGCGGTGGCACGACATGCACGCCGGGTTGGCGCGATGCTGTTCCATGCGCTCGCGCACCGAGAGCTGCTTGCCGCCCTGCGCGGCGGCCGTTTCCTCGAGCGCCGGCACGTTCGGCGGCGGCGCCGGCGGCGGCGAGCCGAGCATCACCTGCATGATCCACTTGCCGCGCTGCACGGGCGACGTGCGATCGGCGACCGAGGTCATCATGAGCACGCTGCCGTGCGTCAGCACGCCGCGGCGCGTCGGCGGCAGGGTGACACGGCGGAAGGTCGTGCCGGTCACGTTCGGGATGCCGTAGTGGCGGGCGAGGCGGCCGTCCACGTAGGTGTAGTCGGCGTTCAGCAGGTCGAGCACGCTGCGGTCTTCGCGCACGAGACTGGCGAAGAAGAGCTCGGTCTCGCGGCGCATCGATTCGGTGAGCGACTGGTCCCACTGCGGGAAGAGGATGCCGTCGGGCCGCACCTTCTCGACGTCCTGCAGGCGCAGCCACTGGGCCCCGAAGCGGGTCGCCAGCGCTTCGGCGCGCGGGTCGGCGAGCATGCGCGTCACCTGCTTGTCGAGCCCGGCCGGCGTGCGCAGCGCGCCGCTGCCGGCGGCCTTCACGAGCTCGGCGTCGGGCACCGTGCCCCAGATGAAGAACGACAGGCGCGAGGCCAGGTCGATGTCGGCCACGCGGTAGGCCGCGTTGGCCGTGGCCGTCGCCGGCACGCTCTCGACGCGGAACAGGAAGCGCGGGTTGGCGAGGATGCCCTGCACGGCCATCCGCACGCCGCTCTCGAAGTCGCCGTCCTTGCGGCCCTGGTCGTAGAACCGCATCAGGTCGGTCATGTCGGCCGTGGAGACGGGACCGCGGAAGGCCTGCGTGGCCAGGCGGCGCACCGTCTCGGTGGCGCAGGGCCGTTCCTCGTCGGCGGCGGTCGGCCGGCACTGGAAGACGCGGCGGCGGCTCGGCGTGTCGGAGATGCCGGTGGCCTTCATCGGGCCGGCGATGACCAGGTCCTGGATGTGCGGCATCGACGTGATGCCGAACCCGGTGCCGATGCGCATGTCGACCAGCGTGTGGTCGATCGGCATCATCAGGTCGTCGATCGGGCCCACCGAGCGGGGCACGAACGCGGCGGCGATCTTCTGCGGGCCGGCCTTGATGTGGATGAGCGGCGAGTCGATCTCGAAGCCGCGCTCGAACGAGTCGCTCATGTTGGCGCGCACTTCGAGCAGCGCCGCGCGTTCGCCGTTGATCGACACCTCCAGCAGCTCGTTGCTGCCGGCCATGGCGATGCCGGTGTTGCCGAAGAGTTCACCGCTGATGGTGCGCTGCAGCAGCGCCTTGAAGACGTAGTCGCCGTCGGCGGGGAAGTTGTGCGTGACGACGAGGCCGCCACGCGAGCCGAACGGCGCGCCTTCCACGTACTGCATCTGCGATTCGGTCTGCAGCACGCGGTAGGTGGCCGAGGTGGCCGACGCCGTCTTGTCGCCGAGGGCGAGGCGGCTCACCTGCGAGGCGGCGCGGAGGTAGCCGTCGAGCAGCGCCGGCGAGAAGGCCTGCGCTTCGGCGATGTTGTCGAAGCCGTGCGCCTGCGTATCGGCGGGCAGGTACGGCGTGACGTCGATCTCGATGTCGAGCAGGTCGCGCACGGCCGCCGTGTATTCGGCGCGCGTGAGGCGCTGGAACGGCCGCCAGCCGGGATTCGGGTTGCTCGCGGCGAATTCGTCCATGCGCGTTTCGAGGGCCGCGGTGAGCGACGAGATGGCGCCGTCTTCCGGGCGCTTCGCGCCGGGCGGCGGCATCATGCCGGCGCGCATCTTCCGGATCATCTTCTCGACGATCTCGGGCTGCTGCTGCGCCTTCATCGCGTCCCAGTTGGCGAGCGAGAGGCCGCCGGCCTTGCCGCGTTCGCTGTGACAGGTCGCGCAGTAGGTGGTGACGAGGCGCGTCTGCTCGGCGGCGACCATCGTCGGCACCGCGGCGGCGGGACGCGCCGTGGCGACGGCACGCGGCGCGGCCGG
>JALHON010000039.1 GCA_022842985.1 Acidobacteriota bacterium | reverse complement strand
GGTCGCCGCCGTCAGAAAGTCGCGTCGAGTCATGGCGCAGCGGGTCTCAGAGGGGAAGCATCCGCGTCTCAGGCGGATGGGTGGACTGGAAACGGCTCGCCACCTCGACGGCCGCGGTGCCGACGATGAGGGTCTCGATGGTGCGCCAGCCGTCGAGGCCTGGGCGGTAGATGCCGGGCTCACACGAGAAGACCATGCCGGGCGCCGCCGCCGTTGCATCGCCCGGGGCCAGCCACGGCGCTTCGTGGCCCTCGACGCCCATGCCGTGGCCGATGCGGTGCCGGATGGCCGCGCCGAAGCCGGCGGCGCGGATTGGCGCGAGGGCGGCGGTGTTGACCCCGGCGCAGGCGTGTCCGTGCGCGAGGGCCTCGATGGTGGCGCGGTTCGCGTCGTCCATCGCCTGCATCACGCGCCGCTGCTCCGCAGTGGGCGCGCCGCACACGAACGTGGCGCCGCTTTCGGCGTGATAGCCGCCCAGGCTGCAGCCGATGCCGGCAATCACCGGCTCGCCCGGAGCGGGCTGCCGGGCCAGCACGGCGCCGTGCGGCAGGGCCGCGCGCGGGCCCGAGTGCACGGAGGCCGTGATGCCCACCTTCGTCCCCTGGAACGCCTGGCCGTGCCTGGCCATCAGCGCCGCGCGCGCGTGGCCGGTGGCGTCGGCCATGAGATCCAGCTCCGTGCCGCCCTGCCGGATGATGTCGGCACCGGACGCGAGCAGGCGCTCGAGCACGCGGTCGGCGAAGCGCGCCGCTTCGCGGATGAGCGCGAGTTCGGCGTCGTGTTTCACCACCCGTTCCGGGCGCACGTGATCCGCGAGGTCGAGATGGGCGACCGACGCCCGTGCGGCCTCGAGCAGGCGGGCCTCGAGCGCATCGATGCCGAGGCGGCGCGCGCCGGTCTCGCCGATCATCCAGAGCACGGGCGGCACCTCGCCGGGGAACTCGTCGTAGGTGGCGACACGCACGCCCGGCACGTCGAGCGCGTTCTCGAGTTCCAGGTGCGGCACGAACAGCCGGGCCTCGCCGTCCACGGGAATCCACAGCCCCATCGGCCGTTCGTTCGCCGAGAAGTGCCAGCCGGTGGCGTAGGTCACGTTGCCCGGGCCGAGCACGAGCAGTCCGTCGAGGCCGGCCGCCGCGGCCCGCGCCCGCAGGCGATCGCGCACCATGGCGCGGAACGCCGGGGCGAGCGGCGCCAGCGCCGGCATCGTCACAGACGCGCCTCGCGCCACGGCCCGACGACGGTCAGCGTCTCGCGCACGCCGAGCTCCTGGCCGAGGGCCGTGAGGTCCGCGAGCACGTCGTTGTCGAGCGGTACGCCCACGGCGAGCTTGGTCGCGACGCGCCGGGCTTCCTGCTCGCCCGGAATGAGCACTTCGCTGAAGCCAGGCCGCACCGCGCGCGACTTCACCATGCGGGCGAAGTCGTCCATGCGGCGCGTGAACTCGTCGAGCGGCATGAACCAGGCGATGTCGATGGCGGTGAGCGTGTGGCTCACGTCGAGCTTCGCCGGGTCGGCGTACGGCGTGAGGCCGTAGCCGCCGCCGCCGATGACGCCGGTGAGCACGTCGGTCATGAACGCGAGACCGTAGCCCTTGTAGGTGCCGATGCCGAGCAGCGCGCCGGTCATGGCGGCGTTCGGGTCATCCGTCTCGTGCCCGTCGGGCGTGAGCGCCCAGTCGAGCGGCATCGGCCGGCCTTCGCGCGCATGCCACTGCATCATGCCCTTGCCGGCGGTCGTGAGCGCGATGTCGAGCACGGCGGGGAAGCCGAGCCCCGTCGGCGCCGCGATGCCCCAGGGGTTGGTGCCCACCGCGCCTTCGCGCGCGCCCCACGGCGCCATCTCGGGGCCGGCGTTGGTGAAGGCGATGCCGAGGCAGCCGGCATCCGACGCCTGGCACGCATGCACGGCACTCGACCCGAAATGTGTCGAGTTGCGCACGACCACCTGGCCGATGCCGCACACCTTGGCTTTCTCGATGGCGAGCGTCATCGCCCGCGCGGCGGCCACCGTGCCGATGCCGTTGTGCGCGTCGACGAGCGCCAGCGCGGGGCTTTCCTTGACGATCTCCCACGGCGCGCGCGGATCGACCTGCTTGCTGCGCAGCCGTTCCTGGTAGCGGCGCAGGCGCCGGACGCCCTGCCCGTGGCCGGGATGGAAGCGCAGCTCGGAGAAGACGAGCGCGCGGCCGAAGATGGCGGCGTCCTCGTCGGTCAGGCCGAGGGCGCGGAAGACCGCGATGGTGAACGTTTCGAGACTGTCGCGCGTGACGGACGTGAGTGAAATCATTGGGCACCGGGCTGACGCCGGTGCCACATCCCGGCCGGCCGCGTCAGACGCGCCCTAGAATACACGGGCGGCGCGCCGGCCTCTGCGAGGAGCGTGGTGTCTCGCGCCGTGCCTCGCCTGAGATCGTCTTGCGGCGCGCGCCCGCGGCGGATATTGTGGGGGCGCGCGGGCCTGAGAGCCCGCGCCACTCCCGTTCCATGCCACGACACGTCCCGGCTCGCGCCCTTCGCAGCAGGTCACACGGCGCCCGACTTCCCGTCGCGCTGGTCGTGCTGGGCGTGCTCACCTACGGCGCCCCACGCGCCCACGGCCAGGTTCCCGTACCAGCCGCGCCCGCTCAGGCACCGGTGCCGAAGTCGCCGGCGCCGCCGGCGCTGCCGGCCTGGCTGGCGTTCCACGGGTCCCAGCGGACGCGCTACGAAACCATCGACCATCGCTACGGCCCCTCCGAAGTGGGGGGCGATCAGCAGCTGGCCTTCCGCTCGCGATTGCAGGTGGCGGCCACCTTCCCGTCGCTCTGGGGTATGGCGGAGGTGGAAGACGCGCGGATCACGCTGCAGGACAGCGCGTCGACGATCAATGCCGCCCATGAGACCGGGGTGAAGATGCTCCAGTTCCACGTGGGCGCCAGGCGGCGTAACCTCTGGGGCCGGGGCCTCGATGCACAGATCGAAGTGGGGCGGTTCAGTCGCGACTTCGGTGATCGTCGCGTGCTGGCCCGGCAGGTCGATCGCAACGCCACGAGCTCGTTCGATGGCGCCATCGCGCGCGTCGGCCGCAAAGCGTGGAACGTGCAGGGGCTGTACCTCCGGCCCCGTATCTACGCGTACCCGTCGCTCGCGATCGATGAGCGGTTTCGCGGGCTGAGCATCGGCGGCGTCTACGCCAGCAGTACGCGACTGCGTGCCATGAACGCCGACGTCTACCTGCTGCGGCTGACCGATGGTCCGGGCGCGACGCCGGCCACCACGCGACGCATGACGATTCCCGGGGTCAGGCTGCTCGGCCAGATCGGAACCGGTGGGCGACTGGACTACGAGGTGGAAGCGGTCGGACAGACGGGCCGCGTGGGTGGCCTGCCGCACCGGGCGTCGCTCGTACACGCGCAGACCACCTACCAGTGGCCGAAGGTGAAGTGGCGCCCCCGGCTCTTTGCGATCTACGACCATGCGACCGGCGACGCCGACCCTACCGACCGCATGAGCGGCACCTATGATCCGCTTTTCGGCGCGCGACGCTTCGAGCTGGGCCCGAGCGGCGTGTACCTGCTCGTCGCGCGCACCAACATCTCGTCGCCGGCCGTGCAGTTGTCGCTCCGGCCCACCGCGAGTGCCGAGCTGACCATTCAGGAGCGTCACGTACGTCTGGCCTCGGCCCGAGAGCGCTGGCGCTCGTCGAACCTGTGGGACCCGACGGGCGCGGCCGGGACGGACGTCGGCTGGCAGACCGACGTCAGGCTCCGCTATCGGTGGCGGCAGTATTTCGAACTCGACAGCGCATTCGTCGTGCTGAGGGAAGGCGAGTTTCCGCGCCGTCTGAGGCCGTCCGGTTCTGGCTTTACCACCTTCCTCACGACGGCGGTCGAGGTGCGGTTCTAGCGCATGCGTGCACTCCTCCTCTCGCTGCTCGTGGCGGCGGGCGCCGCCACGTCGGCGCAGCAGCTCGTCCAGACCGGGCCGCCGCCCGAAATTCGCGCCCTCATCGAGGGCTTCATCCAGGCCGTGAACGGCGACGAGGCGGCGTGGGACGCGTATGCCCGGGCACAGTACGCCCCGGCCTACCTGCAGGCGCAGACGCCGCAGGAACGTGCCGCCCTGCACCGGCAGATCGTCGACCGCTTCGGTACCGTGGCGCGCGGCCCGGTGCGCCGTGAGGGCCCCGAGGGCCCGCTCGAGATCAGCATCAAGGGCACGAAGGCGGAGGGGGTCATCGCCGTGTACGTCGATGACGCCACCTTCCGGATCACGCGCATCGCGCTCGATGCGGCGCCGCCTCGTGAAGCGGCAGGAGCGCTGCCGCCCGTGCCCATCGACCGGACACTCAGCGGCGACGAACTCACGCGCCGCCTCGATGCCCACCTCGCCGGCCTGGTGCGCGACGGCATGTTCTCCGGCGTCGTCCTGGTCGCGCGGCAGGGTGCGCCGGTGTTCGCGAAGGCGTACGGCCTGGCCGATCGCGAGCGGCAGGTGGCGAACACCACGCGCACGCGGTTCAACATCGGGTCCATCAACAAAGCCTTCACGCAGGTCGCCGTCAACCAGCTCGTCGGTGACGGAAAACTGTCGCGGGCCGACACGCTCGGCACGTTCTTCCCGGCCTACCCGCAGACGCCGAGCCGCGCGGCCACCGTCGAGCAGTTGCTCACGCACCGGGGCGGCCTGGCCGACTTCTTCGGTCCGGCGTTCGACGCGGCGGACAAGGCCCGTTTTGCGTCCAACGCCGACTACTTCGCGTTCGTCGGCGGCCTGCCGCCCGCGTTCGCCCCAGGCGCACGCGAGCAGTACTGCAACGGCTGCTACGTGGCGCTCGGGGCCATCGTCGAGAAGGTGGCGGGGATGCCGTACGAGCGCTACGTGGCCGAGAAGGTCTTCGCGCGCGCCGGGATGGCGAGCACCGGGTTCCTGCGGAGCGATCAGCCGGCGTCCGACATCGCGCTCGGGTACACGCGACGAGGTCCGCGGATGTCAGGCGTGGCTGGCGCTCCGCCCCTCGTGCCCAACGTCGCGATGCACGGCGTGGCCGGGAGCGCGGCCGGCGGCAGCTACTCGACGGCGCTCGATCTGCTGGCGTTCGTGAACGCGGCGAGGGCCGGCGCGTTCCCCGGCACCCGGGGGGACATGGGCATCGCCGGCGGCGCGCCCGGCACGAACGCCGTCATCGAGTCGAGCGGTGAGTGGACGGTGATCGTGCTCTCGAACTTCGATCCGCCCACCGGCGAAGACCTCGGCACCGCCATCGCCCGCGCGCTGCGGTGACGCCGCGAGGCGCCGCTACGGTTCGAGCGCCAGCAGGTCGGCGATGTTGGCGCCGGGCGTGATCTCGCTGCCGAGTTCGCCGGCGGGCGCGGTGGCCAGCACGGTGATGCCCGGGCCGTAGCCGGCACGCGGACCATCCGTGCTGCAGACGACGCCGATGGCGCGGGCGCCGCGCAGGTAGCCGTGGTTGAAGCGGCTGTCGGTGTCGTCGAGCGCCACGAGGTCGCCGAGCCGCAGCCGATCGAGGCCGAGCTCCGCGAGCAGCGCGCGATCCGTGGACTGCATGTGGACGCTGCCGCCTTCGGAGGTGAGGCCCAGACCGGCGCCCACGAGGTGCGCCGGGATGCGGGCAGTCACGCCGATGAGCACGCGCCCGTCCTGCTCGCGCGCGGGCAGCACGTCGAGCAGGTCCGGAGACAGGCTGCGGAGGGCGATCGCCGGATGTGCGGTGAACGTCATCCCGATGCCCTCGGCGCGCACGACGATCTGGTCGCCCACGGCCATCTTCGCGCGGGCCGCCTTCGGCAGGTGCACGATGAGCTGTTCGGAGAAGCGGCCCGACTTGCCCGTGACCACCCCGCGCGTGCCGGCCGCCTGGCCGGTCATCACCGTGGCGCGATTACCGACGCAGGCATACGTCAGCAGGCCGCGGTTCTTCATGTCGTCGGCCTGGCGGATGCTGGCGCCCGGATGGATGCAGTCGGCGGCCCAGCCGAACGCCGCGTCGCCCACCGACACGTTGTAGACGAGGCCGCCCCAGGCCGGAAGCAGGAACGCCGTGCCATCGGCGGCCAGCCGGTACGGTTCGGCCGGCAACGCCGGCAGGCTCGGGTGCGCAACGGCGCCGGCCACCGAGACGGCGATGAGATCGGCGCGATTGGTCGCAATCGTGTGGGCGGTCATGACGTCTTCCGGATGGAGAGGGTGGTGGCGATGTTGGCGGCCGGGTCGAGCGTGAAGCCCAGCGCGTCTTCGGGGCCGGTGATGAGCGTGAGGATGCCCGGGCCGTGCCCCGTGAGCACCGAATCACCGTGGATGCACAGGCAGATGGCGACCCAGCCGCGGCGATACGAGCGGCCGAAGCGGTGGTCGACATCGCGGATGGCGATGAGGTCGCCGAGCCGCATCTGGTCGATGCCGAGTTCGGCCATGAGCGCGCGGTCGCCCGACATCAGATCCTGATCGACGAACTCGGCGTTGAGCTCGGCGCCCGAGCCCATGATGCGCGCCGGCAGTTCCATGGCCACCGGGCAGATGACCCGGCCGCCCTCCACCCGGAGGCCGAACGCCTCGGCCAGGGCCGGACTCGTCTTCTTGAACTCGAGCGCGGGATGGCCCTCCAGGCGCAGGCCGCGGCCGTGCGCCCGGATCTGGACGGTGTCGCCGATGGTCATGCGCTCGAGGACCTCGGGGGCGAAGTCCACGAGCAGCCGCGCGTGTTCGCCGGTCACGATGCCGCGGGCGCCACGCGCCAGGCCGCTCGTGACCTCGGCCTCGTTGCCGATGCATGTCAGGTAGTGGAGGGCGTAGTCGGCGCGTTCATCGGCGTGCGCAATCGACACGCCCGGTTCGAGATGGTCGGCGGCCCAGCCGAAGGCCCGGTCGCCCACCCGCGCGTTGTAGACGATGCCGTACATGCCGGGCAGGGTCGTGGCCCGGCCGTCGGGCCAGTGGAGATAGGCCCCCTGTCGCACAGCCGGCTGGCTCACCTGGCCGGTGACGGCCATTTCCACGAGATCCTCGACGTTCCACCGCAAGCCGCTGTCCACTGCCGTTCCTCCCCGTGCCCGCGGTGTCGTGGCCGCGGCGAGACGCACAGTCTACCCCGGGCCCGTGGCCCGGGGCGGCTGGCGCCCGCGCTTAGCGGTTCAGGAGGTTGAGCGCGCTGCGCGGCGGCGGGTAGACGTTCTGTCCGCCCGGCAGGCGGCCGTCGTAGACGATGCGCCATTCGTAGCCGTTGGCACCGACGCCGCCGATGAGGTCCCAGTAGTCACGGCTCTGGCAGCGGACGATGACGTCGTCCGAGATCGGACGGCCGCCGCCGGCGTCCTTGATGCACCAGTCCGTGTCGGGCCCGCGCGGGTTGAACCGGGGGTGGCCGTAGTGCAGAACGGCGACAGCGGCGACCCAGAAGGCGTTGCGCTCGTCGCGCGTGGACCGCGCTCCCAGGTCGAAACGCAAGTCGTTGTGGATCCGCACCATGATGTCGAACGCTTCGTTGATGCCGATCGAGCGGGGCGCGCCGCCAGTTGGCGTCACGACCGGCTGGACCGGCGTGCGGAAGTTCTCGGTGGTCGACCACGGCCCGACGCGGCCTTCGAGTTCCGCCCGCACGCGCCAGGCGTACACGGTGCCGAAGGGCAGATCGCCGTCGGGTGTCCACGTCGTCTGGTCGCCGGCGCCCTGGGCGAGCACCCGTGACTCGAGCAGCGTGCCACCGCCGTCGAAGGCTTCGAGGCGGTACTGGAACGCGGCGTTGGCGAAGCGGCCGGTCGAGTTCGTGAACGTCAGGACCGGGCGCCGGGAGTCAACCTGCACGCCCCCGCGCGGCGACACGATGGTCGGGGCCGACACCTTCAGGGTCGAGCCGTCGGGATTGGCCGACGTGGCGCCGTCGGCGGGGCTCGGCGAGACCGGGCTCTGGGGCGCCTGGGCGCAGCCGCCGGCGAACGTGAGGGCCGCCAGCAGGGTGGCGGTGAGCGTGCGTGTGTACATCGAGAGTCCTTTGAGTAACGGGAACTCTCGACAGTAGTGGGCGCATGCGGTTGCAGATAACTACATAATCCCGCAACTGACTATCGGCTGGACCTTTGTGTCGAGGCAACTGGCGCGGCCTGGGGCGTGCGCCGGTGAGGCGGGCGTGACGACGGGTTGGCGTGTCGGCGGTCGACAATATACAGTGTGCGGCGACCACCATGTCCTACGCCGCATTCCTCGACCGCATCGGTCAGGTCAACGACCTGATCAACGCCAAGCAGATCCTCGCCTGGGACGCCCGCACCATGATGCCGCCGGGCGGCGCCGAGACGCGCGCGAAGCAGGAGGCCACGCTCACGGTGATGGCCCGCGACCTGCTCGTCTCGGACGACACCCGCCGCCTGCTCGATCAGGCCGAGGCCGAAACGTCGAGCCTGCCGGCCGACGCCGTCGAACGCGCGCAGTGCGCGCAGGCGCGCGAGGCCATCGACTACCACCTGCGCATCCCCGGCGCGCTCGTGGCCAAACGCGCCGAACTCGGCGCCATCGGCCACGAGGTGTGGGCGCACGCGCGCGCCGAAAGCAACTTCGCCGCGTTCGTGCCCATCCTCGAAGAGACCGTCGCGCTCAACCGCGAGATGGCCGAGTGCATCGGCTACGCGGCACACCCCTACGACGCGCTGATGTACCGCTTCGAGCCGGGCGAAACGGTGGCCTCGCTGCGGCCGCTCTTCGCCACGCTGCGCGCGGCCATGCTGCCGCTCGTGCGCGCCATCGCCGCCCGTCCGGCGCCGCGCATCGACTTCCTGCAGCGCGCGTATCCGCGCGAGGCCCAGCTCGCCTTCGGCCTGTCGATGGCGAAGAAGATCGGCTACGACCTGCACCGCGGCCGCCTCGACACCACCGTGCACCCCTTCGAGGTGTCGTTCACGCGCAACGACGTTCGCATCACGACGCGCATCAACGAACACTGGATGCCGTCGAGCCTGTTCGGCTCGCTGCACGAAGCCGGTCACGCGCTCTACGAGCAGTACGCCGACCCGGCCTTCGTGCGCACGCCGCTTGCGACCGACCTCGTCGGGCTCTACGCCGTGAGCGGGGTGAGCTTCGGCGCGCACGAGAGTCAGTCGCGCCTCTTCGAGAACCACGTCGGGCGCAGCCGCGAATTCTGGGAACTGAACTTCCCGGAGGCCAGGGCCGCCTTCCCGGACCAGCTCGCCGATGTCGACGTGGAGACGTTCTGGCGCGGCGTCAACCGCGTGGCCCCGGGGCTCATCCGCGTCGAAGCCGACGAGCTCACCTACGACTTCCACATCATGCTGCGCGTCGACATCGAAGCCGCGCTCATCGACGGCAGCCTGCCGGTGCGCGACCTGCCGGCGGCGTGGAACGCCAAGATCAAGGAATACCTCGACCTCGACGTGCCGAACGACCGCCTGGGCGTGCTGCAGGACGTGCACTGGTCGTCGGGGCAGATCGGCACCTTCTGCAACTACACGATCGGGAACGTCATGGCCGGGCAGCTCTTCGAGACCGCCGTGAAGGATGCCCGCGTCGCCGCCGGCCTCGCCGCCGCCGACTACACGCCGCTGCGCGAGTGGATGACCACGCACGTGCACCAGCACGGCCGCCGCTACACCCGCAACGAACTGCTCGTGCGGGCCACCGGGCGCACGCTCGACCCGGCGCCCTATATCGCGCACCTCACCAGCAAATACTCGACGATCTACGGACTCTGACGCCGATGCCCACCACTCGTCTCGCGCACCGCGCGGCGCTCAAGGACGCCCGCGTCAATATCCGCCTGCAGGACATCGCCGACAGCCTCACGGACGTCATCCGGATGGGCCGCGGCGACCCGGACTTCGACACGCCGGCGCACATCGTGCGGGCGGGGCAGGAGGCGCTCGCGAAAGGCGCCACCCACTACACGCACGCGCAGGGCATCCTGCCGCTGCGTCAGGCCATCGCCAAAGACATCGTGGCGCGCGGCGGCGCCAGCTACACGCCCGAGCAGATCGTCGTGACGCCCGGCGCGCAGCAGGCGCTCTTCACGGTGGCGCTCGGCCTGCTCGATCCGGGCGACGAGATGGTGGCGGCCTGCCCGGGCTACCACCCGTATCACCAGGCGGCGGAACTGGCCGGGGCGCGTGTGGTCGACATCCGCACGACCATGGCGACCAACTTCACGCTGACGGCCGAGATGGTCGAAGCGCACATCACGCCGAAGACGAAGATCGTCGTCGTCGTGAACCCGAGCAATCCGACGGGCACGGTGACGCCGCCCGAGGAAGTCGCGCGGATTGCCGAGGTCGCGAAGGCGCACGACCTCCTGGTCATTTCGGACGAAATCTACGCCCAGCTCACCTACGGCGGGGCGCGGGTGCAGCCCGTGGCGTCGCTGCCCGGCATGGCCGAACGCACGATAACGATCTCCGGGTTCTCGAAGACGTATGCCATGACCGGCTGGCGCGTCGGCTACTTCGCCGCGCCGGCGGACCTCGTGCCGGCGCTCGCCGCCATCCACAACGGGCTCGCCATCTCGACGGCGTCGGTCAGCCAGCACGCGGCGCTCGCCGCGCTCACCGGCCCGCAGGACTGCGTGGAGGACATGCGCCGCACCTACGACGAGCGGCGGGCGGTGCTCTGCGAGGGCCTGCGCGCGATGGGCATTCCCTACGCCGAGCCGCAGGGCGCGTTCTTCGTCTACGCGAACGTGGCGAGTGTGGGCCTCGGGGCGACGGCCTTCTGCGAGAAGCTGCTCCGCGAAGGCAAGGTGCTGGTGTTCCCCGGTGTGGTCTACGGCGACTACACCGACGACTTCGTGCGCCTGTCACTCACGCAGCCCGTCGAGAAGATCCGCGAGGCCTGCGCGCGCATGGCGGGTGTCGTCGCCGCGATCCGCGCGTGAGCGCATGAAGAAGTCTGGCCCGGCCCAGATTTGGGACAGTCCCCATGACAAAGTCTGACAATCCGAACGTGAAGAGCATCAAGCACATGGCGTTCGCGGTGCGCGACGCCGCCGCAGCGCTCGCCGCCTACGCGCGCTTCCTGCACGTGCCGGCGACGACCGAGCTGAAGGTGTATCCGAAGTCGCAGAACCGGGTGGCGCTCTTCAATCTGGGCGGCATCGAGTACCAGCTCTGCGAGTCGCTGCAGCCCGACGGCCGCTTCGCCACCTGGATCAACCAGCGGGGCGCCGAAGGCCTGCACCACATCTGCTACGAAGTGGACGACATCGACGCCGCGCTCGCGCACGCGCAGGCGCAGGGGGCGTCGCTGCGGATCTGCCAGGCGTGCCAGAAGTTCGGCTCGCACCCGCATCCCGAGGGCTGGGTCGCGTTCCTCGACAACGAGGCCGGCGGCATCGAGATCGAGTTCATGCAGGTCTACACACCCGAACAGCTCAAGAAGTATCAGGAATTCCAGGGGATCTGATGATGTCTGCTGCGAAGACCGTCACCGTCGGCACTGCCACCGCCGCACCCGGCACGATCGTGCGGGGGGCGATTCCCGTCACCACGCTCGCCGGCGGCACGCCGCTCGAGATTCCGGTGGTCGTCATCAACGGCGCCCAGGGCGGACCCTGCTTCTGGGTGGACGGCGCCATCCATGGTGATGAGCCCGAAGGGCCGCTGGCCTGCCAGATCGCGATGCGCGAGATCGATCCGGCGCAGCTCGCCGGTACCGTCGTGCTGGTGCCGGTGTTGAACGTGCCGGCCTTCGAGGCGGCGCAGCGCGGCAATCCGCTCGACACCTTCAGCTACGACATGAACCGCATCTATCCGGGGCGGGCGAACGGGTATCTGACCGAGCGCATGGCGGCGGCGCATGCCGAGGCGATGGTCGCGAACGCCGACTTCGAGATCTCGATCCACTCGGGCGGCGCGCATTCGTTCCTCGACAAGGCGATCTTCGTCGACGAATCGCCGGCGTCGGTGGAACTGGCGACGGCGATGGGGCCGGGCTGGGGCTGCATCATGTCGTCGTTCAATCCGAAGGGCAGCCCCATGGCCCACATGAAGGACTCGGGCAAGGTGGGCATCACGGTGGAGCTCGGCGGCCGCTCGGCCACGTCACCCACGGAGTTCGCCCGCGTCGGGCGTGAGCTGGCGAATTCGATCCTGAACATCCTGCGGCACTACAAGATGTATCCGGGCGCCGCCGCGTACCCGTCGCCGCGCTACAGGGGCCAGCAGGAAGCGCTGCTCGCGGCGGCCTCGGGCCTCTTCCTGCCGGCACCGGGCGTCGGCTTCCTCACCATGATGAAGAAGGGCGACGCCATCGCCCGCATCACCAACATCTTCGGCGACACCCTGGCGGAACTCGTGGCCCCGGCCGACGGCATGATCTTCGGCCTGCGGGCGTTGCCGAACGTGACGACGGGCGAGTGGTGCTGCTTCTTCTGCAAAGTGGAAGGGACGCGGGACTAGGCGGCCATGAAGGTCGGAGCGCCCTGGTCTCTCTCTCCGTCTCGCGCTCGGCGGGCGCACGCCCATCGGGCGGTTGTGCCTGCTCGGAAGACCTTCGGCGTGCTGGCCATCAATCTCGACGTCGAGAGAGACCAGGGCGCTCCGACCTTCATGACCGCCAATGTCTGAGATGAGCACGGCGCGCGACTTCGTGGGGTACGGCGAGACGCCGCCCGATGTCTGCTGGCCGGGCGGGGCGCGCCTCGCGGTGAACGTCGTCCTCAATTACGAAGAGGGCTCGGAGTACTCGATTGAAGACGGCGACGGCCGTTCGGACGCCACGCTGACCGAGGTCGCTCAGGCGCGCGTGCCGCAGGGGATGCGCGATCTGGGCGCCGAGAGCATGTTCGAGTACGGCAGCCGCGTCGGGTTCTGGCGGCTGTACCGGCTGTTCCGCGAGCGCCAGCTGCCGCTGACGGTATTCGCGGCCGCGCTCGCGCTCGAGCGGAACCCGCCGGCGGCCGGCGCGATTGCCGGCACGGACTGGGATGTGGTGTGCCATGGCTGGCGCTGGGTCGAGCAGTACCTGCTCGACGAGGCGACCGAGCGTCAGCACATCGCCCGGGCGCACGCGAGCCTCACGCGCCTCATCGGCCGCGCGCCCGACGGCTGGTACTGCCGCTACGCGCCGTCGCCCAACACCCGCCGCCTGGTCGTCGAGCACGGCGGCTTCAGCTATGACAGCGACGCCTACAACGACGAGCTCCCGTACTGGGTGACGGTGGATGGCCGCGCGCATCTCGTCATCCCGTATTCGCTCGCGACGAACGACGCCAAGCTCGTCGGCGGTCCGCTCGTCACCGGCCGCGCCTTCGGCGAGTTCCTCATCGACAGCTTCGAGGAACTGCTGGCCGAGTCGCGGCACCAGCCGCGCATGATGTCGGTAGGTCTGCACGCGCGTATCGCCGGGCAGCCGGGCCGCATCGGCGGCCTGCGTGCCTTCCTCGATCACGTGCAGGGCCGGCCGGGGGCGTGGCTCTGCCGGCGCGGTGACATCGCCGCCCACTGGCGCACGCACGTGCCGCCGCCGGGAGGCACGCGGTGACGCTGACGCTGCGGGCGCCGGACGCCGGCCTCTTCGCCCCGTTCGGCGCCTTCATCGACGCGCCAGAGCGGGTGGGTGTGCGGCGCATGTACAGCGACTGGCTGGCCGCCGTGCCCGGGCTCGCCCTGCAGTTTCACACCAACCGTGTGGCGGCGTCGGCGCTGCCGCTGGCCATCGACCGCGTCGAGCGGCATCCGCACGCCGCGCAGGTGTTCCTGCCGCTCGATGTGCACCGCTATATCGTCACCGTGATGGCCGCGGATGCGGCCGGCGCGCCCGACCCGGCGACCGCGCTGGCGTTCCTGCTGCCGCCGACGCTGGGCGTCGTCTACCGCGCGGGCGTGTGGCATGCCGGCATCACGGTGCTCGACCGCGAGGCGAGCTTCGGGGTGATGATGTGGCGCGGCGCCGCCGACGACGATGTCTTCGCCGCCATTTCCCCGGTGCGCGTCGTGGCGCCGGCGGCAGGCGACCCGCCGGGAGGCTCGCATGGCTGAACACGCGCCCGTCACCGCGGGCCCGGTCGTGACGGCCGTCTCCGCGCTCGCGCCGATCGAACAGACGCCGCTCAAGGTGCAGATCGCCGATCAGCTCCGGCGCGCGATCGTGACCGGACGGCTGCGGCCGGGGGCCGTGCTGGTCGAGACCGCGCTCGCTGAGCAGTTGAACGTGAGCCGCGCGCCCATCCGCGAGGCCGTGCAGATTCTCGAAAACGACGGCCTGGTCGAAACGGTCGCCTACAGGGGCAAGCGGGTCAAGCCGCTCACCATCCGCGAGGTGGTCGAGACGTGCGAGATGCGCACGGTGTTCGAGGTCACGGCCGTGCGCCGCATCCTCGCGCAGGGCACCTCCGTCGATACCTTGTGGCAGCCGTGCCAGACGATGGCGGAGGCCGCCGCGGCCGGCGATCGCGAGGCCCTCGTCGCGGCGGACGAAACGTTCCACCGGATGCTCATTGCGCTCTCGGGGCATGCGCTGCTGATGCAGCTCTGGGCCGGCCTCTACCTCCGCATCCATCAGATCATGTCGCTGCGCAATGACCGCGACGTGAATCTCGTCGACATCGCGGCGAACCATCCGCCGATCGTCCGCGCGCTGGCGGCGGGTGATGGCGCGCTGGCCGAGCGGCTCATCGGCGAACACACCCACGCGCTGGCCAGTTTCGATCCGGCCGCCGTGGCGGAGCAGGACGCATGAGCGCGGCCGCATCCGTGCTCGTGACCGGCGCCGGCGGGTTCGTCGGCAGTGCGCTCGCCGAAGGGTTCGCGGCGCTCGGCTGGCAGGTGACCGCGCTCGACCGCGAGTTCGACCCGGCCACGCGCGAACGCCTGCGCGGCTGCACGCTCGTCATGGCGGCGCTCGGCGACGCGGTGCCCGCGGACCTGCCGCCGGTGTCGCTCGTGATACACGCGGCCGCCGTCACGACCGCGGCCAGCGACCTCGGCTGGACGCCGGCGGCCCACGTGGCGGCCAACGTGCGGCCGCTCGTCGCCATGCTCGAATACGCCGCGCGCACGCGTCCGGCGGCCTTCGTGTTCCTGAGTTCGAGCGGCGTCTTCGCCGCGGGCGATGGCGGCGACGTGCTGACCGACGCGGACGTGCCCACGGGCACGTCGCCGTATGCGGCCGCCAAGCGGGCCGGAGAACTGCTCACGCCGGCCGCGCTCGAAGGTGTCACGGCGGCGCACGTGATTCGTCTGGGGTATCTGTACGGCCCCCACGAAATCGCCCGGCCAACGCGCGCGCGCCCGTCGCTCGTGGCGCGATGGCTCGAGGCGGCACGCGACGGGCAGCCGCTCCTCGTGCCGGCCGACGATCCCCGGCGCGACTGGACGTTCACGCCCGACCTGGCCCCGGCCCTGGCGCGGCTCGTCGCGCGTCCACCCGCCGGGCGGGTGGTGCACCTCTGCAGTCCATTCATCCGGACCGACAGCGCCATGGCCGCCGCGATCGCCGCGCACGTGCCGGGCGCCGTCTGTGCGCCGGCGCCGGCCATCGGGCCAGCCAAGCCGCCGATGCGCGCGTCCGACCTGTCCCCATTCGGCCTGCAGTGGACCGCGCCAGACGCCGCGTTGGCGCAGCTCGTCGCTACCGAGGTGGCGGCGGCATGAGTGACGTGCGCCTCATCCTCGTCGGGCTCGGCGCCCGCGCCCGCATCTGGCGGGGCGTCATCGGCGCGCGTCCCGACTGCCGCATCGTCGGCCTCGTCGACACGCGGCCCGACGTCGTCGCCGCCGCCGTGGCCGAGACACCGGGTGCGGTGGGCGGCGCGACGCTCGCCGAAGTGACGGCGCGCGTGGCCGCCGACGCGGTCATTCTCAGCACGCCGCCGGGCGGACGCGAGGCGCAGATCGCGGCCGCCTGCGCCGCCAGACTCGCCATCCTCGCCGAGAAGCCGCTGGCCGACAGCGTCGAAGCCGCAGAGGCCCACGTGGCGGCCGCCGCGCGGGCCGGCGTGTCGCTCGCGGTCGGCCTGAACTTCCGCTATCTGACGGTGACGCGGGCCAAGAAGGCGCTGTTGACGGCCGATCACATGGGCCGTGCCGAGTTCGCCCACTTCACCTACGAGCGCTGGCGCGACGGCCATCAGCCGCGCCTGAACAAGTACCCGCTCACCATGGATCAGCCCATGCTGTGGGAGCAGTCGATCCATCACTTCGACCTGATGCGGTTCGTCTACGACGCCGAGCCGACGGCGATCGCCGCCCGCACGTTCAATCCGTCGTGGTCGATGTATCGCGGTGACGCCAACGTCTCGGCGCTCATCACGTTCGAGGGCGGCCTCGAAGTGACCTATCAGGGCACGTGGGCCGGCAACTGGCAGCCGATGACCTTCAACTGGCGCACCGAGACGCCGCGCGGCGTCGTCATACAGGCCGACATGTTCGGCGCGCTCGGCTACGCCCACCGCGACGACGCGACGCTCACACCGGTCACGCTGCCTCCGAGCGAGCCTTGGGTCGACGACGCGGCGGCGCTGCTCGACGACTTCATTGCCCACCTGCGTGACGGCGCGCCGCTGCCGTGCTCCGGCGCCGATCACGTGCGTTCCCTGCGGATGGTCGCGGCCTGCATCGAGTCGTCGATGACTGGCCGCGCCGTCGATCCCCGAAGCCCCGGACTGCAAAGGACGAGCCCCTCATGACACTGCGCAACCTCGCGGCCCTCGTGGCCGGTCTGGCCCTCGTCGGGGCGGTCGTGATGATGACGCGCGGCGGATCGCCGGCGCCGGCGGCCGCCCGCACGATCGTGGTCGGCCTGAGCGCCGACATCGCCACGTTCGAGCCGGCCAACATCTCGAGCCGCGACAACATGAACATCGCGCACCACATCTTCGCGTCGCTCTACACGCTGGATGCGGACGGAAAGCACGTGCCCAACCTGGCGCGCGAGATGACGGTGTCCGAGGATGGGCTGGCCTACACCTACACGCTGCGCGACGGGCTCACCTGCCACGACGGCGAGGCCCTCACGGCGGAGGACGTCGCCTACTCGTTCACCCGCATCGCCGATCCGGCCAACAAGTTCACCGGCAACGCGCCGGGGTTCGTCTTCAGCTCGATCGGCTTCCGCGGCGCCGAGGCGCTCGACCCGCAGCACGTGCGGATCACGATCGCCCGGAAGAACCCCATCGCCTTCGGCCTGCTCACCGAGATCAGCATCCACTGCAAGGACAGCTACGAGAAGATGAGCCTCGATCAGGCGGCGACGTCGCCCATCGGCTCCGGGCCGTACCGGCTCGTGTCGTGGTCGCGCGGCTCCGAGATCGTGCTCGAGAAGGCGGGGGAGTCGGCGGCGGCCTACGACCGCATCGTCTGGCGGATCATTCCCGAAGCCTCGACCCGCGCCGCCGAACTCATGGCCGGCAACGTCGACATCATCGCCAACGTGGCGCCCGACCAGATCGCCGCCATCAACGCCTCGAACGTCGCCGCCGTGCAGTCGATCACGAGCACGCGGCGCATGTTCGTGGGCTTCAACCAGGCGGAGCAGTTCGCCGCGACGCCCGGCGGGCGGGCCATTCGCGACGCGAAGGTGCGGCGGGCCCTGCAGTACGCCATCGACGTGCCGACGATCTGCCGTCAGCTGCTGCAGGTCGAGTGCCAGCGGGCCACCGGCCTCGTCAATACGGTGAACGCCAACAAGGCGCTCACGCCCTATCCCTTCGAGCCGGCTACGGCCGAACGCCTGCTCGACGAGGCGGGCTGGCCGCGTGTGGGCGGCAAGATGCGCTTCGCGATCACGCTCCAGGCCGGCCGGGGCCGCTACCTGAACGACGTCAACGTCGTGCAGGCCATCGGTCAGTACCTGCGCGACGTCGGCGTCGACGTCAACGTCGAGCTGCTCGAATGGGCGAGCGTCTTCCAGCCGCTGCTGCGCACACGCACCGCCGGCCCGCTCTTCTTCATGGGCACGGGCGGCGGGCTGTGGAGTCCGATCTACGACATGAACGACCTGGCGCGCGTGGATTCCGGCACCAACTACGCCAACTGGTCGGACGAGCGCTGGTTCTCGCGCTGGGACGATCTCACCGCGGCGGCAACGCCCGAAGACACCCGCCGCATCGTCGACGAGATGCTGCAGATCTTCTACGACGACGGCCCGTGGCTGCACCTGTACTTCCAGCCGGACTTCTACGGCGTGTCGTCGCGCGTCGAGTGGAAGGCGCGGCCCGACGAACGCATCTACGCCTACGACGCGAGGCCCAAGGGCTGATGGGTGTTCTGGTCGCCCGTCGGCTGCTGCAGAGCGTCGTCGTCATTCTCGGCGTCACGCTCATCAGCTTCATCGCCCTGCATGCAGGGGGCGACCCGACGTACCTGTTCGTGAGCGAGCGGGCGACTGCCGAGGAGATCGCGCTCGTCCGTCAGGCGCTGGGGTTCGATCGGCCGCTGCACGTGCAGTACCTGAGCTTCGTGGCGGATCTCGCCCGCGGTGATTTCGGCACCTCGCTCTCGTACCGCCAGCCGGCGATCGACATCGTGCTCGGTGCGTTTCCGGCGACGATCGAGCTCGCCGTCTTCGCCTTCGTGCTGGCGCTGACGCTGGCGATTCCCCTCGGCGTCGTCGCCGCGCTCAACCGCGGCACGGCCGTGGACGGCTCGATCACGATCCTCGGCCTGCTTGGCCAATCGATTCCGAACTTCTGGATGGGCATCATGCTCATCCTCTTCTTCGGGCTCTATCTGCGCTGGTTTCCCATCTCGGGCCAGGTGCCGTTCCTGCTGCCGCTCCTGAACGGCGACCTGGCGACGGCGTTCGGCAACCTGCCGCGCACGCTCTACTTCCTCGTGATGCCGGGCATCGCCGTGGCGACGTACTCGCTGGCCCGCAACACACGGCTCGTCCGCTCCTCGATGCTCGAGGTTCTGGGCCAGGACTACGTGCGCACCGCGCGCGCCAAGGGCCTCGACGAGCGCGTGGTCATCGTGCAGCACGCACTCAGGAACGCCTGGCTGCCCGTCGTCACCATGATCGGCCTCGAGTTCGGCTTCCTGCTCGGCGGCGTGGTCGTGACGGAGACGGTCTTCAGTTATCCGGGCATCGGCCGGCTGCTCTTCAACGCCATCAACCAGCGTGACATTCCGCTCGTGCAGGCGGGGGTCATCCTGCTGGCCGGCAACTTCATCCTGCTCAACACGATCGTCGATCTCGTCTACGCGAAGCTCGATCCGCGGGTGACGCTCTCGAGGCGCCGGTGACGATGCCACGACGTGACACCCGCCGGTTGTGGCGCAGTCTCGTGGCCGCGAAGTGGCCCGTGCTGGCGCTCGGTATCCTCATCGTCGTCGCCGTGGTGGCGGCGTTCGGGCCGTGGCTGGCGCCGCTCGATCCGGCGCGCCAGAGCATCGGCTCGCGGCTGGCCGAGCCGCTCAGCGCCGGGCAGGGCGTGACGCACTGGCTGGGCTCCGACGTGCTCGGGCGCGACGTCTTGTCGCGCCTGCTCTACGGGGCCCGCATCTCGCTGCTCGTGGGGCTGGCGGCCATCACGGTGGGCGGCGTCGTCGGCATCGTGGCCGGGCTGCTCGCCGGGTACTTCGGCGGCTGGGTGGACGACCTCACCATGCGCCTGGCCGACATGCAGCTCGCTTTCCCGTTCATCCTGCTGGCCATCATGTTCCTGGTGGTGCTCGGGCCCGGCGTCGGCAATCTCATCCTGGTGCTCGGCATCGGGCAGTGGGTGACCTATGCGCGCATCGTGCGGGCCGAGACGCTGGCGCTGCGCGAGAAGGAATTCGTCGAGGCCGCCCGCGCCCTGGGCGACGGCACGGCGTCGATTCTGTTCCGCACGATCCTGCCGAACATCGTGGCGCCCCTCACCGTCATCGCGTCGTTCAACGTCGCGAGCGTGATCCTGACGGAAGCGGCGCTGTCGTTCCTCGGCCTGGGCGTGCCGCCCTCGGTGCCCACCTGGGGCAGCATGCTCGCCGAGAGCCGCGACACGCTGCTGGCGAACAAGTGGTGGCTGGCCGTGTTTCCCGGGCTGGCCATCATGCTCACCGTGCTGAGCTTCAACATTCTCGGCGACTGGCTGCGCGACGTGCTCGACCCGCGGCTGCGCGACCGCTGAACAACGGAAGGTGACGGACGCATGAAGGTAGGAATCATCGGGGCCAGCTTCGCGCAGGCGGCCTATCTGCCGGCGCTCAGGCACGTGCCTGGCGCGGAGGTCGTGGCGGTGGCATCGGCGCGGCTGACGAGCGCGCAGAAGGCCGCATCGGCGTTCGGCGTGCCGCACGCCTACGACGACTGGCAGCGGATGCTCGCCGAGCACACCTTCGACCTCGTGTGCATTGCCACGCCCACCGTGCAGCATGCGCCGCAGACGCTGGCCGCCATCGCCGCCGGAGCGCATGTGCTCTGCGAGAAGCCCACCGCCATGCACGCGGGCGAAGCGGCGCGGATGCTCGCGGCGGCCGAGGCCGCCGGCCGCGTGCACATGATCGACCACGAGCTGCGCTTCAATCCGAACCGGGCGCGCGTGCAGGCGCTCATCGCCGACGGGAGCCTGGGCGAAGTGCGGCACGTCATCATCACCAACATCGGCCCGTCGTGGAACGACCCGGCCAGCCGTCCCAGGGGTGACTGGTGGAGCCTGGCCGCCGAGGGCGGCGGCCGCCTCGGCGCCAACGGCAGCCACCAGGTGGACCTGTTGCGCTGGTGGCTGGGCGAGGTGGCGTGGATCACGGGCGCGGCGCCGGTGATGGTGCCGTCGCGCCTCGACAAGGCGACGGGCGAGGCGTGGACGGCGACCGCCGACGACGTGGCGTACTTCACCGCCGAGATGGCCAGTGGCGCCGTGGCCCAGGTATTCATGTCGGGCGTGGCCGCGCACAACATGAACAACGTCACGCAGATCTTCGGCTCGAAGGGCACCGTCAAGCTCTCGAACGAGGATGAGCGGTTGTGGTTCGCGAAGGCGGGGCAGGCCTTCGACGACATCACGGAGACGGATCCGAACGCCTCGCTGCCGGGCGTGAACCCCGGCATCTGGAACGTGTCGGTGGTGGCGCTGATGCAGGAACTCACGGCGGCGATCCGCGAGCATCGGCCGCTGCGCCGTGGCGCGACATTCGTCGATGGCCTGGCCAATCAGCGGCTGCTCGACGCCGTGCGGCTGTCGGGCACCGAGCGGCGGTGGGTGCGGCCGGAGGACATCGATGCCACGGCTTGAGGGACAGACCGTGCTCGTGACCGGCGCGGCCCAGGGGCTCGGCGCCGCCATCGCGCGTCACCTGCATGCCGGCGGCGCGCGCCTCATCCTGATGGACCGCGATGCCGCGGGACTCGCCGTCGTGGCCGCCGCGTGCGGCGACGCCACGTCGGCCGTGGTGGATCTCGCGGACGCGGACGCGACGGCGCACGCGATTGCCGCGACGGTCCGCGGTCCGGTCGACACGCTCATCCACAACGCCGCGATCCTGAAGATGGAGCCGGTCGACGTCGTGAGCCTCGCGACCTTCCAGGCCACGCTCAACGTGGGCATCCAGGCCGGCTTCCAGCTCACGCAGGCGGTGTGGCCGGCGATGAAGGCGCGCGGCGGCACGCTCGTCTTCGTGAGCTCGCGGTCGGGCATTGAAGGGTTCGCCGACGAGACGGCCTACTGCGCGTCGAAGCACGCGCTCGAGGGCTTCTCGAAGAGCCTCGCGCTCGAAGGGGCCGCGCACGGCATCCTCTCGGTCACCGTCACGCCCGGCATGTACATGCACACGCCGATGTCCGAGACGACCTACTCGGCGGAGCTGCGGGCGAAGTGGGTCGATCCGATCCGCCTGGCCCCGGCGTTTGCCTATCTCGCCACGCGTCCCCTTCATCTGTCCGGGCAGCGCCTCAGCGCCTGGGACCTCGCGCAGGAACACACCTCATGAGCATGCAGCCCATCTACGACTGGATCGACCAGCACGCCGACGAATGTGTCGGCGACCTGCAGCGTTTCGTGCGGCAGCCCTCGATCTCGGCGCAGAACGTCGGCCTGCGCGAGTGCGCGGCGCTCGTGCGCGACATGATGCACGCCGACGGCTTGCCGGCCGACTTCCACGAACTGGCCGCCGGGCCGCCCGTGGTGTTCGGGCACCTGCAGGCGAAGCAGCCGGGGAAGAAGACGATCCTGTGCTATTCGCACTACGACGTACAGCCGCCCGAGCCGCTCGACAAGTGGACGCATGGGGGGCCGTGGTCGGCGGCGATCGTCGACGGCGTGCTCTACGGCCGCGGCGCCACCGACAACAAGTCGGGCGTCCTGGCGTTCCAGAAGGCCGCCAAGGCGTTCCTGCAGGTGCGCGGCGAAGTGCCCTGCAACCTCAAGTTCCTGATCGAGGGCGAAGAGGAGATCGGGTCGCCGCACCTGGCGGCGTGGGCCGCCGCCAACAAGCCGCTGCTTGAAGCCGATGGCATGCACTGTCTCGACGGGTCGATGGAAACCGGCACCGCGGTGCCGGACGTCTCGCTCGGGCTGAAGTCCGTGCTCTTCGTCGAGCTCACGGCCCGCGGCGCGAAGACCGACATCCACTCGCTGAACTTCCCGCTCGTGCCGGCGCCCGTCTGGGAGCTCATCTGGGCGCTCAACACGATTTTCAGCCGCGACCGCCGCATCCTCATCGAGGGCTGGGAGGAAGGCATCTGGCAGCTCGGGCCGGATGACGAGCAGCAGCTTGCGGACAAGGCGAGCCGCGTCAACCTGCAGGCGATGAAAGACGAGTGGGGCATCAGCGAGTTCGCCGGCGGCCGCGACGGCATCGACGCGATCAGAGCCCGCTCCTACGAACCCACGGCCAACATCCAGGGCCTGATTGCCGGCTACACCGGCCCCGGCACCAAGACCATCGTGCCGAACGAAGCACGGGCGCGCCTCGATTTCCGGCTCATCCCGAACATCCAGCCCGAGGCGGCCATCCGCAAGCTGAAGGCGCACCTCGTGAAGCACGGCTTCGGCCACATCGAGGTGAAGGCCTACGACAATGCCGAACCGCCCTACAAGATCTCGGTCAAGGAAGACATCAGCCAGGCCATCATCGCCGCCGCCACCGAGGTCTACGGGGAGCTGCCGGTCGTGAACGGTGTCTCGGCCGAAGGTGCGATTCTGCGCCACGTGTGGATTCCGTGCGTGCTCACGGGCTTTGCCAACCCGGGCGCCAACCTGCACGCGCCCGACGAGAACATCCACCTCGACAAGTACCTGCTCGGCATCAAGTACGCGGCGGCCATCATGGAGCACTTCAGCCGCAAATGAACGCGCACACACTGCACCGCATGGGCCGCATCGAGGGCGTGTCGCTCCTCCTGCTGCTCGGCGTCGCCATGCCGCTCAAGTACCTCGCCGGCCAGCCGCTGGCGGTCACCGTGGTGGGAAGCGTGCACGGGGCGCTCTGGGTGATCTACATGGTGATGCTCGGCCGCATGTGGATGAATCGGACCGGAAATCTCGGAGGGCGTGTTTTGTGACTCAGGCCGCAGTCGCCTGCTGATAGTAGCGCGCCTCGTACTCCGCGGGTGGCACGTAGCCGATCG
>JALHON010000038.1 GCA_022842985.1 Acidobacteriota bacterium | reverse complement strand
GACGGGCCGTACCGTCACTCACATCACGAGCCGCGAATCCTTCCGGACCTTCCCGACTCTCACGTACCGGAACCCCACGCACGGGGCCACGCTACGTCATTTCCACTGGCGCGCTCCCGTGCACGCAGCCGCCCACGGCGCCCCGCCGCGGGTCGGAGGTACGTTTATGCGCACCCGCTTCGTTTCCCTGCTCGCGAGCCTCGCGATGATCTGGACGATCACGCTTCCAGGCCTCGCCGCCGCGCAGTCGCACACCGGCGACGTGCTCGGCGACCTCGTGCACATCAAGCGCGACGCCACGACCGGCCAGTCCATCCTGCAGACACGCTGGGTCGACCTCGGCGCCGGCGTGCTCGGATGGGCCTACTGTCCGATTCCGATCGACGTGAACGGCGCCGAAATCCCCTTCGCGCCGCTCAGCTGCGACCCCGATCCCGCCGAAGCCTCGCGTCTCGTCGAGGTGGACTACTTCGGGCGCCTCAGTGGCGGCCGCACGAAGGAGGCCAACCAGCGCATGCACTTCGACGAGATCATCACCAACATCAAGCTGGCCTCCCTCGTCACGGTCGACGAAGCCGGCCGTCTCAAGATCGGATCGACCTGCGATCAAGCGGGCGTCTGCGCCACCTGGAAGACCATCGACTCGCCGATGGAGAACCTGGCGATCTACCGCTTCCTGCTCAAGTACGGCCATATCCAGACCGATCCGCTCGAGGTCGACACCTCGCCCGGCGGCGATCCGAACGCCGGCACCGTGTATCACCCCGCGCTCGAGGGCGCCGACTGGGACAAGTTCGTGGGCATCACGCGCGCGCTCCTGCCGCAGAACGCCCAGGCGCAGTGCTTCTCGGGCGCCACCTTCGTGACCGCATGCGCGGCGCCGCAGGCGCTGACCACGACCGACTTCGCGTTCGTGTCGTCGTTCCTGTCGGGAGCCGCCGACAAGGGCGGCAAGATCACGCCGGACCTGGTGCAGTACCTGAACCGCATCCTGAAGGTGCCGATCGCGACGCCCGAGTCGGCCGCGCCGGTCACGACGCTGCCGGCGCTCATCCGCGACGAACAGGGCGCGATTGCTCCAGCCCCGGGCGGCCTCCCCTTCCCTGCCGACGAACGCTTCGTGGACTTCTCGCCGGTCAGCTATCTGCGCACCGACTACTTCAACCAGTCCTTGCTGGCACTGCAGACGAACGACGGCGGCAACACGTGGCAGCCGACGACGGTGCAGCTGCTGCAGTGGCTCGCGTTCGTGAACGGCCCCGTGGGCGCCATGGCCACGAACATGCCGGGTTTCCAGGCCTGGGCCACTGACGCGCTGCGCGTCGTGCAGTTCATGCACGAGTACGCGGTGCCGGCCAACCTCTGGGGCGGCGGCGGCGTCACGAACACCGGGATGAACGGCGTCATGGTGCGCTACCGCGCCACCAACCAGTCGGTCACGTTCACCGCGACCGTCACGGCGGCCACGGGCGTGAACGGTGGCACGGTCACCTTCGCCGTGCGGACGGCCGGCGGCGGTAACGTCGGCACGGTGGTATCCGCCACGGTTGCAAACGGCGTCGCGACGGCCACCTACGTGCTGCCGGGCGGCACGGCGCCGCAGACCCTCTCGGTCGTCGCCGTCTACGGCGGCACGGCCACGATGGCAACGAGCGTCGGACACGGCTCGCTCGTCATCGGCCTCGCCGACACCACGACGGCAGTCGACGCCGCGATGATGCCGGCCTCCGATGCCTCGGCCACCGTCGCGTTGACCGCGCGCGTTGGCTGGGCGGACACGGTGCCCGTTGGCGAGGGCACGGTCACCTTCGCGGTGCGTGACGGCGCCGGCAGCGCCGTGGGCGCGCCGGTCACGGTGGGCGTGGCGGCCGGTCAGGCGACCGCGACCTATACGGTACCGGCTGGCGTGCCGGCACAGCGGCTCACGACCTCGGCCGTCTACAGCGGCAGCAGCCGTTTCGCGGGCAGCCAGGGCGCCAATGTCCTGTCGGTGGGCTGCGTCGCAGTGACGATCGTCCCGTTCACGGTGCCGAGTGGCATGGTGGGCAAGCCCTACGCGGTGACATTCACGACGGACGGCGTCCCGCCGACCACGCTCGTGGTGTCGCCGCTGCCGGCGGGTCTCACGCTGAACGGCGCGCTGCTGTCGGGCACGCCGACGACCAATGGGGCGTTCCCGTTCACAGTGACCGCAACTGACGCAGCCGGCTGCACGGGCACGGCGAGCTACACGTTCCGCGTGGATCCGTCGACCAACGTGCTGGCAGTGGGCCCGGGCCCGGGCGTCCCCGGCGTGGTGCGTCACTTCGAGCCCAATGGCACGCAGGTGAACGCTGCCGAGTACGCGCCGTTCACGATGTCGTGGCTGGGTGGCGTCAGCGTAGCGCGCGCGGACATCAACGGCGACAGCATCGCCGATACGATCGTCGGCGCCGGCCCCGGTGGCTCGCCGTGGGTCGCCGCGTTCAACGGCGCGACGCAGGCGCTCATCGGCAACGTGCTCGCGTTCGAGCCGTCCTACACGGGCGGAGTGAGCGTGGCCGCCGGTGACATCACCGGCGACGGCATCCCGGAAATCGTGGCCGGCGCCATGACCGGTGCGCCGCGGGTGCGGATCTTCAACGCGCGCACGGGCGCCGTGCTCTTCGACTTCGTCGCGCTCTCGGCCGCCGGGGTGAACGGCGTGCAGGTGGCAGTGGGCGACGTCAATGCCGACGGCCTCGGCGACCTCATCGTCGGTGCGGGCCCGGGCGGCGCCCCGCAGGTGCGCGTCTACGACGCGAGGACCGGCGCGGTGCTGCACGACTTCCAGGCCTTCCCGGCCGACTTCCGTGGCGGCGTGTTCGTGGCGGCCGGCGACCTGAATGGTGATGGCCGCGCCGACATCGTCACCGGCGCCGGCGCCGGCGGCGCCCCGCAGGTGCGGGCCTTCAATGGCGTGAGCGGCGCGGTCATCCGCGACTTCTACGCCTTCGACACGGCGTTCCGCGGCGGCGTCCGGGTGGCATCGGCGGACCTGAACGCCGACGGCCAGGCGGAGATCGTTGTCGGCGCGGGTCCTGGCGGCGCACCGCAGGTGAAGGTCTACCACGGTGCGACCAACGTCGAGATCAGCAATTTCCTGGCGTATCCGGCGAGCGTGGCGAGCGGCGTCTACGTCGCGGCGCCCTGGCGTCGGCCTTGATGACATGCGGAAGGGGCCCGGGTCTGATCCCGGCCCCTTCCGCCCTGATTCGTCCCTGGAGGTCACCATGCGTTTTCCTGTATCGCTCGCACGTCTGGCCGTGATGCTGACGGCATTGACGACGCTCGCCTCGGCGCCCGCGGTTACCGCCGGAGCGTCCCGCCAGGCAGGGCCGCCGGCCTCGACACAGAAGCCGCCGAGGACTCAACAGCAACAACAGCAACAGCAACAGCAACAACAGCAACAGCAGCAACAGCAGCAACAGCAGCAGATGGCCCAGCTGCAACAGATGATGCAGCGTACGGATCAGGTGGCGACGCGCACGCAACAGATGCAGCAGGCCCTCACGCAGCAGATGACTCGTGTGCAGGAACGCGACCGCGAACAGGTGCGGCTGCTGCAGCAGCTCTGCGACACCGTGCAGAATCAGTCACGGGAGACACGACGGTCCATGGATCACGTGCAGCTGATGCTGCGCGACAGGACCATGACCCAGGATCGCGACATGGTGCGCGACATGGACCGTCTGCGCGACCGCCTGCATGTCGTCACCGATGGCCTGGTCGACATGGTCACGACGATGGAGCAGATGCAGAAACGCCTGCAGGCCCGCACAGGACAGAAGCCGTGACCGACATCGGCGGCGCGAGGTGGTGGTGGTGGCAGGCGGTTGGCATGCTGCTGTGGGCCACAACCCTTCAGGCGCAGACCGTCGGGTTCTCGACCGCGGTCTACGCCGCCCGCACCAGTGGCCTCACACGGCTCGATAGCCTCTTCGTGTTCCCCGGCATCGACGTCACGGCCGGACCGGTTCGAGCGGCACTCACCGTGCCCGTCGTCCGCACGACGAGCGAGTCGAGCGACGGTAGTGTCTCGACCACGAGCGGCGCCGGGGAT
The DNA here is from genome assembly GCA_022842985.1 of Acidobacteriota bacterium. Lineage (GTDB taxonomy): Bacteria > Acidobacteriota > Vicinamibacteria > Vicinamibacterales > UBA2999 > CADEFD01. The sequence goes on along the minus strand of JALHON010000038.1, from coordinate 19,498 downwards.
CCCCTGCTGCGTCTGGACGTGCGCGTGCTGGAGCGCGGCCACGGCACGCGGATGACGCTGGCCGCGGCCGCCAAACCGGCGATCGTGGATCCGGAGACCGGGCGCGGCACGGGCCAGTCGGATGCCGCCATCGGCGCCACGGTCGTACATCCCGTGGCTTCCGGCGCCCTGATCGCCGACGTCATGTACTGGCGATATGGCGATCCGGAGGGCGTCGACTTTCCGGATGCCTGGGCCTACAGCCTTGGCACGACGCGCACACTCGGCATCAACTGGTCGATCCTTGGCGCGGTCTCAGGCTTCACCGCGGCGCTTCCGGGCGAGTCCCGGCCGGTGTCATTCACTCTGGGCCTGCTGCGAATGCTGCACCGACGGCAGAGCGTGTCGGTCACGGCGAGTCTCGGTGCGAACGACAGCGCCGGAGATTTCTCGATCGGCGCCAGCTGGCGGATCGTGCGGTGAGTTCGCGGCCGTGGCCGCGGGACGCGACGCGATATGGCCACCGGACGTAGCGCGTTCGACGGGTGGCCGAAGGAGCACCGCCACCGCGTCTCGGAACGCGAGGCGGGCGCGATGGAGCCGGCTCTTGAGCGCCGGCACACTGATCTGCAGCGTGCGCGCGGCCTCATCAGCCGACGCCCCGCGCACGTCGCGCAGGATGAGCACGGTGCGATGCTCTGGCGAGAGGGCGCGGATGGCCTCTCGCACGACGCCTCGCGCCTCGGCCGCCGCCGTGGCGGCATCGGGGAAATCCCTATCCGCGACCAGGGCGTCATAGTCGCGGGGGGACAGCGCATCGAGCGAGGAGATCGAAAGATGTGCCCGCCGGTGGCGGCGCGCACACGCGTGCCGGGCGATCGCGTAGAGCCACGTCGACAGGAGGGCATCGCTGCGGAATGTCGGGAGGAAGCGCACCATCGCCAGCAGCGTTTCCTGGGACACGTCGCGTCCGGCGTCTTCGTCCCGGCACATGGACAGTCCGAAGCGCAGCACCAGCGCCTGGTAACGCTCGACCAGCGCCTCGAGGGCCGCATGGTCGCCTAGTTTCGAGGCGGCTACGAGCTCGCCATCAGTGCGGGAGTCTGTGTGGTTCAGGGTCGACATCATGAGTGGGCGGGTCCACCGTGGAACCAGCACGGAGCGTGCCAGCCGCCAGCACGCGATCACCGGGGCTTTCGGCGGGAATCACGTACTCACGGCGGCACCGACGACGCGCACGCGGGGTTTTCCGCGGTCGCACTTGCGGCGGCCGGGTTGACTGTCGACGGACGCCCAGCTAGCGTTCCCCGATGCGTCGCGTCGTCCTCGGCTTGCTGCTCGCCATCTCCCTCGTGCCGGTCGCCGCGCAGCGGCCCACCGGACCGCCGACGTTCGAACCGGGCGACACCGAAGGCCTCGTGGTTTCGCCCAATCCACGCATTCGCCATGCCTGGAAGCGCAAGGTGTTCTGGACGATTTCGGTGCAGCCGGGCCGCGGCACCTTCAAGTTGATTCCGCCGCAGACGGCCGCCGAGCGGGCGCAGATGACGGGCACACTGGACGCGCTCGCCGCGCTGCTCAAGGCCACGCCGAACGGTTCGCAGGGCGAAGGCTTCTGGGTGAAGGACTCGCGCACGCTCGACTACTTCGATCCGTTCGTGCTGCCGGAGAAGACACCGCTCGGCCGCGTGCCCCTCATCTTCACCGCCGGCTACTATCCGTTCCGCCACGAGGACATCGAGACCAACGGCACGTGGCGACTGAGCGTAAACGGAGAAACGGAAGGGGCGTATTTCGAGTTCAACCGCCTGCCCGAAGACCGGCAGGCGACACCGGTCGCCACGGAACCACGCCCCGGGGATCGGCCCGCCGAGGTGTTCTACCTGCGGCCACGCGTCACCGCGACCTGGCAGGGGCTTTCGGTCTACGAGGACAACTACCTGCTCGTGACACGCGCCGGCCGCGACCCCTGGGCCCCCGTGCCGCTGGCGCGCGCGCTCAAGGCCTCGATGAGCGCCCTCGAGAAAGACCGCAAGACCGCCGAGAACCGACTGGCCGGCTACACGCAGAAACTCGCCGAGGTCATGGCGCCGGAATGGGAGGCGCAGAAGCGCGAGGCGTTCGAGAAACAGAACGGCGAGCTGCGCACCTCGCGGCCGTCGAACTACGCGGCCCGCCAGCGCTCGCTCGAGAACGAGATCACGGTGCTGCGGCAGGACGCCCAGGCCAACGCCAACCCGCAGAAGGACGCGAAGGGCCAGTGGTACTGGAGCGCCATCGACGCGCACGACGAGGCCATGCAACGTCTGGCCGCGCTGTCACCCGACGAGGCGAACAGCCCGGCGTGCTTCGTGCCGGCGCCCGCCGGTCAGACCGGCAACGGCCGCTACGCGATGACCGGCTCGTTCGTCGCCGAAGCGAGCGCGCCGGGGTGCCGGCAGATCGTGCGCACCAACTGGGACTACTTCGATCTGACGCTGCCACGGACCGCGCCGCAGATCCTCTTCGTGAGCGACTTCGGACGCTGCGTGCGAGTGGCGGGGGATCAGCTGACCTCCCTGCCGATCGATCGCTGGGACGCGCCGCCGCAGGGCTGCGTGCAGCACGCGCAAATGTGGCGCGAGGTCGACTGGACGAAGATCGCCGCGCTCGTGACGCCGTAGCCGCGCCGGGGCATACTGACACCATGCCGTGGCTGGTCACCCGCGGCTGACCCTTTTCGTTTCAGGATTCCCACATGCAGTATCGGACGTTCGGACGCACGGGCTGGCAGGTCAGCGACATCGGCTACGGCATGTGGGGCATGGGCGGCTGGTCGGGGTCAGACGACGCCGAGTCACTCGCCTCGCTGCACCGCGCGGTCGAAGGCGGCTGCACGTTCTTCGACACCGCGCTCGCCTACGGCGTCGGCCACAGCGAGCGCCTGCTCGGCCAGGTCGTGCGCGCACATCCCGGCCGCGGTCTCATCGTGGCCACGAAAGTGCCACCGAAGAACCTGAAGTGGCCGGGCAAGGCGGAGTATCCGGTGGCGGAGACCTTCCCCGCCGATCACATCCACGAGTTCACGGCCAAGAGCCTCGAGAACCTCGGCCTGGACCGCATCGACCTGCTGCAGTTCCACGTGTGGGACGACGCCTGGGCCGCCGACGACGGCTGGAAACGCGCCATCGAGGATCTGAAGCGCGCCGGCACGATTCGCGCCTTCGGCATCAGCGTGAACCGCTGGCAGCCGGAGAACGTGCTGGCGGCGATCGCCACGGGCGTCGTGGACGCCGTGCAGGTGGTCTACAACGTGTTCGACCAGGCACCGGAAGACCGGCTGTTCCCCGCCTGCCGCGCCGCGAACGTCGCGGTCATCGCACGCGTGCCCTTCGATGAAGGCGCCCTGACCGGCACGATGACGCGCGACACGCGGTTCCCCGAGGGCGACTGGCGCGGCACCTATTTCACGCCGGCCCATCTCGACGCGACACTCACGCGCGTGGAGCACCTCATGCCGCTCGTGCCCGACGGCATGTCGCTCCCGAAGCTGGCGCTGCGCTTCATCCTGTCGTCCCCGGACGTCTCGACGGTGATTCCCGGCATGCGCCGCGCACGGCACGTGGACGCCAATCTCGCGGCGAGCGATCGCGGGCCGCTGCCCGCGGACCTGCTCGCGGCGCTGCGCCCGCATCGCTGGGACCGCGTGCCGAACCAGACGCCGTAGGCGGGTTCCTGCTACAGTGGCGGTGGAGGGTCCCATGGCCCGACAGCTGCTCACCATCCTGCTGCCCGCGTTCCTGCTGGCCGCCACCCCACTCGTCACGTATGCCCAGACGCCGGCCGCCACGATCGCCGTGGCGCCGGCTGATGTCACGCAGGAGATCCGCCTGCGCGATGGCACGAGCGCGATCGGCCGCGTCGAGGCCGTCGACGGCACGCGCATCACGTTCCGCACCCTCGCCGGCGCCACGCTCACCATCGACGCCGCCGATATCGTGAGCCTCGCCACGGTCGAGGGCCGCGCCTCCGGCACGCAGTTCTGGAAGGACGATCCGAATCCGACGCGGCTCTTCTTCGGCCCCACGGGACGCCCGCTCAAGCGGGGCGACGTCTATCTCGGCGTCTACGAGATCTTCATCCCGTTCGTGCAGGTCGGCATCACCGACCGCTTGTCGATCGGCGGCGGCACGCCGCTCATCTTCGGCGGCGGCAGCGAGCGGCCGTTCTGGTTCACACCGAAGTACACGGTGATCGACCAGCCGACGACGCAGGTGGCCGTGGGCGCCATGCACATCATGAACATCGACGGCGACAGCCTCGGTGTGGCCTACGGTGCCATGACCAAGGGCACGCGCGACACGGCGCTCACGGTGGGCATCGGCTACGCCTACGAGCAGTTCGAAGACAGCGGCGCGCCGGTCGTGATGATCGGCGGCGAGCACCGCGTGCACCGGCACGTGAAGCTGGTGACCGAGAACTATGTGTTCCGGGAGGGCGGCATCGCCAGCGCCGGCGTGCGCTTCATGAGTGGGAGGCTGTCGGCCGACCTCGGCCTCGCCACGCCGATCGGCGTGGACGATTTCTTCGTGTTTCCGGTGGTCAACTTCGTCTGGACGTTCCAGTGACCGCGACGGCCTAGTCGCTAATGTCGGCGGCCTGCGCCGAGAGCCGCGTGACGAGGACCTTGTCGATGCGGCGCCCGTCCATGTCCATCACTTCGAAGCGCATCCCGCCCCACTCGCAGAGGTCCGCGGTGCGCGGGATGTGGCCGAGGCGCGCCATCACGAAGCCGCCGAGCGTGTGATACGCGCCGGCTTCCCCCTCCGGCAGGTCGTCGAGGCCGATCTCGTTGGCCACTTCGTCGATGGGGGCCGAGCCGTCCACGAGCCAGCTGCCGTCGGCGCGGGCGACGATCGGGCGGTCGGCGGCGGCATCGGTGGGCAGGCTGCCCACGAACGCCTCGAGCAGATCGGTCACCGTGACGAGGCCTTCGACGGCGCCGAATTCGTCGAGCACGATCGCCAGGTGACGGTGCGAGCCCTTGAGCGCCTCGAGGAGCTTGAAGATGCCCATCGAGTCGGGCACGAAGAGCGGTTCCTTGATGAGGCTGCGCAGCGTGATCGGCGAGTTCTTCATCGCCACCGACAGCAGGTCCGCCGCGCGCACCGTGCCGAGCACATTGTCGAGGCCGCCCTGGCACACGACGAACTGGCCGTGGCTGTGCCCGCTCAGGAACGTGCGCAGGTCGTCGCCGGCGGCGTCCACGTCCACCCACTCGATGTCGAGCCGCGGCGTCATGATGGCACCCACGCGCTGATCGCCCACGCGGAAGACCCGCTGCACGAGGCTCTCTTCGTTCTCTTCGAGCGCGCCGCTTTCGGCGCCCTGGCTGATCACGGCGCGAATCTCGTCTTCGGTGAGATGCGGTTCGGCGTCGCCCTTGATGCCGAAGATCCGCAGCACGAGATTCGTGGACCCGGTCAGCAGGGCCACGACGGGGCTGCCGATCCGCGCCAGCAGCATCATCGGCATCGCCACCCAGGAGGCAATCGTCTCCGGGTGGTTGAGGCCGATGCGTTTCGGCACGAGCTCGCCGATGATGAGCGAGAGATACGTGATGACGGCGACCACGAGGCCGAGCGACAGCCCTTCCGCGTAGGGCGCCACGAGCGGGATGCCCTCGAACGTCACCTGGAGCGGCTCGGCGATGGTGGCGCCGCCGTAGGCGCCGGCGAGCACGCCCACGAGCGAGATGCCCACCTGCACGGTGGAGAGGAACTGGCTGGGCGCGTGCGCGAGCGCGAGCGCGGTCGCCGCCCGCGTGTCGCCATCGTCGGCGCGCTGCTGCAGGCGCACCTTGCGGGAGGCGACGATTGAGATCTCCGACATCGCGAAGACGCCGTTGGCCACGAGGAGCAGCAGGACCACGACGATTTCTGTGCCGACACCGAGCATGCGTGGCCTGATTGTAGGCCACCTCGGGCCGGCCCGCCGCCGGGCGCCACGGCCTGGCCTGCACGGAACCCGCCGCTGCGGCGAAGGCCTGCACGACAGCCCGCGTATACTCGCCGCCATGCTCGCTCCCCATGCCCGGGCCGGTGCGGTCGCCGGTCTGCTCGCCCTCGGCCTCACCGTCGAGGCGCAGTCGCCGCGCGGCCTCACCCCGCGCGACCTCTTCCAGCTGCAGTCGGTGGGCGACGTCGAAGTGTCGCCCTCCGGCGCGCACGTGGCCTACACCGTCATCCGCAACACCGAGCCGGGCCGCCCGCAGGCCACGCTCGTCGTGCGCAACCTCGCGACCGGGGCCACGCACGACCTGCCGCGCGGGTCGCACGATCCGCGCTGGGCGCCCGATGGGCGCCGGCTGGCCTACATGGGGAGCGGGCCCGAGGGCAGCGGCCTCATGGTGAGCGAAGCGGATGGCAGCGGCGCGCGGCTCATCGCGCCGGTCACCGGCACCAACCATCCGCTGCCGTCGGCGGGGGCGGCGGTGGCGTGGGCGCCGGACGGACGCCGGATCGCCTACGTCTCGGCCACCCCGGGTCCCGAGAGCGCCGACGCGAACGGCGATCCGATGGTCATCACGCGCTACCTCTACAAGCCCACGGCGGGTGAGGGGCTGACGCGCTTCAACGACAACCGCCGCACGCACGTGTTCGTGGCCGACATCGGCACGCGTCAGGTGACGCAGCTCACGGACGGCGCCTCCTACGAACACTCGATCGACTGGGCGCCCGGCGGCGACACGATCGCGTTCGTCTCGAACCGCGAGCCCGACGCCGACCGCGTCTTCAACTACGACATCCTCACCGTGTCGGCGCGCACGAAGGAAACGCGGCGGCTCACCACGACGAAGGCCGCCGAGTACACGCCCACGTGGTCGCCCGACGGCACGAAGATCGCGTTCCTCGGCACGCGGCGCGACCTGACCTCGTCGGAGACGACGATGGAAGACACGCACGTGTGGGTGATGAACGCCGACGGCACGAACCGCGTGGAACTCGGCGCGGTCATCGACAACCGGCAGGGCACGCCGCAGTGGTCGGCCGACGGACGGCACCTCTACTTCACGGTGCAGGAACGCGGCCACGTGCGCTTGATGCGCCTGCCGGCCGCGGGTGGCGCGCCGCAGGTGGTGGTGGGCGACCGTGGCAGCGTGGGCGCCTGGGCGATCGGCCGCGACACGCTCGCCTACGCCTTCGCGGCGCCGTCGTCACCCGCGGACCTCTACACGAAGCGCGGCGATGCGCCGGCGGAACGTCGCACGGACCTCAACCGCGCGCTGCTCGCCGAACGCGCCGTCGCGGACGTCGAGGCGTTCACGTTCACGAGCGCCGACGGCGTCGAGATCGAGGCGTTCCTCACGCTGCCGCTCGGCCGCACGGCTGGCAGCACGCATCCACTCGTCGTCCTCATCCACGGCGGTCCGCACGGCCAGCAGGGCCCGGCCTTCAACCACAAGGCGCAGGTCTACGCGGCGCAGGGCTGGGCGTCGCTGATGGTGAACTACCGCGGCTCGACCGGCTACGGGCAGGCGCTCGCGGACAGGATCTTCGGCGATCAGAACGGCGCCGAAGCGCGCGACGTCGTGGCCGGCGTGGACGCGGCGCTCGCCCGCTACCCGTGGCTCGATCGCACGAAGCTCGGCATCGAAGGCGGCAGCTACGGTGGGCAGCTCACCAACTGGATCATCACCGAGACCGACCGCTTCAAGGCCGCCATCCCGAGCGCCGGCATCGCCAATCTCGTGAGCTTCAACTACATGGCCTACTACCACGACTATCTCGCCGTGGAGTTCGGCCGCTACCCGCATCAGGACGGTCTCATGGACCTGCTGTGGCAGCGCTCGCCGCTGCGCCAGATTCACAAGGTGAAGACGCCGACGCTCATCCTGCACGGCGAGAACGACAACGACGTCCCGATTGCCGAGGCCGAACAGCTCTACGTGGCCCTGCACGACGTCGGCGTGCCCACCACGCTGGTCCGCTACCCGCGCGAAGGCCACGGCCTGCGCGAGACCGCCCACGTCGTGGACGCGCTCGAGCGCTCCATCGCCTGGTACCGCAAGTACTTCGCCGTGAAGTAAGGCGAGCGCCCCCTGGGGTCAGACCCCTTTCAAAATCGTAAGGGGTCTGACCCCGAGCCTCGCCCCGAGCCCCGAGACCCGATAAAGTAGACAGGTGTTGAAACGCCAGACGACAGGCTCCGTCATCTGCACGTCCTGCGGCACCCTCGTCGGCGTGAACGACGCGGTCTGCTACAACTGCAACCGCCGCAATCCCGGGCTCTGGGGCTTCGCGCCCGCCTTCCGCCGGCTGGGCCAGGACCTCGGCTTCGTGCCGCTCGTGATGGGCGGCACCATCGTGCTCTACGTGCTCTCGCTGCTCATCGACGTGGCGGGCATGCGGCCCATCCTCGCTCCGAGTTCCATGGCGATCCGGCTGCTCGGCGCGAGCGGGTCGTACCCCGTGTTCGTCGAAGGCCGGTGGTGGACGGTACTCACGGCGGGCTGGCTGCACGGCGGCCTCATCCACATCGTCCTGAACATGCTGTGGATCCGCCAGCTCGCGCCGGCCGTGGCCGAACTCTACGGCCCGGGCCGGATGGTCATCGTCTACACCCTCGCCGGCGTCGTCGGCTTCACCTTTACCTCGGTCGCCGGACGCTACATCGGGTTCCTGCCGCTCATCGGCGGCGCCCAGCTCTCGCTCGGCGCCTCGGCCCCGATCTTCGGCCTGCTCGGCGCGCTGGTCTACTACGGGAACCGCACCGGCAGCCGGCACGTGCGCGAGGCCGGTCTGCAGTACGCGCTGATGATGGGGATCTTCGGGCTCATCATGCCGGGCATCGACAACCAGGCGCACCTCGGCGGCTTCGTCGGCGGCTACGTCGCCGGCCTGCTGCTCGACCCCCTGAAGCCTGAGCGCATCGATCATCTCGTCGGAGGCGCGGCCTGCCTGCTCGTCACCCTCGTGGCCGTCGTCGCGTCGTTCATCACCGCCCTCCCGCTGCTCCTGAACTAGACGTTACAGCCGGCGGCGGTTCGAGTTCTTGAATCCGCGCTACCCAAAATCCCGAACATCGGGCGCGCCTTCGCGGGGTTGGCATGCCTCCCCGCAGCCAAACGGCTGACGGATGGCACGGCCGCCTCTGGGCGGCTCCCCGCCGATCGGGGCGATTCGGGGCCCGGGAGGCCCCAGAACCCCTCCGGAGCCGCTGTTCGTCCCTTCCCTGCCTCCAGTCGTCACCTTCGAGTGGGTGGACTCCGGAACGATGCGCCGGACTGGGACGTCCCATGAAAACCGGGCATCACCCTTGCTGTAGGTACGGCTGGACGTTCGCGCCGTACGGTTGCGGGGCGGCTGTCCATTTCCGCGCCGGGAGCCGGTTTGGCTCCTCGGCGTGTTGCACGACACCCCACAGGAGGCTATTTCCATGGCACGTTCGAGCAGGATTCTGCTCGCGCTGGCAGCAGCACTGCTGCTGGCCGTCCCGAGCGCATTCGCGCAGGGCGGCGGCGCGAGTTCGACCGGCAGTATCTCAGGTGAAGTCAAGGACGCGCAGGGCGGCGTATTGCCCGGCGTGACGGTTACGGCCACGAGCCCGGCGCAGATTGGCGCCCTGACGGCGGTCACGAACGAAGCCGGCATCTACCGCTTCCCGGCGGTGGCGCCCGGCGAATACTCACTCAACTACGAGCTGGCCGGCTTCGGGCAGGTCAAGCGTGACGGCGTCCGCATCACGCTCGGCTTCAACGCCCAGGTCAACGTGACACTGGCGGTGGCCTCGCTCAACGAAACGCTCGTCGTGAGCGGCGAGTCCCCGGTCATCGACACGACGGCCACCCGTCTGCAGACCAACTACGACGCGCAGAACCTCGCGGCGCTGCCGAACGCCCGCGACATGTGGTCGCTGCTCGCCACGACCCCGTCGGTCACGCTGAACCGCGTGGACGTCGGCGGCGCCACCATGGGCACGCAGACCACCTACTTCGCCTACGGCTACTCGGGCCAGAACCGCCCGCTCGTCGAGGGCATCAACACCACGGAAGGCACGTCGGCGGCCGGCTTCTATCTGGACTACGGCTCCTTCGACGAAGTGTTCATCGGCGCGGCGGCCAACTCGGCCGAGATGCCCACCTCGGGCGTGCTCACGCAGTTCGTCAGCAAGAGCGGCGGCAACAGCCCCAGCCTGAACTTCTACTACGACATGGAAGATGAGCGCTTCCAGAGCCGCAACCTGGCGGCGGATCAGGTGCTGCCGACGCCGGGCGCCACGATTCGTCCGGACGGCAACCGCCTCGCCAGCTACAAGAACACCAACATCGGCATCGGCGGCCCGGTCCTCAGGGACAAGATCTGGGGCTTCGGCGCGTTCCTCGACCAGCGCAACTCGGTGGCGGCGCCGCCGGCCGGCAGCTTCCTCGACGGCACGCCGTTCGACACCAAGCTGCGCAACTACACCGGCAAGCTGACCTACCAGGTGAATCAGGCGAACAAGTTCGTCGCCTACCTGCAGCACGGCACGAAGACGCAGCCGAACCGCACCGACAGCAGCAACCGCCTCGGCGCGCCGGTCCACATCACGGCCGACTCCACCACCATTCAGGACTCGCCGAGCTGGGTCTACAAGGGCGAGTGGAACGGCACCCTCGGCCAGAACGTGTTCGTCGAGTTCCGCGCCGGCCAGTTCGGCTACAACTTCGGTCTCGACAGCAACACCGGCACCACCCGCTACGAGTCGCTCAGCACCAACCAGGTGCTCGGCGGCGGCCGCGACTGGGAACTGCGCCGCCGGCGCAACCAGTACACGGGCGCGGTCAGCTACTTCAAGGACAACTTCCTCGGTGGCTCGCACAACCTGAAGGGCGGCGGCGAATACCTGGATGAATCCGGCCAGACGCTGTGGAATCAGGCCTACGCCGACAACGTCATCCACTTCGTGGACGGCGCGCTCACCGGCCCCCTGTCGGCGACGACGCCGCGGTCGGTGCGCCTGCAGAACAACGCGAACTCGCTGAACGCCCTGGCCACCACCAGCGCGTTCATCACCGACACCTGGACGGTCAAGCGCCTCACGATGAACATCGGCGCGCGCTTCGACCGCTACCGCGTATGGCTGCCCGAGCAGTCGCTGGCGGCGGGCCGGTTCGCGGCCGCTGACTCCTACCCCGAACGGTCGAAGATCGTCGCCTTCAACCACATCGTGCCGCGCTTCGGCGCCAGCTACGATGTGATGGGCGACGGCAAGACGGTGGTGAAGGCCAACGTCGGCCGCTTCTACTTCAACACCGGCGTCAACCTGGCCGACGCGCTCAACCCGAACACCGCCAACCAGTTCAGCGACTTCGTGTGGAACGACCTGAACAACGACCGCGTGTTCCAGAATGGCGAACAGGGCGCCCTCGAACAGCGCTTCGGCGGCAGCTCGAACGTCTCGCTCGCCGGCGATCTGAGCAACGCCTACACGGATGAGGCGTCGGTCTTCGTCGAGCGCTCGGTCATGGCCGACCTCGGCGTGCGCGCCGGCTTCGTGTGGAAGAAGGACAACAACGGCTGGCAGCAGGTGAACTCGCTGCGTCCGTTCAGCGCCTACAACGTGCCGGTCACGGTGACCGACCCCGGACCCGACGGCGTCACGGGCACGAGCGACGATCGTCCGTTCTCGGCGCTCAATCTCGACCCGGCGCTGCTCGGCGCGTCGAACCAGCTCGTCACCAACATCGACGGCTACGAGGGCACCTACCGCACGCTCGAGTTCTCGGCCAACAAGCGCTACTCGAACCGCTGGTCGGCGCTGGCGTCGTTCTCGTACACCTGGACGCAGGAGTTCGGCAACAACTACTTCAACAACCGCTTCGGCACCGCCGTCACGAACTTCGCGTTCTTCGGCAGCTTCCCGACCAACCCGAACGAGAGGACCGAAAACGAGTTCGGCAACTGGAACGGCAAGCTCTCGGGCACGGTCGACGCGGGCTGGGGCATCAACATCACCCCGGTGTGGAAGGTGCAGAGCGGTGCCCCGTACGGCCGCTTCTTCCAGGCCTCGCTCAACTACGGCAACCAGCTGATCCTGGCCGAGCCGATCGGCGAGCGCCGTCAGGACGCCATCTCGGTGTTCGACATCCGCGCCGAGAAGCGCCTGCGCTTCGGCAGCAAGGCCCGCGCGGCCGTGTTCCTCGACGTGTTCAACCTGACGAACTCGAACACCGCCGTCAACATCAACTGGCGTGGCGGCACGTCGTTCGAGCGCGCCACGACGGTGCTCGGACCGCGCATCGCCAAGGCCGGCGTGAAGTTCGACTGGTAACGGCGCCGCAGGGGCTCGTCCCCGGAGTCTGAATACGCGAAGGGCCGGGCGGCACTGCCGTCCGGCCCTTTGTCTGTACGGCCGCGCCCGCAGGCGCGGTACATGCGTGTCCGCCTGCGGGACACGTGGTGTGCCGCAGGCGGACAGCGGGCGGCGGGTTCAGAAGCTCTTGCCGAGCCGTTCCTGGAGTTTCTCGCGGTAGCCGCGGCTCAGGGTGAGGCGGGTGCCGTTCTGCAGCACCACCACGTATTCCCCGTTGAACCAGGGCTGCAGTTCCTTGATGCGGTCGCTGTTGACGATGCGCGAACGGTGGATGCGTACGAAGCGGCGCGGGTCGAGCCGGGCCTCGATGCCGTTCATGGTCTCGCGGAAGAGGTGCGAGTCTTCACCGAGGTGGAGGCGGACGTAGTTGCCGGCCGCTTCGATCCACACGATGTCTTCCGTGCGCAGGAAGAACACGCGGCCGCCCGACTTCACGACCAGCCGATCGAGCTTCTGCGGCTCCGGTTTGATGTCCTGCACGAGTGCCATGAGGCGTTTGCCGAGGTCGCCGGCGCGGCGGCGCTCGAGGTGGGCGCGGGCGTGCTGCAGGGTCTGCTGGAAGCGCTCGCGGCCGAACGGCTTGAGCAGATAGTCGATCGCATGCACCTCGAAGGCGCGCAGCGCGTATTCGTCGTAGGCAGTGACGAAGACCACCGCGGGCATCCTGTCGGCGCCCACCTTCTCGATGACGCCGAACGCGTCGAAGGCCGGCATCTGCACGTCGAGGAACACCAGGTCGGGGTGCTGCGCGTTGATCGCATCCACGGCCTGCTGGCCGTCGCTGCACTCGCCGATGAGCTCGATGTCCGGCTCCTGCCGGAGCATCCCGACGACGCGTTCGCGCGCCATCGCCTCGTCGTCCACCACCATCGCCCGGATCTTCGTCACGCCGCCCCCTCCGCCATCAGCTCGGCCGCGCTGGCCTCTCTGGCTGGCTCGTCCACGGGAATCTCGATGACCACCGACAGCCCGCCCGGCGGCGGACTGGTGACCACGAACCGGTGACGGTCGCCATAGAGATGCGCGAGCCGCGACCGCGTGTTCGAGAGCCCGACGCCGTGTTCGAGATCGGACAGCCGGACCGCATCCATCCCCACGCCGTCGTCCCGCACTTCGAGCCGCAGGCGATCGCCCGACCGCCTCGCCGTCACCAGCACGCGCCCCGGCCCCGGCCGCGGGCCGATGCCGTGACGGATGGAGTTTTCGACGAGCGGCTGCAGCAGAAAGTTTGGCACCGGGCAGTCTTCCGTATCGGGGTCGATGGCGAACGTGACAGTGAGACGATCCTGGAAGCGCGCTTGTTCGATGTCGACGTACTTCCGCAGGAAGTCGAGCTCGTGGGCGAGCGCCACCTCCTGCACGTCCACGGTTTCGATCGACTGGCGCAGCAGGTCGCCGAGCCGGGCGATCATGGCATCCGCCGCCTCGACGTCGCGGTGCATGAGCGCCGACACGGTATTGAGGGTGTTGAAGAGGAAGTGCGGCTGGATCTGCCGCTGCAGCGTCTGCAGCTGGGCCTCGACGAGCCGGGTCTCGAGCCGCGACGCCGTGAGAGCGCGCGTCTGCGCTTCGTAGTGGTAGCGCAGGGCATGGCTCAGGCCGACGATGGCCCAGTAGGTGGCCATCTCGAAGTCGAAGTTGAGGAAGAACATCCGCTGGAATTCCTCGACCCAGCGGCCCGAGTTCATCCCGGTGGCGTAGTAGAGGCCCTCGCGCCCGAGCGTCACGAGCGAGACATGGACGAGTGTCGCCAGGAAGACGCCGGCGAGGTGCGCCGGCACGCTGCGCCGAAGCGCGCCGCGCTCGAGCGGATAGCGTCGAGACAGCCACAGGATGCCGGGCGTGACGACCGCCCAGGCGTACCAGTAGTTCAGGTTCAGGCCGAGCAGCAGGCCGAACGAGTCGGTGCCGCGCGAGCCGAACGTGCTGACGTAGTAGTACGCCAGCAGCGCCGAGTAGAACCCGAGCAGTGTCGCCGCGGCGAAGACGACCCGCAAACCGATGACGCCGGTGCGCGCGGACATGTGTGCACTATCGGCCGGCCTCGCGCCGAGGTCAATGAACGAATGCACGGCGGCGGAAGCAGTGTGCCGTTCGTCGACGCGTGATGTGCGTCGATCACGCAGCAGCCGCCATTCGTCACGCAGGCGACGCCATTGGTCCCGCGTACGGCGTTCCGAGGCTCGATCCGGCGGCGCGATGAACACGCGCGCGTCGTTTGCACGCGGCGTGCCGTCGGTTCATCCCGGCGCTCGTCCCACGAGCGCTACAGTGTGTCGGGTTCGAGCAGCAGGAAACCGAGCGGCGGCACGACGAGCGAGAGCGTGTGCGGATGCCCGTGCGACGCCGTGTCCTCGGCCACCACCGCGCCGGCGTTCCCGGCGCCGCTGCCGCCATAGAACGTGGCGTCGCTGTTCAGGCGCTCGCGCCAGCGTCCGCCCACCGGCACGCCGATGCGATAGCCGTGACGCGGCGCCGGCGTGAAGTTCACGACGGCCGCCACGACGCTACCGGTCGCCGGGTCGCGGCGCAGCAGCGAGATGACGCTGTTGTCGGAGTCGTGGCAGTCAATCCACGCGAAGCCCGCCGGCGAGTCGTCGTCGGCCCAGAGGGGCGCCGTCGCCCGGTAGGCCAGGTTCAGGTCGCGTACCCACTGCTGCAGGCCGGCGTGCCGCGGATCGCCGAGCACCGCCCAGTCGAGCTCCCAGTCGTGGTTCCATTCGCGCCACTGCCCGATCTCGGCGCCCATGAAGAGCAGCTTGCGGCCGGGATGCACGAACATGTAGCCGAAGAGCGCGCGCAGCGTCGCGTGCTGCTGCCAGGCATCACCGGGCATCTTCGCGAGCAGCGACTTCTTGCCGTGTACGACTTCGTCGTGCGAGAACGGCAGCAGGAACTTCTCGCTGTAGGCATAGAGCAGCGAGAACGTGATCTTGTCGTGGTGCCACTTGCGGAAGATCGGATCCTGCGCGCAGTAGGCGAGCATGTCGTGCATCCACCCCATGTTCCACTTGTGGGTGAAGCCGAGGCCGCCGAGGTGCACGTCGCGCGTCACGCCGGGCCATGAGGTGGATTCTTCCGCCATCAGCGCCACGCCCGGCTGCTCGCCGCGCACGACGCTCGTGAGGTGGCGCAGGAAGTCCACGGCGTCGAGGTTCTCGCGGCCGCCGTACTTGTTCGGCACCCACTCCCCCGCCTTGCGCGAGTAGTCGAGGTAGAGCATCGACGCCACGGCGTCCACGCGCAGGCCGTCGAGATGGAACTCGCGCAGCCAGAAGAGCGCGCTGCTCACGAGGAACGCCCGCACCTCGTGGCGCCCGTAGTTGAAGATGAGCGTGCCCCAGTCCTGGTGCTCACCCTGCCGCGGGTCGGCGTGTTCGAAGAGCGCGGTGCCGTCGAAGCGCGAAAGCCCGTGCGCGTCCTTGGGGAAGTGGCCCGGCACCCAGTCGAGCAGCACGCCGAGGCCGGCCTCGTGGCAGGCGTCGATGAAGAACTTGAAGTCGTCGGGCGTGCCGAAGCGGCTGGTCGGCGCGAAGAAACCGATGACCTGGTAGCCCCACGACCCGGTGTAGGGATGCTCCATCACCGGCAGCAGTTCGATGTGCGTGAAGCCGAGGTCGCGCACGTAGGGCACGAGCGTCGTGGCCATCTCGCGATAGGTCATCGTGCGGCCGCCGTGTTCGGCACGTTTCCACGACCCGAGATGCACCTCGTAGACCGACATCGGCGCCGCCGCGCGCGGCGTGTTCCGCGCCGCCATCCACGCGTCGTCGCGCCAGGTGTAGCCCCCCTGCCACACGACCGAGGCCGTGTCGGGCGGCGCTTCGAACCAGCGGCCGAACGGATCGGCCTTCTGGAAGATGCGTCCGCGCGTATCGCGAATCTCGAACTTGTAGCGCGGGCCGGCGCCGAGGCCCGGCAGGAAGATCTCCCACACGCCGGCATTGGCCACGAGCCGCATGGGATGCGTGCGGCCCTCCCAGGCGTTGAAGTCGCCCACCACGCTGACGCGCGCCGCATTCGGCGCCCACACCGCAAAGTGCACGCCGGGCGTGCCGCCGTGCGACACGACCCGGGCGCCGAGCGCGTCGTAGGCGCGGTAGTGCGTGCCTTCGGCGAACAGGTGCGCGTCGAGTTCGCCGAAGATCGGCCCGTACCGATAGGGGTCGTCCACCTCGTGCACGACGCCGTGCGGCTCGGTCACGAGCAGGCGGTAGTCGGGCACCGGGCCGGACGGCAGCGCCGTCTCGAACACCCCGGCCGGATGCACGAGCGTCATCGCGCGCGCGGCACCGTCGGGCCGCGTCACGAGCGTCATCGCGGCAGCGCCGGGGCGGAAGGCCCGCACGACATGCCCCACCGCCGTCGCCTGTGGACCGAGCACGCCGAACGGGTCGCGATGGCGGCCCGCGACGAGCGCGTCGAGGTCGGCGGCAGAGAGCGTGGACAGCTCGGGCATGGGCGGACTGGGGCGATTGTACTGTTGGCCGGGAGCACCGGCTCCCGCGATATCATCGTCGGATGACATCAGGACTGTATGCCCGCTTTACGACGAGCGCCGGGACGTTCGTCGTCCGCCTCTTCGAGAAGGACACGCCGAAGACCGTCGCCAACTTCGTGGGCCTCGCCGAGGGCACGAAGGCCTGGAAGGATCCGGTCACGGGCGAAAGCCGCTCGACGCCCTTCTACAACGGCCTCATCTTCCACCGCGTCATCGCCGACTTCATGATCCAGGGCGGCTGCCCGAACGGCAACGGGATGGGCGGCCCGGGCTACAAGTTCGAGGACGAGTTCGCCCCGCATCTCACGCACTCGAAGGCCGGGATCCTCTCGATGGCCAACGCCGGACCCAACACGAACGGCAGTCAGTTCTTCATCACCCTCGTACCGACGCCGTGGCTCGACAACCGGCACTCGGTGTTCGGCGAAGTGGTGGAAGGTATGGACGTCGTGACGGCGATTGGCACGACGAAGACCGGCCGGCAGGATCGGCCGGTGACCGACATTACGATCGACGCGCTCACGATCGAACGCGTGGCGTAGAAGCGGGAGGCCGCTACGGCCGGGACGTCGAGCCGCCCGCGCGGCGGTCCCGGTCGCCGGCCTTCGCGCCCGTGCGCCGCAGAACGACCGACGCACCAGCGAACACCACCGAGAGCAGGGCCATCGACGCCAGCTCGGGCACTTCCGAGGAGCGCGTGAGGGGCTCTGCCGCGACGGCAGCACCCGAGACCAGCAGTGTGATGATGAACATAGGGGGAACCGCCATTCTACTCGACACTCCCCTAAGCGCCAGTCCGCGTCGCCCTCCCTCACACGCCATTTTTCCCTGATTTTTCGGATGTTTTCGCTGCACTGGCCGCGTCGTGGCCCGGCTCGACTTTGTACGCGCCAGGGCCAGACTTCCGCGCAGCGGATCACAGATTCGTCAGTGCTTTGGGGGGAGGGAAGGACGAACGGGGCGGACCGGACGCCAGCGCCCGGTGGTCGGCGAGACGCGCGGGAGCAGCCGAGCTGCTCCCGCGTGTCAGTCGGACTTACATGCTCGACGGCTTGTTGATGGCCGCGGCGATGTTCGAGAGCGCCAGCTCGAGCGTCTTGCGCGAGGTGGCGACGTTCATGCGCATGTGGTGGTCGCTGCCCTTCCCGTACGACTGGCCGGCGTTCAGATGCACGCGCGCATGCTTCACGAGGTACCGCTCGAGCATCTGCTCCTTCGTGAGCATCGGCGCGTCGGCGGCCTTCGTGCGGTTGTAGTCGGCCGCCATCTTCGCCGTGCCGATCTTCTCGGCGAACTCGGTGAAGTCGAGCCACATCAGGTAGGTGCCCTGCGGCTTGTGCGTGCGCACGCCCGGCAGCTTCGAGTTGACGTAGTCGGTCGCGAAGCTGGTGTTGCCGTCGACGTACTCCACCGCCTGGCTGAGCCACTCCTCACCTTCGGGCGTGTAGGCGCCCATGTTGGCGACGATGCCGAGGGTGTTGAGTTCAGCGCGGTGCTGCTGCTTGATGCGCGCGAGATAGTCGGGGTTGGTCGTGTAGAACCAGGCGATCTTGTGGGCCGCGAGACCGAACGACTTGCTGGCCGCCTTGAAGGTGATGCTGTTGTCGACCACGGCCTTGTTCGGCAGGCTGGCGAACGGCGTGTACTTCTGTCCCTTGGACACCCAGTCGCAGTGGATCTCGTCGGCCAGCACGACGACGCGGTGCTTCAGGCAGATTTCGCCGATGCGCAGCAGATCCGCCTGCGACCAGCAGTTGCCGGTCGGGTTCTGCGGATTGCAGAGGATGAAGGAGTTCGTGTCGACGCTGATCTGCTTCTCGAACGCCTCGAAGTCCATCGCGAACGTGCCGTCGGCGTTCTTCTTGAGCAGCACTTCTTCCTTCTCGGTCCAGCTCGCCGTGAGGTCACCGTAGAAGCCGTTGTAGGTCGGCGTCTGCAGCAGCACCTTCGTGCCCTTCGGCGAGAAGGCCTTGAGGGTGGCGATGAGGCCGGGATGCACGCCCATCGTGATGATGGCCTGCGACGGTTCGAACGTCACGCCGTAGTGGCGCTTGTTCCACGCGGCGACGTTCTCGAGGAACGCGGCCGGCATGTCGAGGTAGCCCCAGTTCTCGTGCTCCAGGCGTTCCTTGAGCGCCTTCGTGATCGACGGCGCGGCGCGGAAGTCCATGTCGGCGATGCCCATGCCGACCTGCACGGCGTCCTTGCCGAACACGCGGTTCTGCTGGTCGTACTTCACCGAGTTCGTGCCGAACCGGTTGTACGGAGTGTCGAAGTCGTACTTGGTGGCGGTGGCCGAAAGGCTGGCCGCCGAAACGACCGCCGGGGCGCCGCCGCCGACGGCACCGAGCAGCGCGGTCATGCCCGCGTTCTGAAGAAACGACCTGCGCCCGAGCCCGTAGTGCTTCGACATGTGCATATCTCCGTCAGCGGAATCCGCACCCGGCCGACATGGCCGGATGGGCGTGACGCCTGAACGAAACGGCTCATACTAAACCCAA
Source organism: Acidobacteriota bacterium (assembly GCA_022842985.1). Lineage (GTDB taxonomy): Bacteria > Acidobacteriota > Vicinamibacteria > Vicinamibacterales > UBA2999 > CADEFD01. The sequence goes on along the minus strand of JALHON010000038.1, from coordinate 184 downwards.
CGCCCCCCGGCTGGATGACTTTTCTTCGGGGAGGCCATGCCATTAGCGGATGGGCGATTTCCGGCCCGGGCCAAGTCCGCCCGGGCGCCCCGCGGCGGGCTCAGGGCGCCGCGGAGCCCAGTGGTACGGGCGCCGAGCCGAGCGGCGCGCGCGCGGTGTAGAGGCGCGCCACGAGACGTCCGGC
>JALHON010000037.1 GCA_022842985.1 Acidobacteriota bacterium | reverse complement strand
AGATGATACTTTGAGGCTGTGCTGGATTCAGACGTGCTTTCCGATCTGTAGTCCGTCGTGAGTGCCAGCGCCTGTGCCACAGCCGGCGCCGCCCGGCCCACGACAGCCTGCACGGCAGTGGTCGCCGCCTCGCCGTCGACAACCATGCGGCGCACGATGGCGCGCGCCGCCACGTGGGCATCGGGCACCACTGGTTCGAGCGCGCGACGCAGTTCGGGCCCGAGCATCCCCGTGACCATGTCGGCGAGCACACCAGCGGGCGGCACCTCGCCCAGCACGCGCGTGCCGTGCGGTGCGTGCGCGCGGTCGAGGTCGTCGAGGTACTTCTGGGCGTCGGCCCGCAGGGCCTCGAACTCCGCGGTCGTCGCGTCGACGCCGAGCGCGCGGGCAATGCCGGTGCGGGCGATCTCGGCGCGGATGGTGGCCTGCGCTCCCCGCCGCCAGCCCTCATCGGCCTGCACCGCGTAGCGCGAGAGCTGCGCGCGCAGTTCGCCCGTCTCCTCGCGGGTGTCGGACGGCGTGACGAGGTTGTACCACCCGGCCGTCTGGGCCATGCCCTTGCGCTTGTTGCTCAGTCCGCCGGTGGCCCCGAGCCGCTCGGGATGAATGTGCGGCAGCCCCCCGAGCAGAATGCCGATCTGGTCACTCGCCGCCGGCCCTTCGTTCTTGCCGGGCTGCAGCACGATGTTCGTGAACATGCTGACCCAGGCATCGGCCTTCCACTCCTGCTGCAGCCACAGAAAGAACGCGAGGTACTGGTGATGTGGTGGCAGCGCGCCCACCGACATGAGCGCCTTGTTGCTCTGCAGGTAGCCCCAGTCGGGATGCGGCGCGATGAGCACGCGGCCGATCTCGATCTTCGGAATGACGAGGAACCGCTGGCCGTCGGCGGCGGTGTGCACCATCACCTGCCCGGGCGGCGGCCCCCACATCTCGATGATGGCGTCGCGATTGGCCTTCGGCAGCCGGTCGAACCACGCACGGTAGCGGCCTTCGGGAATGAGCACCACCTCGGCCTGCTGCACACGCCTGGCGAGCTCGGCGGGCGCCCACGTGCCGACGTTCGAGGCCTCGCGCGACATGCGGCGCACGAGCGCGTCGCGGTCGGGCAAGGGCGCCGTGCCGACGTCGTAGCCGGCCGCCTGCATCGCGTGCAGCAGCTGCACGAGACTGGCCGGCACATCGAGGAAGTCGTCGGGATCGCCGCCCACGTTGGCCTTGCCGGCGCCCTCACTCCAGTAGGTGAAGACCACGCGCTTCTGGCGGTTCTCGAGGCGGTGCAGCCGCGCCCACGACAGGGCGCGGTCGACGCGCCACTCGATCTGGGCCTGGATCGGCTGGTTGAGCGGCCGTCCGCCCGACTCCGGCCCTTTGGCCGAGATGACCATCGGCTCGATGCGCGCCTCTCGCTCGGACCCGACGAGCTGCGCCGTGAGCACCGGGTGCAGGCCAAGCGGACTGGCCGCGTAGTCGTCGGCCGTGGCGCTGTGCAGATGGAAGGCGCCGAGGATGGGCACGCCGAGCGCGCGAGCCCGGGCCAGGCCGGTCTCGCGATCGCGCAGGTGCAGCGCTTCACCCGAGAACAGGAAGACGTCGACCGCCGCGCCGCCCGTGGGCCACGAGAGAGCCGTGGCGAAGTTGGTCTCGCTCGCGCCGACGAGTGTCACGGCGTTGTGGCCACGACGCTCGACCGCCCGCACCAGCGCATCGAATGCGGCGATGTTCTTCTGCTGGTAGGTCGTGCGATGTGCGAAGACGCCGATCGTCAGCTTCGCCGGGTCGTAGCGATGCACCGGGCCGGTGCCGGCGGGCCGCGTGCGGTACCACTCGAGGTAGGCCGTGAGCGACGGGAAGAGCGCCGCCGCGTCGGGGTGGTGGAAGCCGTGTTCCGGATACACGATGGGCGCGGGCACGCCCCGCGGCCAGGCCCGGCCCGCCACGCGGGCCACGAGGTACTGCGCAAGACCCGCGTAGTTGTCCTGGGAGGCCTGCCGCCAGTACTCGGTGATGTCCGGATGCGCGTCGATGGCCACCGCTCCGGGCACGACCACCGTGCGGTTCACCACGACCACCTTGGTGCGCGACGCCGCCGCCGTCAACGCGGGCAGCAGCTTCGCGATGCCATCGGCGGCGCCATCCACGAACACGACATCGAACGCGCCGAGGTCCGTCTCTGGCGTGAGCGGAGTGCCCCCGGAGCCCGGCGCGAAGATCGTGGTGTCGATGCCGAGCGGCCGCGCCGCCCGTGCGATCTCCACCGGACCGTTCGACTCACCGCCGCTGTAGATGAACGCGAGATGTGGAGGCGTCTGCGCCGCGGGCTGGCGGGCACCGCCCCAGGCCACGGCCGCCATCATCAGCAGCACACCGGCGAGGCGCCGGCCCGTGAGACCACGACGACCATGGCGTGCCGCCATGGTCAGTACCGCACACGCAGGCCCGCGGCCAGGGTGCGGCCGGGGTTGCGAAAGAACATGAAGTAGCGGCGGTCGAGCAGGTTCTCGGCCGTGAGCTGCACCGACACGTTCCGGCTCGGCGTGAACGACACGGCCAGGTCGGTCTCGATGAAGCGTTCGTAGCTGCCGGGCACGCCGCTCACGATGTCGGCGTTCGTGTCAGTCGAGAACACGTCGTCCTGATAGCGCGTCGTGGACGTGGCGCTCAGCAGACGGCTGCTCGCGGTCACGGTGAGCCCGGCGGCGCGGCGCGGCACGAACGGAATGGCCTTTCCCACGGTGGCGGGCACCTGCGGGTTCTTCGTGATGGTCGCGTCGGTGAACGTGAACGTGGGGCGAGCCGTGAGCCACGACGCCGGGGTGACCGTCACGCCCACTTCCAGGCCGACGGTGCGCCCTTCGCCGGCGTTCCGCATCCGGCGCGTCAGGCCGGTGGGGTCGCCCTCGAAGTCGGTCGCGCGGTAGATGAGGTTGGTGATGCGGTTGCGATACACGGCCGCATCGATCGCCACGGCGCCTCCTATCCGCTGGCGGATGCCCACCTCGTACGCCAGCAGGCGTTCAGGCGTGAGGGCCGGGTTGCCGAGGATGAAGATGCCGGCGTCGAGCAGGTCGCGATACAGCTCGAAGACCGACGGATTGCGGAACGCGCTGCCGACGCTCGTCCGCAGCGAGGTGGTCGCGTGCGGCGTGTAGAGAGCCGACACCTTGCCGGTGAACGCGCCAGCCGTCCGGTCGCCGATCGTGCGCGGCGTCTCGGTGGCCGAGAGCTGCGTTTCGCCATCGAACGTGCGCCAGTAGTCGTAGCGCCCGCCCGCGGTGACCGAGACACGGTCGCCGAGTGTGATGCGGTCCTGCACGAAGACGCCCTGCGTCAGCGTGCGGCCGTTGCTGAACGTGTTACGCGTCGGCAGGGGCGATTCGGTGAGGAAGTTGTCGGTCGGACTCTCGATGACCGTGGCACCGTCGGCGCGTGTGTCGAGGCCGGCGGCCAGCGCGTGGCGCCCGGTCGACCCCGACCACTGCGTCGTCGCGAACGTGCTTCTGAAGGACTGGTCCGTGTAGGAACCGGGGCCGCCCGCGGCGGTGGCGTTCGCGCCTGGCAGCGCCGTCCAGTTGAGCGGCGTGTCGGCGATGCCGATCTGCACGCGGACCTGGCCCCGCCCATGGAAACTGTGGAGCAGCTGTGTCTGATAGGTGTTCGACCCGCCGCCCTGGCGCGCCCCCAGGAACTGACTGGGGAGCAGCGTGAAGCGCCGCCACACATCGCCATCGAGGAAGACGAGGCCGGACGCGCCGCTGTCGACGACGCCCCCGCTGCTGTCACGCACGGTGGAGGTGTAGTCGCCCCAGCCCGTGCTCTTCGACTGGCGGATGAACTGCGCGGTGGCCACGGTCCGCGGGCTGAAGAGGTACTCGGCCCGCGCCCGCACGGCATGCTGGCGATACCAGTTGTCGCCGCGCAGGCCCACGGTGTACGCGGTGCCGCCGGTGCCGGTGGCCACACGTTCGAGGCCGGTGACCTGCGGCGCGGCGGTGGGTGTGCTGGCCGTAGCGGTCCGCGTGACGACCTGGGCCTGGTAGCCGTCGGTGCGCAGATGCGCGTAGGCGAGCGTGACGCCGAGCCGCCCGAAGAGGCGATCGGAGAAGCGCCCGGAGTAGGACCCGGTGCCATAGGTGCCGTACTGCGCGAAGCCTTCCGCGGATCGCCGATCGACCGGCCGCGTCAGGATGTTCACGACGCCGCCCATGGCGTTACCGCCATAGAGCGACGAGAAGGGCCCGCGCGCCACCTCCACGCGATCCACTTCGTCGATGGGCACGGTGGCCCAGTCGACCGAGCCCAGATACGCGTCGTTGATCGGCTGCCCGTCGAGCAGCACGAGCACGCGCGACTGGCCCGACGAGCGGCCGCTGAAGCCGCGCATGCCGATGCCGGCGCCGTTGTCGGCCACGCCGCGCGTGCGGTAGGCCGCCACACCCTCGGTAGCGTTCACCACCTGCTCGACCGTGCGCACGTTGCGCGCCTCGATCTCGTCGCGGGTCACGACGGTGGACGACACCGGCGACCGCGCGGAGTCGATGACGCCGCGCGTGCCGGTCACTTCCACGGTTTCCTTGAGCCGGAGGTCTACGGCAGGCTCGGGCTCGCGGGGCGCCTCGGCCGGTGGCGCCGGCGCGACCTGCGCGGCGACTGGCGAGACGACGACACAGCAGATCAGGGCGACGCGTAGCAGCGCTGGCTTCATGCCGCCACCGTAGTGAGACTCGGCCGGTGTATCTACCCGAACCCCACCAAGGGCACGGATGAGCATACGAGCGGCCCGTACGCGCCGGCCAGCGTCGCGGTCACCACCGACTGGCGCCGAACGCCGCTTGGCTCGACGTCTCCGCCCACTCGTTGGATCGGTCACGACGTTCGCTGCGGTCACCGGCACGCTCGTGTCGTGCGGCTTCTCTGTCTCGGTGTGGTCAGTGCGATCACGCTCGGCGCGACCGCGGCCTCGGCCCAGCAGGCGTTTCCGCCGCCCGCCCAGCCGCCGGAGCTGCGTGCGATGCGCACCGACACGGCGCCCGCCATCGACGGGCGGCTCGATGAACCGGTGTGGACGCGGGCACCGCTGGCGAGCGCGTTCGTGCAGGCCGAGCCCAGACAAGGCGACGCGGCCACCGAAGCCACGGACGTCCGGGTCGTGTTCGACGAGCGCTACCTCTACGTGGGCGTCGTCTGCCATGACTCGACCGGCGCGGACGAGTTGCGCGTGCGCGACCTCCGGCGCGACTTCGACGAGACGACCGACGACTTCTTCGGCATCGCCATCGACGGCGTGCAGGATGGCCGGAGCGCGATGGTGTTCCGCGTCAATCCGCGCGGTGCCCTGCGCGATCAGCAGACGGTGGACGGCGGCCTCGCAGACGTGGACTTCGATGCCGTCTGGATTGCGCGCACGGCGCGCGACGCACGCGGCTGGACGGCCGAACTCGCCATCCCGTGGGACACGCTGCGCTACCGCGAGGGTCACGGCACCTGGAACGTGAACTTCCAGCGGATGCACCGGCGGAAGAACGAAAGCTCCGGCTGGTCGCCGTGGCCCCGGGTGATGCAGCCGTTCCGGATGGACTATGCGGGGCGTCTCACCGGACTCGAACCACCGCCGCCGGGCCGCAACCTGCGCCTGCAGCCTTACGTGCTCGGCGATGCCACTCGCACAGAGACGGCCGGCGGACGCCTCGATCGCGAACAGGCCGACATCGGCACCGACCTCAAGTGGGCGGTCACGTCCAACACGGTGCTCGATCTCACGGTGAATCCCGACTTCGGCCAGACCGACGTCGACCGCCAGGTCGTGAACCTCACGCGCTTCAGCGTGTTCTTCCCGGAGCGCCGGCAGTTCTTTCTCGAGAACCGCGGCGTCTTCTTCACCGGCAACGGCGGCCGCTTCGAGCCGTTCTTCTCACGCCGCATCGGGCTCGACGACGCCGGCGGCCCCATCCCGATCAACGCCGGGGCGCGTGTGACGATGCGGTCGGCCGGCCATGCCTTCGGCGCGCTCGCCGCCTCGCAGGGCGGCACCGGCACCGAGAGTGAGTTCGGCGTCGTCCGCTACGTGAAGAACTTCAGCGGGCAGAACCGCCTGGGGGGCATCGTGGCCGCGCGGCGCGACCGCGGCGGCGCATCGAACGTGGTCGCCGGCGTGGACGGTTTCTGGCGGATGTCGTCCACCGCCTTCGTCCGCGGTACGGTCACGCAGTCGGGCACGAGTGGCGCGGGCGGCGAAGGGGTGGGCGGCTACATCTGGATCGCCAACGACACCAACCGCGGCTACTTCGGCTACATCTCGGAACTCGTGACGCGCGGCTACGACGCGCAGAGCGGGTTCGTCGTGCGGAACGACTACATCCGCATCAGTCCGGCGGTCATCATGGACTGGCGGCCGTCGTGGCGGCCGCGCTTCGTGCGCCGCATCCAGCCGGGCTTCACGCTCGAACACTTCATCGATCCGAAGGGCGGCGCCGTGCAGGAAGGGTTCCTGTCGCTGCGGCCGTTCACCCTGCAGTTCGAGAACGGCGGCATGCTGCAGTACGCGGCGCTGCCGAACTGGCAGCGGCTGCGCACGCCGTTCCGGCCGGTGCCCGGTGTGCGCGTGGCGCCCGGATCGTACGACTACCTGCGCCATGCCCTCACCGTGCAGACGGACCCGTCGGCGCGGGTGGCCTTGCGGTTCGAAGGCCAGGTGGGCGGCTACTTCGACGGCACCCTCGAGACCTGGCGCGGCGTGCTGCAGGCCACGCCCGATCCGCGTGTGGCGGTCAGCGCCGATTACACGGTGAATCGACTGAACCGCGTGGGCGGCCTCGGCGCGGCGCTGACGACACACCTGCTCGGCCTCGAAACGCGCCTCGCGGCCAACCCGCGCCTGCAGCTCGTGAGCTTCGTGCAGTGGAACACGGTGGCGCGGCAGCTCACGGCCAACGCGCGCCTGGCCTGGGAATACCAGCCGCTCTCGTTCTTCACGATCGTCTACAACGACCGCTCACCCGTGGACGGCCGCGGCGTGCTGACGCCGGCCCCCTTCACGTCGCGGCAGCTGCTCGTGAAGCTGACGTGGATACGGCAGCTGTGAGCGGCGCAGGGCCCGCGTGGTGTTATTCTCGCCTCCCATGGTCTTGGCACGGTGGCCGCTCACGGCGCTCGTCGCGCTGAGTCTGGCCTCGACGACCGCTGCGGCTCAGGAGCCGCGCCAGGTGCTGCTGGCGCGCGTGGGTGCCTACGTGGACGCCTGGGAGCGCGAGCTGGGCTCGGTCGTGGCGGATGAGGACTACCACCAGGAAGTGAAGCGGCAGCCGCGCCTCGGCGCCGTGGACCGGGCACGCCAGCCGGCGGTCGAAACCAGACGGCTCACGTCGGAGTTCACGCTCGTCCACTTCGACGAAGGCATGGCCGAGTGGCTCGGCTTCCGGCACGTGATGCGCGTCAACGACATGCCAGTCGACGGCGGCGGCCCGCGTATGAATCAGGTGATGAACGACGCCAGCCTGAGCTGGCGCGAGCGGTGGCGGCGCGTCCGCGACCTGAGCGCGGTGTTCAACCTGGGGGCCATCAACCGCGACTTCAACGTGCCGACGTTCGCGTTGACGGCCCTGCGCACTGCCAGGCACGCTCGCTTCCGGTTCTCCACGCCACGTCCCGATCGCGTGGACGGCACCACCCTGACGCTCATCGAGTTCGACGAGCGCACGCGCCCCACCATCGTGACGGGGTCCGGGGGGCGCGATGTGCCACTGCGCGGCAGAGTCTGGGTGGACGCCGCCGACGGCCGCGTTCGGCGCACCGAGCTGACCTTGCGCGACCGCTTGTACATTCCGACGACCGAGCCAGGCGATGGTCCCCTTCAGGACGACCTGCTGACGTCGCGACTGACGGTGGTGTTCGGTCCAGACGCACAGGTCGGCACGTGGGTGCCGATCGAAATGCGCGAACAGTACGACAGCTCGAACGGGGAACAGACCCTGGGCCGGGCGACGTATGCGAACTACCGTCGCTTCAGAACCGCCGGCCGCGTGGTGGGACTGGAGCGGCAGCGATAGCGCGAGGCGCGCTCAGCCGCCGATGACGCCGCGCGGCACGGCCGACTCCGCCTCGATGCGGTACAGACTCGTGACGCGGCCATTCCGGATCTCTTCACCCACCCAGAGCCGGCCCTTCACGGTGGTGGGCAGATGGCTGACCATCACGCGCTGGCCGGGCGGCATCGTCACGAGCACCCAGTCGTTCAGTCGCGGCGGAATGCCGAACATGCAGACGTCCACGTCGGGATTGAGCACGAACATGCTGGCCCCACTCGGCGTGACGTCGAGCGGAATGATGAAGCCTTCGGCCACCACGTGGCGGCCGTGCAGCGCCTTCACCTTCTCCGGAAAGACGTCCGTCCGGGGCTCGGCCTTGCCCGACTTGAGCGTCAGCGGATCGGGCAGCTCGTAGTCGAAGCTCGCGAGCGTGGCCCAGTTGAGCCGTTCGTACTTGATCTTGATCTTCTGAGCGGTCAGGGTCGCGGTCGCACAGGCGAGAGCGGCCACGAGAAACGCCACGAGTCGTCGGCGGGCCATGGCCGCATCCTACGACACTTGCAGGGGCTGCGCCGCAACGTGCCGCTCATCGGGCGAATGAGCCCAGTCACCACCACCGAATATCCACTCACGAGGTGGAGCAGACCGCAGATCAGAGTCGAGGTGCGTTGGCCGCCAGCGCGTCGTGAATGTCGGATTCCGTGAGTGCTGCGGCGGCCTTGTGCACGGTGCAGTGCCAGCGGCCGGAGGGTGCCAGCACGGCCAGGACCGTTTCGAGCGGCGGGCACCCCTCCTCGCGACAGCGCAGTTCGGTCACGAGCACGATGGCGTCCGCGGGCAGATCGAGGCGCGCCGAGAGCCAGCCCTTGACGCGGGCGATGGCTTCCGCGCCAGACCCTTCCACGTCGTCGTCGAGATTGATGAGCATGGCCATGAGGTCAGTGTGCACGTGCGGCCCATGATGCGCAGGTGCCGGGCGGCACTGCCCTCACGTGCGATCGCACACCGGCGCCGGTGCCATGCATAACCGCTGACAGGGAGGCAACGACCACTCGTCGATGTTTTCGTCGACAGTCCGTTGTGATGCGGGCATCGTCGCGCCTGTGGCGAACGTCTGCGACGGATGGAGCCTGCGCGCTGCGGCCGTGGCGATGGGCCGTCGAGCGGTGGCAGCGGTGGCCATCGGCCTGACGATGAGCGCAGCCTCCGCGTGCCGGCACGTGGACGCGGTGGCGCCAGTCACCTGGCCGGTCGCCGACGTCACACGCCCCCCCGCCTCGAACCTCACGGACCGGTGCCCCGCCGCCCACGCTGCGGGGACGGACTACTTCCCGGAGAAGGCGGTCGTGCGCCACGCCGGTGCCTTCACGGTCACCTACCACGGCCACTACAAGGTGGTGGAGATCGCGCCGCACATCGGCGAAGGCGGGACCACACGTTTCGTGCTCGTGCAGTGCGGCACGCCGGTGCCACACATCGCTCGTGACGCGCACGTGGTCACCGTGCCGGTCACGCGGGCCGTGCTCACCAAGCCCGAGCTGGCCCAGGCCCTCGACCAGCTGGGCGTCGTCGACCGGCTGGTGGGCGTCGACTCGATGCGCCCGATCGCCACGCCATCGTTCATCGACCGGCATCGCCGGGGTCTCATGCAGGAAGTCGGCAGCGGCACCCACTCGAGCATCGAGATGGCCATGGGTGTGGCCCCCGACGTCGTCTTCACGTTCTACTCGGCGTTTGCCGACGCCAACATGCACCCGAAGCTGCTCGACGTCGGCATCGCCGGCGTGCCCGTGGCCGACCATTTCGAAGCCACGCCGCTCGGGCGGGCGGAATGGGTGAAGCTGCTGGCGCTGTTCTTCAACGCCGAGCGCTCCGCCACCACGATGTTCGAGGACGTCGAGGCCCGCTACACGGCTCTGCGGACCCGCGCCGCCGGCGTCGCCCACCGTCCGGCCGTGATCCTGGGCTGGCCGAGCACCCGCATCGAATGGGCGCTCAACGGCGGCAGCAACTACGCCGCGCGCCTCGTCGCCGATGCCGGCGGGCGCTACGTGTGGGACTCGCCGTCGATGCGCAGCCTCGACCTGGCGCCGTTCGAACGCATATTCGACCTCGGCGGCACGACGGACGTGTGGCTGGGCCGTTCACTCGGCACGACCTCGCGCGATCGGCTGCTGGCGCAGTCGCCACAACTCACACGTTTCGGACCGGTGGCGCGTGGCGCCGTCTGGACGGACGACAAGGGCCGGCTGCCTTCCGGCGCCACGCCCATCAGCGTCGAAGCGCTCGGCCGGCCGGATCTGGTGCTGGCCGACATGATCGCCATCCTGCACCCGGACCTGATGCCCGGACATACGTCGCGCTACTACGAGCCGCTCCAATGACCACGCCTGCCCTCGCCGGCGCTCCACACCCGCGCCGGTTCCTGTCCTGGTTCGCGACCGCGGGTCTCGCCCTCGTGGCCGCGTTCGTGCTCGAACTCGCACTTGGTCCCGTGCGCATTCCGGTCTCGAGTGTCGTCGGGCTGCTCGTCGGCTCGACGACGAGTCCGGACACCTGGCACGACATCGTGCTGGCGTTCCGGCTGCCGCGGGCCCTGAACGCGCTCGTGTCGGGTGCGGCCCTCGGCGCGAGCGGCCTGCTGCTGCAGACCCTGTTTCGCAATCCGCTGGCCGATCCGTTCGTGCTCGGCATCATGCATGGGGCCCGGCTGGGCGTGGCGGTGCTGGTCGTGGTCACGGGGGTGGCGGGCGGCGCGCTCACGTCGCGCCTCGGCGAGGCCGGCGTGCTGGCCACGTCGATGGCCGCCGGCGCCGGTGCGCTCGCCGTGCTGCTCCTGATGCTCGGGCTCGCGCGGCGGGTGAGCACGGTGACGCTGCTCATCTCGGGACTCCTCATCGGCTATGTGTGCATGGGGCTCATCTCCGTGCTGCTGCACTTCGTGGACGAGGTGCAGGCGCGCGCCTTCGAGCAATGGGAAGGCGGCAGCTTCGACGGGGTCACGCGTCTCCAGCTGCTGTGGCTCACACCGATGACCGTGGCCGGACTGGCGATGCTGATGGCGCTGTCGAAGGCGCTGAACGGACTGCTGCTCGGCGAACACTACGCCGGGTCGCTCGGCGTCCACGTGGGCCGCACCAAGGCCCTGGCCTTCGGCGCGCTCGCGCTGCTCGTCGGCCCGGTCACCGCGTTCTCGGGACCGGTGCCGTTCCTGGGACTGGTCGCGGCGCACGTGGCCCGCGGCGGCCTGGCGACGGCCGACCACCGTCTGCTGCTGCCGGCGAGCGCACTGGCGGGGGCGGTGCTGGGGCTCGCCGCCGACGTCGTCGTGCACCTGCCGTGGAACCGGCACTTCCTGCATCTCGATGCGGTCATCGGGATCATCGGCGCCCCGGTCGCCCTGTGGGTGCTGCTCCGCCCCTCGTCGCGACACCTGCGCAGCACGCTCTGAGCCTGACCCGCATGCAGACACACGTTCTCGCGCTCGAACACCTGGTGGCAGGCTACGCGGTGCCGCGCCAGCCGGCCCGCCGCGTCGTCGGTCCCGTGGACCTCACGCTCCGGGCCGGCGAACTGGCATGCCTACTCGGCCCGAACGGGGCCGGCAAGTCCACGCTGCTGCGCACGCTCGCCGGCATGCAGGCGCCGGTCGAGGGCGCGGTGCGTCTGCGCGGCGATGACGTACACACACTCGCGCCGCGCGATCTGGCGCGCCAGCTCAGTGTGGTGCTCACCGAACGTGTCACCGCCGGCCTCCTGACGGTGTACGAACTCGTGGCCCTCGGGCGCCATCCCTACACCGACTGGACTGGCCGCCTGCGCGACGACGACCACGCGGTCGTGGAACGGGCGCTGCGCAGCGTGGGCGCTGACACCCTGGCCCACCGTCTCGTCGCGGAGCTCAGCGACGGCGAGCGGCAGAAATGCATGGTGGCGCGGGCGCTCGCGCAGGAGCCGTCGGTGATGATCCTCGACGAGATCACGGCGTTCCTCGATCTGCCGCGGCGGGTCGAGGTGACGCGCACGCTGGCGCGCCTCGCGCACGAGCACGCGTGCGCGATTCTGCTGTCGACCCACGACCTCGAGCTGGCGCTCCACACCGCCGACACGCTGTGGGTGCTGCACGAGGGCCGCATCCTCGCCGGTCCGCCCGAAGTGCTGGTGCTGGATGGCACGTTCGAACAGGCGTTTACCGCCGATGGCCTCGAATTCGATCGTCACCGCGGCGCCTTCCGGAGCCGGCACCGCGGGCATGGACAGGTGACGGTGCACGGTGACGGGCTCGAAGCCCGCTGGACGTGCAGCGCCATGGAGCGGCTCGGCTATGAGCTGGCGCCCGACGCCGACCGCAGCGTTACAGTGATGGTGACCGCGTCGGGAACGGCGTGGCAGCTCGGTGGCCGCTTCGGGTCGGCGCAGTACACGTCGCTGGAGGCCGTCCTCTCCGCGATTCGACGCGGGAGGGACACCGACGGCGCCGCCGGCCTCGCAGCCCCGGGACTCACCGCAGCACGGTCTTCGCCGTCAGCACCACCCGGCGCGTGTCCCACGGGATGATGCCCGTATTGCCGAGGGCGCCGCGCATCGGCCTGCGCTCATCGAACAGGTTCACGACGTTGAGCTGCAGGCCCACACGGCCGCGTTCCCAGAACAGCCCCGCGTCGGTGATCCAGCTGCCGGGAATCGTCAGGGTGTTGGCGAGATTCGCCTGCTGGGCGCCTTGCGCCGTGAGGCCGCCGGCCAGCGCCACGGTGCCGAACGCGCGCGGCGGCAGCGTGTACTTCGCCCACAGGCGACCGGCATGCCGCGGCACGTTCATCAGCTGGTTGCCGATCGGAATCGACGTGTCCTTCGTCACTTCACCGTCAGTGAACGCATAGGCCGCCAGCAGGCCGAGGCCTGACGTGGCCTGCCAGGTGGCGTCCAGTTCGAGGCCGCGGGCACGCTGTTCGCCAGCCTGCAGCTGCAGGCCGACGTTGACGGGATCGGCCACGAGGACGCCGTCGCGGGTGAGGCTGAAGACCGAGGACGTCAGCGACAGGGTATCTGCCAGGTCGAGCTTCACGCCGCCTTCCCACTGGTGGCCCTGCTGGGCGCGAAACGGCCGCCCGGTCTGATTGGCCGTGCCGTCCGCCACACCGACCAGCCCCGTACCATACGAACCGAAGAGCGCCACACCTGGAGCCGCGCGAAACGACAGGCCCACGCGCGGGCTGACGGCATCGTCGTCGAGCGATACCTCGCGCGTCGCCAGCACCAGCTCGCGCGCCTTCTCGATGCGGTCATACCGCACACCGACGAGCGCGTCGAGGCGCGACGACACGGCGATCTGATCCTGCACGTAGGCACCGGCCCCGCCGATGCGATCGATCGTGTGATCGAGCAGGAAGGTGCCGGTGACCGGCTGGTCGTAGACCGGCGCGGCGATGTTCAGATTGCCGATGCCGCCGGAAAAGAACTGTGAGTTGTACGTGAAGCCGGCCCAGTCCACGCCCGCCACGAGCGTGTGCGTGAGCGATCCGGTGCGGAACGTGCCCGTGGTCCAGGCGTCGAGGGCCACTTCGCGTTCGGTCTCGTCGAAGCGGGTGAAGCGGCGGGTCAGGGTGCGGTTGTCGGCCTGCAGCGCCCGCGGCCCCACGGACGGCATGTCGAACGTGTTCGCCGTCAATCGCGCCGACGCCACGAGCGACCACGACGTCGAGAGGCGATGTGTGACACGCGCCGTGCTCTGCCAGCCGGAATTGACGGTGGCACCGGCCGAGGGCTCACCGATGAACAGGTTGTACGGCGTCGAGAAGTCGGTGAGGCCGACGACCGTGCCGTAGGCGGGCAAGGCCACGAAGCGGACGCCTTCGCGCCGCCGGTAGTCGGTCTTGAGCAGCACAGTGGTCGTGCGTCCCAGATCGAATTCGACGGACGGCGCGATCTGGAACCGTTCGACGGAGACGAAGTCGATCGGCGTGTCGCGGTTTTCGTAGTCGAGCACCGCGCGCGCCCGCACCGAGCCCGATCCATTCACCGCACCGGTCACATCGATCGTCGGCTGCACGAGTCCCCAGGAGCCAGTGGAGAACGACACCCGTGCCTGGCGGGCGCGCTCGGGCGACTTCGTGACGACGTTGACCGTGCCGCCGAGGCCGCCGCGGCCATAGATCGCCGCCGCCGGCCCCTTGAGGACGTCGATTCGCTCGACGTGCGCCACCGCGTCGGGCTGATCGTTCAAGCCGTAGGTATTGCGCAGGCCATCGACAGCAATGTCGAGCGTGCTGAAGCCGCGGATATTGAAGCTGCGGAACACCTCGGCGCTATTTCGCAAGGACGAGATGCCGCTGACGTTGCGCAGGGCATCGCTGAGAATGAGCGGCCGCTGGTCAGCGATGACCTGCGCCGTCACCACCTGAATGGGCTGGGGAACGCGCAGAATGGGCGTCTGCACACGGCTCCCGGTGTCGGTTGCGGTGACGCGGTAGTCACGGCCGACGACGACCGACGTATCGGTGACGCCGGCCACGTCGAGGGTGACCTCGAGACCGTTCGTACCGGAGGCCCCGACCGTCAGCGACACCTGCCGGGACGCGAAGCCGGGCGCGGAGACGACGACCGTGCGCGGCCCCACGGGCAGTGCCAGCACGAAACGTCCGTCAGCGCCACTGACCGTGGACACGGCACCAGACACGATACTCGCGCCGGCAATTGCCGCGCCGGTGGCGTCGCGCACGATGCCGGACACGACGGGGTCCGCGGATTGCGCGGCCGCCGGAAGAGCTGGAGCCACCGACACGAGAAGGACGACCAGTAGTTGGAACATGCGCGTGAACACGAGGCCTCCGTTCTGTTCGCGGAGCGTGACAGGACGGCCGCGGCGGCGCACGCGAGGTTCGATGGATGGACGCAGACGGCCAACGAAACGCGCACGGACGGCGACAGCACGATGCACCCGCGGAGACACGCGGCGACGCCTGGCGACTGCCTGCCTACCCGCGCGCCGACCTCGATCTGCGTGAGGACAGGCATCGTGCCTTTCGTGCGTGAAGCACGCCCGCGATGGCGGTGTCTGCTGCGTCAGCTGCGCGGCGGCAGGAACACGACCGTGGCTCTGGCCGATAGTCCGCGCAGGCTGCCGGTGACCACCGTTTCGCCGGCGGTGCGGCCGAGCACCATCGCCACGTGCGATGGGCCGGGCGCGTTATCGATGGTCGCAACCCCAGTGTTCGACGACGACCATGTGGCGCGCACCTCGAGCCGGCTCGCCGTGCGCGTGCGGCCGAACGCCTGGCAGAACACGCCGCCCGGAAGCAACGCCGGCGTGGGGCACGAGATGTCCAGGCTCTCGACCTCATTCTCGGTGAACACGGTCACAGTTCCTGCCGCCGTTCCGCCGTCGATCGTCGCCGTAATGCGCGCCGTGCCTGATCCGATCGCCGTCACGCGCCCCCCGCTGTCGACGGTCGCCACCCTCGCGTCGGACGTGGTCCATCGCGACACGGGTAGTGGTCCGTAGATCGAGCCGTTGCTCCCCGAAGTCCAGCCGCTTGCAGAGGCACTGCCCGTTTCACCCGGAAGGAGCGTCGGTGGAATGACGGAGACGCTGGCGAGCGACGGCCCGCCGAATGGCGACGTCGGTGTCGGCGACGAAGGCGACGCCCCGCCGCAGGCGGCGGCCACGATGGCGGCGGCCACGGGAAGGAGGATCCGCATGCGGCCGAATGATACATGCGGTCCGCGAGCGATACGGCGGGCCGGTATGATCGCCGCCATGCCCGTGCGCCTGTCCGTCGTCCTGCTCCTGGTCCTCGGTGCCGCCTGCCGTTCCGCAGCGCCCCTGCCCACGCCAGCCGCGGTGCCGGCGCCGCCGGCCGCCACGATGCCCGACAGCATCCGCTGGGTGCGCGACGCCGCCGAGTATCGCGCCGCCACGCTGCAGGCGTATCGCCTGGCGACGAGCGCCGTCGAGGCGGCCGCGGCCGGACGCCAGGCCGGCTCGTGGGCCGTCGTGCTCGACGCCGACGAGACCGTGCTCAACAACGTCACGTATCAGATGGAACGGGCGCAGCAGGGACTCCCCTACTCGAGCGAGAGCTGGGCCGCCTGGGTGCGGCGCCGCGAAGCCACGCCGATCCCTGGCGCCGCCGCGTTCCTGGGCCGTGTGCGCGCGCTCGGCGGCCGGATCGCCATCGTCACGAACCGCCTGCAGTCAGAGTGCGCCGACACCGCGGCCGTGTTCGAGCGCCATCAGCTGGCGCACGACGCGCTGCTCTGCCGGCCGGACGCGGGCCCGTCCGACAAGAACCCGCGCTTCGACGCGGTGGCATCAGGCAGGACGCCGGCGAGTGCGACGCCCGTCGAGATCATCGCCTTCGTGGGCGACAACATCCTCGACTTCCCGCGCCTGTCGCAGCAGAGCGCGCTTGCGGGCGAGGCGGCGCTCGCGCCGTTCGGCACCCGCTTCATCCTGCTGCCCAACCCGATGTACGGGAGCTGGCAGCCGCGATGACGGCCGCACCGGACCTCGACCGGCCGGCGCGTCTCGGACTCGTCTCGGTGAGCGACCGCGCCTCGGCGGGCGTCTACACGGACGAGGGCCTGCCGTCGCTACGCGCCTGGCTCGGCACCGCGCTCGCGACACCGTGGACGGCCATCGAGCGGCTCATCGCCGATGACCAGGCCACGATCGAAGCCACGCTCATCGAGCTCGTCGATGCGGAGGGCTGCGACCTCGTGCTCACGACCGGCGGCACCGGGCCGGCGCCGCGCGATGTCACGCCCGAGGCCACGCGCGCGGTCGCGCACCGCGAGCTGCCGGGCTTCGGCGAACAGATGCGGCAGGTGAGCCTGCGCGCGGTGCCGACAGCGATTCTGTCGCGGCAGGTGGCGGTGATCCGCGGGCGCGCCCTCATCGTGAATCTGCCGGGACGCCCGGCCGCCATCCGCGAAACCCTCGAGGGTCCGCGATCGCCGGATGGCTCGCTGGCCATGCCCGGGATCTTCGCCGCCGTACCCTACTGCCTCGATCTCATCGGCGGCCCGTATGTGGACACCCACGCGGCGGTCGTCGCGGCGTTTCGCCCCGCATCGGCACGCCGTCGCTGAGGCGCCTGCGCAACCCGTGCTTTACTTGTGCCCCTAACCCACTGCCCCGGACAAAGGACTACCGCATCATGACCGTCGCCTACCTCTTCGCTACCAACATGGCCAGCACCACGAAACTCGCCACCATGATCCTGCCGCAGCTCGAACGCGGCACGCACGGCGTCAAGGTGGCCGGCATGATGTTCTTCGACGACAACGTCTACTGCCTGCGCGCCGGTGACCCGGTGGGCGAGCGCCTGGCGAAGGTGGCCGCAGAGCAGGGCATCCTGCTCATGGTCTGCGATCAGTGCGCCGTGCGCCGTGGCCTCGCAAACGGCACGTTCGACGAGTGCGGCACGGGCAGCGTCACCGCCAAGGGCCTCGTGAGCGGCGTCGTCGCCGGCTGCTTCCCGCAGCTCTACGCCGCCCTCGGCGGCGCCAAGCCCGACCAGGTCATCACGCTCTGACCACCGGTGGCCGCGCGCCCGTCCCGGCGCGCGGCTACAGACCCGGCTCCCGGTCCGCGTCCGGCAGCGACGCCGGCATCGCGCGGTCGTCGATCGCCGGCGCGCCCCAGGCGTAGAGCACATGCGTCTCGACCGGGCGCCCGCCCGCGAGATGGTCGGCGACGATCCGGCGGGCCATGACCGGGTCCACGTACTTGTACCAGAGCCCGTCCGGCTGCACGATCACGATCGGCCCATCGTCGCACCGGCCATTGCACAGGGTCTTCGTGGTGTGCACGCGTTCGTGCAGTCCGCGCGCCTGCACTTCCTCACGCAGAGCCGTCGTGCTCGCCGAGGCACCTCGTGCCGCGCAGCTCGAACCGTTGCACAGGAACAGGTGGCGCTCCACCTGGGTCAGATCCTTGATGGCCATCACTCGATCCTGCGCCCGGTGACCGCGCCGCGCTGGTGCCATCCGACACCACCCGCCCGTGCCGCGTCAGTGCGAATGCGCGGCCTGATGTGAGTGTCCGCCCTCACCGGCGTGATGATGATGGTGATGGGGCATCGGCGGCGCCTGCACGCGCAGCAGGCGAAGGCCGTTCATGGTGACGGCAAGTGTCGCGCCGGTGTCGGCGAGCACGGCCATCCAGAGCGTGGCCTCGCCGAGCGCGGCCGCGACGAGGAACGCCACCTTGATGCCGACGGCGAACCACAGGTTCTGCTGTACCACGCGCAGCGTGCGCCGCGCGTGCCCCACGAGCCACGGCAGGTGACGCAGGTCGTCGTGCACGAGCACGACGTCGGCGGCATCGAGCGCCGCGTCGGTGGCCCGCGGACCCACGGCCACACCGAGGGTGGCCGCCACGAGCGCCGGCACGTCATTGATGCCGTCACCCACCATCGCCACGGGGCCGTGCGTGCCCAGCTCCGCAATCGCCGCCGCCTTGTCGGCCGGCGTGCATTCGCCGCGGACCTCGGTCACGTGCATCGCCCGCGCGGTCGCCTGCACGGCCTCGGCATGATCGCCTGACAGAATCACGAGCTGGCGGACACCACGAGCCCGCAGCAACTGGGCCGCCGTGATGGCGTCGGCACGCGTCGTGTCATGCGCCCCCAGCACGGCCCACAACTCGGCGCCGCTGCCGCAGGCCACGACCGTGAGGCCTTCGGCATGCAGGCGCGCGATCTCCGCGGCCGCCTCGCCGCTCACCCGCGCGTGCTCGCCAAGGAACCGGGCGCTGCCGATCCAGAACTCGTGGCCCCAGGCCTCGCCGACCAGGCCCCGTCCCGGCACCGCCTGCACGTCGTGCACGTGCGCCGCGCCCTCGGCGGCGCCGCGGCTGGCGGCGAAGGTCACGAGCGCATGGGCGAGCGGATGTTCGCTGCGCGTTTCGAGCGCCACGATATGGTCGAGCACCTCACGTTCGGTGCGCGCGCCGAGCAGCCGGAGGCTCACGATCTTGGGCCGGCCAGTCGTGGCCACCCCGGTCTTGTCGAACGCCACCGCGCGCAGCGTGGCACATCGTTCGAGGTGTTCGCCGCCCTTGACCAGCACGCCGTGCCGGGCCGCCGCCGAGATGGCGGCCACGATCGTGACCGGCGTCGAGATCACGAGGGCACACGGGCAGGCCACGAGCGTGACCACGAGGCCGCGGCGGAACCATTCGTCCCAGGCGCCGAAGCCGAGCAGCGGCGGCACCAGACACACCGCCAGGGCGAGCACGACGACCACGGGCGTGTAGACGCCGGCGAAACGTTCCACCCAGCGTTCGGCTTCGGTGCGGCCCTGCCGGGCGTGCTCCACCGCCGTGAGCATCCGCGCCAGGCCGCTCTCGTCGGCGCGGCCGCGGGCGCGGATCTCCAGGGCGCCCGATCCGTTCACCGATCCGGCCGTGACGAGGTCGCCCACGCGCTTCAGCACGTGCGTCGGTTCCCCCGTCATCGCCGATTCGTCAACGCTCGACGACCCGGAGACGACGTCCGCATCCACGGGAATGCGCTCGCCGGGCTTCACGCGAAGCACCATGCCCGGCTCGATGCTGTGCACGGCCACATCGTGTTCGTGGCCATCGACACAGCAGCAGGCATGCCCGGCGGTGCCCTGCATCAGCGCCCCCACGGAGCGGCGGGCGCGCGCGGCGCTCCACGCCTCGAGCAGCTGCGACCCGGCAAAGAGACTGGCCACCGTGGCGGCTTCCGACACTTCGCCCAGCCACGCGGCGCCGACGATCGCGATGACAACGAGCACGTGCATGTCGAGACGGCCGGCACGGGCCGAGGTGACGGCCTTCGGCAGGATGATCACGCTCGCCGCGAGCGCGGCCGCGGCATACGCCGCGGTGCTCACCCAGGCCGGACCGTCGGCTTCGACGTCGGCCACGAGGGAGAGCCACGCGCCGCCAGACTCGATGAACTGCGCCACGACCGCCACGGCCAGACAGGACGCGCTGAGGATGCCCGACCACCACACGCGAGGCTCGACCGCCAGTTCGGGCACGGCCTCGTCGGGCTGCACGAGCCGCAGGCCGGCGCGGGTGACGGCTGCCGAGACGAGCGGGAGCGTGGCCGGCGCGGCCAGCCGGAACGAGACACGCGATCGCACCTGATCGATATGCACGTCCGACACGCCGGTCTGGCGGTCGAGGGCCCGCCGAAGCGCCCCCACCTCCTCGGCGCAGTGCAGGCCGAGCACCTGCAGGTCGACGGATTCTCCAGCTGCTGAATTATTCACTTGCATGATTGCGCAACTATGGGATACTCCGCCCATGGCCCGCCGCGACACGCCCGCCGCCCCCGAGACGTGCGATCCGCCGCATCCCGCCAGCGCCCTGCCGCCGCTCGATGGCTCGCCGGCCGCCCTGGAACGGGCCACGCGGCTCTTCCGCGCCCTCGGCGACGAGGGCCGGTTGCGGCTGCTGACGCGGCTGGCGACGGCGCCGGCCTGCGTGACGGATCTCGCCGAGGCGGAAGGTGAAAGCCTGCCGACCATCTCGCAGCGGATCCGCGTGCTGCGCAACGAGCGGCTCGTCACCCGGCGCCGCGACGGCCGGCACATCACCTACGCCCTTGCCGACGACCACGTGGTGGCCATCGTGCGGGCGGCCATCGACCACGCCGCGGAAACGCGTCGCCCCACGTAAGACTTCAGGAGCATCGTCATGTCCGACACCCATCGCATCCACGGAGAGCACCCCCACCAGCACGGCCCCGGCTGCGGCCACCAGGCCATCACCCACGACGGCCACGTCGACTACCTGCACGACGGCCATCTGCATCACCTGCATGACGGCCACGTCGACGAGCACACGCTCGACGTCACCGCCGCCAATCCGTCGGCCTGCACCCCCGCCCACGCCTGCGGCGCGCACGACACGACGCACGTGCATGGTCCGGCGTGCGGCCACCAGGCCGTGCCGCACGGCGACCACATCGACTACCTCGTGGACGGCCACCTGCACCACCCGCACGGCTCCCACTGCGACGACCACGGACGCGTGGTGCTCGCCTGACATCGCGCGCGCGGCCGGACGCCCTCGCGGCGTCCGGCCAGTGTGTCGATTCACACCGCCCCGGCTCCACCGCCGAGCAATGGGCGGTTGCTGGAGCCTGATGAACGGCTGCGGCGTCAGCTGAACCAGCGCCGCAGGCCGCGCCTCTCGCAGGCGCGAAAGAGCGGCTCGATGACCGCGGCGGTGGTGTCGGCGGGGGTGCCGATGAACACCAGGCGGGTCCGCGGGGCCTCGTCGCCCCAGCCGGCATCGAAGCTCAGGTGCTCGCGCTTACCGACGAGCTGCAGCAGCGCGCGCCGGCCCGGCTGACCGGCGAACTGCACGAACCCCTTCATCCGATAGACGCCGGCCGGCAGCTGCTTCAGGGCCCCCTTCACGGCCTCGAACGACAGCGGCGCGTCGGCCTCGAACACGTACGACCCGAACGCGGCGTGCGTGTGATCGCCGGTGGGCGCGCTGTGGTCGTGCGACGCCTCGCACGGGCCCTCGTGCGGAGCATGCGCGGGTCCGTGCGCGTGTGGCGGGGCCGCGGCCAGACGTTCCGGATCGAACCGGCCATCGGCGAACACGAACGGCAGCGGCACCACGCCGTGGGTGGCGATGACGATCCGCGCGCGCGGTGTGAGGAACGCCATCAGCGCCCGCACGCGCTCCAGCATCGCCGCGGGCACGAGGTCGGCCTTGTTCAGCACGACGACATCCGCGTGCTGCACCTGCGGCAGCAGCAGCCACGGCCGCTCCCGCGACTGCTCCACCCACTGCTCGGCATCCACCACCGACAGCACGTTCGCCACGGTGAAATGCTCGCGTCCTTCGGGGGTGAGAAACGGCAGCACGATGCCGGAGGGGTCGGCCACACCCGACGCTTCCACCACGATGTGCTCGGGACGCGGATCGTTCGCAAGCAGTCCCAGACACGCCTCCAGCACCTCGGTCTGGAGCGAACAGCAGATGCAGCCGTTCGAGAGCGCCACCGTGTTGCCATCGACACGGGTCAGGAGCGCGGCATCGATGTTCACGGCGCCGAAGTCGTTCACGAGCACCGCGAGGCGCAGACCGTGATCGGCCTGCAGGATGTGATTGAGAACCGAGGTCTTTCCCGCGCCGAGATACCCGGAGAGCACCGTGACGGGCAGGCGCGTCGACACACTCATGCCGGCTCGACGGCCGCCGCGGCTGTCTCGGCGTCCGTCGCCACACGCCACGCCGGGAACGGATCCTCGAACGCCTCCCAGCCCTCGCGGCCGAGCGCCATCTCGTCGTCGGTCAGCAGGCACGCGTCGAGCCGCGCGGTAAGCACGGTTTCGTCCATCTCGCGGCCGATGATGACGATCTCCTGCCGGCGGTCGCCGATGTCGTCGCGCCAGTGCCGGCCGATGTCCTCGAGCGCCTCGGTGTCAGTGGGCCATTCGGCCGTCGGAATATCCGCCCACCAGAGTCCGGCCGGCTGATAACTGCAGGCGCCGCCCGCCTGCGACCACTCCCCCACGACCGCGTGTTTCGTGGCGAGCCAGAAGAACCCCTTCGACCGGAACACGCCCGGCC
Source organism: Acidobacteriota bacterium (assembly GCA_022842985.1). Classification (GTDB taxonomy): domain Bacteria; phylum Acidobacteriota; class Vicinamibacteria; order Vicinamibacterales; family UBA2999; genus CADEFD01. The sequence continues at coordinate 1,021 of JALHON010000037.1, read as the reverse complement.
AGTCGTCGTGGATGAGGGCCCAGAACCGTGCCGGATGCATGGGCCGGCGCGCGCGGTAGACGAAGCTGCGGATGCCGTACTCCTCCGATTCCGGCACCTCCTCGCCGCGCATCACCGCCAGCCAGCCGGGCGCCTGGCTGGCGGCCGTCATGTCGAAACGGCCGGTGTCGAGCACCTGTTCGAGGGGCACGATGCCGCGCTCGGCCCTGACGATGGCGGCCTTCGGGTTCAGCTGCCGCAGCACCGCCTCGAGCGCCTCGACCGTCTCGGTATCGACGCGATCGATCTTGTTGACGACGATGACGTTCGCGAACTCGACCTGGTCGACGAGCAGATCGACGACCGTGCGCTCGTCCTCGCCGTTCAGGGCCATGCCGCGATCGATGAGGCCGTCGGCCGCCGCCCATTCGTCGAGGAACGCGCCGGCATCGACCACGGTCACCATGGTGTCGAGCCGCGCCATCGACGACAGGCTGTGGCCATGTTCGTCCTGGAACGTGAACGTCTCGGCCACCGGCAACGGCTCGGAAATGCCCGTCGACTCGACCAGCAGGTAGTCGAAGCGGCCCTCGCGGGCGAGCGCCGCGACTTCCTTGAGGAGGTCTTCGCGCAGTGTGCAGCAGATGCAGCCGTTCGAGAGCTCTACCAGTTTTTCGTCCACGCGGCTGAGCGCGGCATCGCCATGCTGCACGAGCGCGGCATCGATGTTCACCTCGCTCATGTCGTTGACGATGACCGCGACGCGCCGCCCTTCGCGGTTGCGCAGCACGTGATTGAGCAGCGTGGTCTTGCCGGCGCCGAGAAAGCCGGAGAGCACCGTGACGGGCAGACGGGTATCGGTCATGCCCGTCAGTCTTGCGGCGCCGGCAGGCGCCGCCAACGCGATCACGACGAACGGCGCACCACGGCGGGCAGGACGTCGCCCATCACCAACGAATCGACGGCCGGGCGCGCCGACGCGCGGCTCAGGCCACGCGCGGCAGCGGCCTCGCACTCGCGCGCGAGCCGCCGCCAGGCCTGC
>JALHON010000036.1 GCA_022842985.1 Acidobacteriota bacterium | reverse complement strand
TCTCGGGGTTCAGCTGGATCGCCTCTTCATACTTCGCCGCCGCCGCGCGCCAGTCACTGGCCGCGTAGAGCTTGTTGGCGTCCTTGAACGCCTTCTGGGCGCGAACTGCGTTGACCTGGCCGCACCCAGCGACCATGACACCGAGTCCTACCGCCAGGGCCAGACCCGAGATCGAAGACCGGAGCTTCATCGTTTCCCCCTCAAAACCTTGACTGCGTCGAGACCCCGACGGAACGCGTGCCCACGGGTGTGTCCGACAGGGACTTTACTGCGCCGCAGGGCGGGAAGTATAGCCACTTCCCCCACCCCTCGCAACCAGCCTTCGCGCCTCGCGCTGTGGCCAGGCCGCCCTGGCCTCGCCGGAGCCCCGCCGAAGCCCCGCCGAGGCCCCGCCGAGGCCCCGCCGAAGCCCCGAAGGGGCGAAGGCGGGCTGGTATCATGACGTTCGCAGACGTTTCTGCAAGACGTTTCGCCTGATTCCTTAGACACCGATTCCGGCCGGGTGGCTCAATGATCCGCTTCGAGGATCTCCTTGGGAAGGTTCGCGCGTACAGCCCCGAGGGCGACCTCGAGCTGCTGCGCAAGGCGTACGTCTTCTCAGCCCTCGCGCACAAGGGGCAGGTGCGCCACTCCGGAGAGCCGTATCTCATTCACCCGCTTGAGGTTTCGGATATCCTGGCCGATCAGCGGCTAGACGTCGTCTGCGTCGCCTCGGGCCTGCTCCACGACGTCGTCGAGGACACGCTCACCACGGTCGAGCGCATCCGGGAGCTCTTCGGGCCCGATGTCGCCCACATCGTCGAGGGGCTGACCAAGATCAGCGCCATCCCGTTCTCGTCGAGCGAGGAGCGGCAGGCCGAGAACTTCCGCAAGATGCTGCTGGCGATGGTGGATGACATCCGCGTCATCTTCGTCAAGCTGGCCGACCGCCTCCACAACATGCGCACCCTCCAGTTCATGCCGGAGGAGAAGCGGCCGCGCGTGGCCCAGGAGACGCTCGACATCTACGCTCCGATTGCCAACCGGCTCGGCATGAACAAGATGAAGAACGAGCTCGAGGAGCTCGCGTTCATGCATCTCGAGCCGCAGGCGTTCGAGTCGCTGCGGGCGCGTGTCGACGCCAAACGCGCCGCGACCGAAGGGGTCATCGACGAACTCACCGCCGCCATCCGCGCCAAGCTCGGCGCCGCGGACGTGCCCGTGCTGGCGGTGGACGGCCGCGTGAAGCGGCTCTACAGCATCTTCCTCAAGCTGCGCCGTCAGAAGATCGATCTCGATCAGGTCTACGACTTCGTCGCCATCCGTATCGTCACGCCGTCGGTGAAGGACTGTTACGCCGCGCTCGGCATCATCCACCAGGCGTGGCCGCCGGTGCCGGGACGCATCAAGGACTTCATCGCCATGCCGCGGCCGAACGGCTACCAGTCGCTGCACACGTCGGTCATCTCCGATCGCGGCGTACCGTTCGAAGTCCAGATCCGCACCGAGGAAATGCATCATCACGCCGAGGACGGCATCGCGGCGCACTGGAAGTACAAGGAGGGCCGCGTCGGCGCCGCCCGCGACGAACAGTACTTCCAGTGGATGCGGCAGCTGCTCGAGACGCACCAGGAAGTGCGTGATTCGCAGGAATTCCTGAACCACCTGAAGATCGATCTGTATCGCGAGGAGGTCTACACCTTCACACCGGCCGGACAGGTGAAGGTGCTGCCCGACGGCGCCACGCCGATCGACTTCGCCTACGCCGTGCACACCGACGTCGGCCACCGCTGCGTCGGCGCCCGCGTCAACGGGCGCATGGTGCCGCTGCGCACGCGCCTCAAGAACGGCGACATCGTCGAGATCGTGACCGCCGCCGGCCACGCGCCGAGCCGCGACTGGCTGAGCGTCGTGAAGACATCGCGGGCCCGCGCCAAGATCCGGCAGTTCATCCAGACCGAAGAGAACGTCCGCGCCATCGACGTCGGCCGCAAGCTGCTCGAGAAGGAAGCGAAGCGATTCGACGTGCCGAAGGCGTCGCTCGAAGACAGCGGGCTGGCCCCGGCCGTCTCGGCGCTCGGCTTCAGCAAGCCCGACGACCTGCTGGCGCAGGTCGGCTACGGCAAGGTCGCCGCGCGGCAGGTGCTCGACGCGCTCGTGCCCGAGGGCCAGCTCAAGGAACGGGCTCCCGACCATCCGGTCGTCTCGGCCGTGAAGCGCGTGCTGCGGCCCGGCGCGGCCGCCGCCGACCGCATCACGGTGAGCGGCGCCGACGACCTGATGGTGACCCGCGCGCGCTGCTGCAACCCGATCCGCGGCGAGAAGATCGTCGGCTACGTGACGCGCGGCAAGGGCGTGTCGGTGCACGCCGCGGCCTGCCCGAACGTGCTGAACCTGATGTACGACCCGCAGCGGCGCATCGACGTCGAGTGGGACAAGGGCGGAGACCCGGCGCCCTACACGGTGCGCCTGACCATGCAGGTCGAAGACCGCAAGGGCATGCTGGCGGCGCTCAGCGCGAGCATCGCCGACATCAACACGAACATCCTCGGTCTCGAAGCCACCACCGGCGAGGATACCCACGCGCGCATCGACGTGACCGTCGAAATCAAGGACATGAAGCACCTCGAGAAGGTGATCAAGTCACTGCGCGGCGTGGACGGCGTGCTCGATATCGAGCGCGCGACGCGGTAGGGCGCCCGGCGGGCGCGGCGTCAGTCGAGGACGGCGATGGCGTCGATCTCCACCCGCACGTCGCGGGGGAGCCGGGCCACCTGGACGGTGGCGCGCGCCGGATAGGGCTGTGAGAAGTAGGTGGCGTAGATCTCGTTGACGACCGCGAAATCGCCTATGTCGGCCAGATAGATCGTGGTCTTGGCCACCTGGGCGAAGCTGGTGCCGGCGGCCGCCAGCAGGCCCCCCATGTTCTCGAGCACCTGCGTTGCCTGTTCACGAATCCCGCCCTCGACGAGGCTGCCGTCGGCCCGCAGCGGGATCTGACCCGACAGGAACACCAGGTTGCCCACCGTGAGGGCCGGCGAATACGGGCCGATAGCCGGCGCACCGCCCGGCGCGGTGGCCGCGCGGCGTCCTTCGCCCGGGTTGTGGCGGTCGGCCATGTCAGGCGGCCTTGACGACCTTCTTCGAGCGGATGCAGCGCGTGCAGACACGGATGCGCTTCGTCGCACCGTTCACGACCGCGCGCACGGTCTGCAGATTCACTTCGAATCGACGCGGGCCGACATTGTGGGCGTGGGACACCGTACGTCCGACCACCGGGCCCTTGTCGCAGATTTCACAGCGTCTCGCCATGACGAAAACACCTTCCAGGAGACGTCACTGACTCGTCCAATCCGAGTGTGACAAACCCCAAGCCTACCACGCCCCGCACGCCCTCGCCTAGGCGGGAGGCCGTGACGAGGTCGCAACGGCCGCCGGCCCGGGTATCGCGTCAAGCCGGACCCGCCGGCGGCGCGGACTCTTGACGCCTCTGTGGTTCCGCGACCACAGAGGCGTGTAATAGTTGCCATCGTCTTGGGCTCAGGTGTCGCTTAGTGTCGACACGCCGTCGCTTTGAACGGACAGTCGACTGCGAGAACCCAAACGAGGTCCCCGGCGTCTAACGTTGTGAACGCTGTTCGGATGCTGTAGGCCGCATCGATAGATTGGCTAGTAAGCCTTTAGCAATCAATATCTTACTGGCTTTTTTCTCCCCGAGTACGCGCTCCTGAGCCCGCGAAAGTTCAAGGAGTGCAGGCCCAACATACCGGACAACCGTCATGTATTGGTAACGATCGCGCGACAGAATGAACGAAGGACGCGACGTCTAGTTGGGTACAGGGATTGCAAGCCAGTAGAGGCATTACGAAGTCCTCTCTGCAGAGGATACGGAAGGAGCGGCTAGTAGTCATGGCCAAGGCAGTGAAGAAGAACGTGGCAGCCACCGCGGTGCTCGACAAGAGCAACCGGTACGATGAGCTCAAGACGATGCTCGACGAACGGCGGCGCGTCATCCTGCAGGAAGTGCAGGGCAGGATCCGTGGCGTTCGCGCCGAAGGGGCCGACCGGCCGCACGACAGCGCCGACCCCGGTGAGACGGCTGAGGTCGACATCCAGGAAGACATCGAATTCGCGCTCATCCAGATGAAGGCTGAGACGCTGAACAAGATCAACGAGGCCCTCGCGCGTCTCGACGAGGGCCGCTACGGCCACTGCTACGAGTGCGGCGACGAAATCGCGGAAGCTCGCCTGCGGGCCCTCCCCTTCGCCGTCCGTTGCAAGGATTGCGAAGAAGAGCGTGAAGTCGCCATTCAGCGCGAGCGTACAATGGCGCGGCGCGGCTCGTCGGGCTTCTTCGACCTGCAGCGCTAGTCCAGGCCTTTCGATGCGCAGGTCCCGCCACGTGCGGGGCCTGCGTCCCTCAAAAGCCCGGGCTCTCGGGCAGTTCCACCACACGATTATCCGGAGGGATCGCCGATGAGCGATCACGACAAGCCGTTCGAGGCGGACGAACCGTCTGCCGAGCAGCCGTTTCACGTACCGGCGGAACTGCCGGTGCTGCCGCTGCGCGACACGGTGCTGTTCCCGAATTCCTTCATGCCGCTCGCCGTTGCCCGCGAGAGTTCGGTGCGGCTCATCGACGAAGCGGTCAGCGCCGGCCGCATGATCGCGGTCTTCACGCAGCGCGAGGCGTCCGAGGAGGATCCGCGGCAGGAAGACCTGCACGCGATCGGCACGGCCAGCCACATCCACAAGATGTTCAAGCTGCCCGACGGCAGCCTGCGCATCATCGTCCAGGGCCTGGCGCGCGTGCGCCTCGACGGTCTCATCGCCAGCCGGCCCTACCTGCTGGCCAACGTCAGTGAGGCGCCGGAACAGCTGGGCGACGCCGACCGGCTCGAAATCGACGCCCTGCAGCGCAACATCAAGGCGAACTTCCAGCAGATCGTGTCACTGTCGCCGCTCATGTCCGACGACCTGCAGACGCTGGCGTCGAACATCGCGGAGCCCGGCCGCGCCGCCGACTTCATCGCCTCGAGTCTCGGCAGCCTGTCCACGGCGACCAAGCAGGAAGTGCTCGAGACGATCGACGTCCGCGCCCGGCTCGACCACCTGAACCGCCTGCTCATCAAGGAGCTCGAAGTCCTCGAGCTCGGCTCGAAGATCCAGTCGCAGGTGCAGTCGGAAGTCGGCAAGAACCAGCGCGACTACTTCCTGCGCGAACAGCTCAAGGCCATCCAGCGCGAACTCGGGGAGGGCGACGACCAGTCGAAGGAAATCGACGAGCTGCGGCAGAAGATCGAGGCCGCCGGTCTGCCCGAGACGGTGAAGAAGGAAGCGCTGCGCGAACTCGATCGGCTGTCGAAGATGCCGCCGGCCGCTGCTGAATACACCGTGTCACGCACGTACCTCGACTGGATCGTCGCGCTGCCGTGGACGAAGCGCACCGACGAGGTGATCGACCTGCCGAAGACGCGGGGCGTCCTGGACGTCGAACACGCCGGGCTCGATCGCGCCAAGGAACGCATCCTCGAGTACCTGGCGGTGCGCAAGCTCAACCCCGGCCTGAAGGGGCCGATCCTCTGCTTCGTCGGCCCGCCAGGCGTGGGCAAGACGTCGCTTGCGCGCTCGATCGCTCAGTCGCTCGGCCGCAAGTTCGTGCGCGTCTCCCTCGGCGGCATGCGCGACGAAGCCGAGATCCGCGGCCATCGCCGCACCTACATCGGCGCCCTGCCCGGCCAGATCATCCAGGGGCTGCGGCGCGCCGAGTCGCGGAATCCGGTCTTCATCCTCGACGAAATCGACAAGCTGGGCTCCGACTTCCGCGGCGACCCGGCCTCGGCGCTGCTCGAAGTGCTCGATCCGGAGCAGAACACGACGTTCCGCGATCACTACCTCGACGTGCCCTTCGACCTGTCGGAAGTGCTCTTCATCACCACCGCCAACGTGCTCGACCCGATTCCGCACGCGCTGCGCGACCGCATGGAAGTGCTCGAGCTGCCGGGCTACACCGAGGAAGAGAAGCTGGCGATTGCCCGCGAGCACCTGGTGGGCAAGCAGGTGCCGAACCACGGGCTCACCACCAGGCAGATCGTGTTCCCTGACGCCGGCCTGCGCACGGTGATTCGCGGCTACACGCGCGAAGCCGGCGTGCGCAACCTCGAACGCGAAATCGGCGCCATCTGCCGCAAGGTGGCGCGGCGGCGCGCCGACGGTCAGACCGAGCGGGTGAAGGTGACGCCGCAGGTCGTGCACGACTTCCTCGGCGCCCCGAAGTTTCTCGACGAGGAACTGGCGGATCGCACGAAGCGTCCCGGCGTGGCGATCGGTCTCGCGTGGACGCCCGTGGGCGGCGACGTGCTGTTCATCGAGGCCTCGCGCATGACCGGCAGCGCTTCGCTGACCCTCACCGGCCAGCTCGGCGATGTCATGAAGGAATCGGCGCGGGCCGCCTTGTCGTGGGTGCGCGCGCACGCGGCCGAATGGAACATCGACCCCGATTTCTTCAAGGGCTCCGAGATCCATCTGCACGTGCCGTCGGGCGCCATCCCCAAGGATGGTCCCTCGGCGGGTGTGACCATGGCCACCGCCCTCGTCTCCGAGCTCACGCGCCGCCCGGTGCGTGGCGACGTGGCGATGACGGGCGAAATCACGCTCTCGGGCCGCGTGTTGCCGGTGGGCGGGATCAAGGAGAAGGTGCTGGCCGCCAAGCGGCTGGGCATCCGCGAGATCATCCTGCCGCGGCAGAACGAGAAGAACGTCAAGGAAGACCTCGACGACGAATTGCGCGCTGGCCTCACCCTGCACCTCGTGGGCAGCATCGACGAGGTGCTGCTGCTCGCGCTCGTCCCGGTGCGCGGCGCGGCCGGCAAGCGCCCGGTCCGGCGTCCGCAGGCGGCAATGCAGTAAGCTGCGACGCCCGGCCCACGGCCGGGCAGCGTCATGCGGGTCGTCTATTCGCCCCAGTATCATCTCGACCTGGGGCCGCACGTGTTCCCCACCACGAAGTACCGGCTCGTCGCCGAGGCGGTGCGGCGCGCCGGCCTGGTGCCCGACGGCTTCGTCGAGCCGGTACCGGCGTCGTGGGAGGAGCTCGCGCTCGTCCATACGCCGGCCTACCTCGCCGCCCTGCGCGCCGGCACGCTCTCGGCCGAGGACATCGCCCGGCTCGAGATCCCGTGCACGCCGGTGCTCGTCGAAGGCTTCCGCTTCATGACCGGCGGCACGCTTCTCGCGGCCGATCTGGCCCTCGACGGCGCCGACCGCACCGCCGTCCACATCGGCGGCGGCTTCCATCACGCGTTTGCGGGTCACGGCGAGGGCTTCTGTGTCTTCAATGACGTGGCTGTCGCCATCCGCCGGGCCTTCGCCACCCGCCAGGCCGGCACGGCCGCCGTGCTCGACCTGGACGTGCACCAGGGCAACGGCACGGCGTCGATCTTCGCCGGCGACCGCCGGGTGTTCACGGCGTCGATCCACGAGGCGGAGAACTATCCCTACGTGAAGCCGCCTGGTGCGCTCGACGTGGGCCTGCCGCGCGGCACGAGCGATGACGACTACCTGTCGCACCTCGACGGCGTGCTGGCGCGGCTGCTCGAGCAACTGCCAGACGTGGTGTTCTACCTCGCCGGCGCCGACCCGTACATGGACGACCAGCTCGGGCGCCTGCGCCTGTCGCTTGACGGCCTGCGGCGGCGTGACCGCCGCGTCTTCACGGCGCTGAGGGCGGCGGGCGTGCCGGTGGTGGTCGTGCTTGCCGGCGGCTACGCGCGGCAGGTGGACGATACGGTGGCCATCCACGTCACGACCCTCGCCGAAGCGGCCGCGCGCTAGCGGACGCCGCGCCGCCTCAGCCGAGCAGGGCGAGTCCGGCGACCGTCTTCATGTCCACGATGTCACCGGCCTTGATCATGCGGCGCACCTCGTCCACGTCGAAGGTGGCCGGCTCGATGACTTCGTCCTCGTCCTGTGCCGCGGTTGAATCGGGGGGCGGCGGCGTGAGATCGGTGCAGCGGTAGAACTTCATCCACTCGTCGCAGAATCCGGGCGTCGGAAAGAGCTCGCCGATCTCGTCGAGCGTGCCGGGTACGAGGCCCACTTCCTCCTCGCACTCACGGGCGGCGCCGAGGCGTGGGTCTTCGCCGGGCTTGAGACTGCCGGCGGGCAGTTCCCAGATGAAGCGGTCGATTGAATAGCGGTACTGGCGAATGAGGATGAGGCGTCCGGGCGCCGGCATCGGCAGGAGCACCACCGACCCAGGATGCCGCACCACTTCCATCGTGGCCGTGTGCCCGGAGGGCAGCGTCACGCGATCGACGCTCAGCGTGAAGATGCGTCCGCGATAGACCTCGCGGCGTTCATGCACCGTCGTCGGGAAGGTCATCCTGAGCCTCCATGAAGACGCCCGCGCGCTTCTCGGGCGGCGTGATGTCGCGCAGCACCGATTCGAGATCCTCGGGCAGGGGCGCTTCGAACGAGAGCCTTTCGCCGGTGCGAGGGTGCGTGAACGCCAGCCGCTCGGCGTGCAGGAACGGGCGGGTGAGCCGCTGCACCGCGCGGACGTCGTTGGCGACGCGTTTGTGGACGCCGCCATAGAGGGCGTCGCCCACGATGGGGTGCCCGATCGCGTTCAGGTGCACGCGGATCTGGTGCGTCCGGCCGGTGGCGATGGCCACGCGGATGAGAGTGAGGCCCGGCAGCGCCTTGGCCCACGTGACGCGGGTGACCGCGGCGCGGGCCCGGCGCGCCCGCGTCGAGATTTTCTCCCGGTGCACCGGGTCGCGGCCGATCGGCAGGTCGATACGCTTGCGGTTGTGCACGGTGCCCCAGACGAGGGCGACGTATTCCTTCTCGACCTCGCGGTCATGGAACTGACGCGCCAGCTCCTGGTGCGCGGTGTCGTTCTTGGCCACGACCATGACGCCCGACGTGCCCTTGTCGAGGCGATGCACGATGCCCGGGCGCGTCTCGCCGCCGATGCCGCTCAGGTCCTGCACGTGATGCAGCAGCGCGTGCACGAGCGTGCCGGTCGGGTGCCCGGCGCCGGGGTGGACGACCAGGCCCGCGGGCTTGTTGACGACGACGACGTCGGCATCGTCGTGCAGGATTGGCAGCGGCAGATCTTCCGGTTCGAGCGTGGAGGGCGCCGGCGCCGGCACCTCCACCGTCACGACGTCGCCTGGCCGCACGGCCGTGTTCGCCTTCGGCGTGGCCACGCGCGGCATCCTCACGCGGCCATCGTCGATGAGGCGCTGCACCTGGGCGCGCGAGTGGTTCGGCAGTTCGTTCGCGAGGAACTTGTCGAGGCGGAGGCCCTCGTGGTCGGGGCCGGTCTCGAACGTGTAGGGGGTCATGTGGTCTGGCGCCCGATGGCGGGCGTCGTCAGAACGATCCGCGTTTCCGGGCCGGCGGTGCCGGCGCGGCGGCGGCGCCGGCGCGCTTCGCCAGCCAGGCCAGCATCACCACGCTGAGCGGCACGAGCACCAGCGAAATGAGCTGCGACGTGGAGAACATCGCCACGGCGCCGCGATCGTCGCCGCGGAAGAATTCGATGATGAATCGCGACACGCCGTAGATGAGCACGAACTGCCAGAACGTGCGCCCCGGATAGGGCTTGCCCCGCCGCTCGAGCGTGAGCACGGCGAGCAGGATGACCAGGCCGGCCAGCGATTCGTAGAGCTGCGTCGGGTGGAGCGGCACGTTGAGCGGCGTGCCCACGTTCAGCGCCGCCGCCGGATCGGTGAAGGTCACCGCCCAGGCGACCTGCGTGGGTTTGCCGTAACAGCAGCCGGCCGCGAAGCAGCCGAGGCGCCCGACCATGTAGCCGAGCGCGATGCCGGGCGCGAAGAGATCGCCCGACGTCCAGAGCGGCAGCTTGTGCTTGCGCAGTTGGTAGATACAGGTGAGCGAGGCGGCGATGAGGCCGCCGTAGAACACGCCGCCCGAGCGGAGAAGCGAGAAGAACTCCTCGCGGCTGCTCGTGAAGTGGTCGAAGTCGACGATGAAGAGCAGGCCCTTGGCGCCGACGAGCGCCGCGATGATGACCCAGATACCGAGGTCGAGCACGCGGTTGCCGTCGAAGCCGGCGGCCGTGGCCCGCCTGACCGCCATCCACAGGCCGAGCAGGTAGGCGGCCGCCAGCAGCACGCCGTACGTGTAGATCGTGACCGGGCCGGCCTCAAGCAGGATTGGGTGCACGTCGATATCCCAGGACGTCGAGCACGACGTCGAGCAGGAGGAACACCACGCCGACCGAGATGGCGGCGTCGGCGATGTTGAACGCCCAGAAGTGCCAGGTGCCCCAGTAGGCGTCCACGAAGTCGAGCACGTAGCCGGCCGTCGCGCGATCGATGAGATTGCCGATGGCGCCGCCGAGCACGCCAGCCAGGCCCAGCCGGGCGAGCTTCTGATCTTCCGGCAGGCTCGCCGCGTACCACGCCACGCCGGCCAGTGCCGTGCCGGCGATCGCTATGAGCACCAGCGTCTTGAACGGAAAGTCCACGCCGTTCAGCATGCCGAAGGCCGCGCCGGTGTTGTGCACGCGGGTCAGACTGAGCCAGCCGGCGAAGACGTCCAGGCTTTCGTGGAGTTCGAGGCGCCCGCGCACGAGCGCTTTGGTCCACTGGTCGAGGACCACGACAACGACGGCGATGATGAGCTCGAGCCGGCGCATGACGCGTTACAGGCTGACCGCTTCGGCCAGCGCCTCGACGCAGCGCGGGCACAGGCCTTCGCGTCCGGCCGCGGCCGATACCTCCGGCACCACGCGCCAGCAGCGCTCGCACTTCGTGCCGTCGGCGCGGGCTACGACGACCAGCGGCGCCTCCTCGGTGCCGCCCGCGGTGACCCGCACGGCCGACACGCCGAAGAGCATCGGCAGCGATGCGTCATACCGTTGCAGCAGTTCGAGCGTCGCGCCCGTCGCCTGCAGCTCCACCGCCGCCGAAAGGTTGCCGGCGATCGTCTTGTCCTGGCGCTTCTGCTCGAGCGCCACGTTCACCACGTCGCGCACGGCGCCGAGCCGGGCCCAGCGCTCCACGAGGTCGTCATCCTTCAGTCCGCCGAGGTCGCGCGGGAAGAGCGCCATGTGCACCGACGCTTCACGCTCGCCGGGCAGACCGCGCCACAGCTCGTCCATCGTGACCGACAGAATCGGCGCCAGCAGGCGCGCCAGGCCGTCGACCACCGTGAACATCGCCGTCTGGCCCGACCGCCGCGCCGCCGAGGTCGCGCCGAACGTGTACATCCGGTCCTTCGTGACGTCCACGTAGAAGGCGCTCACGTCCACCGTGATGAACTGGTTGGCGAGCTGGAAGACGGTGGGGTAGTCGTAAGCGTCGTAGGCCTCGACGATCCGCGTCGCCACGTCGGCGTATTTCGCCAGCATCCAGCGGTCGACTTCCTCGAGTCGATCGGCCGGCACGCGGTCTTCCGCCGGGTCGAAGTCGTAGAGGTTGGCGACGAGCACGCGCAGCACGTTCCGGATCTTCCGGTAGGCCTCGGTCGTGCGCGTCAGGATCTCCTTGCCGATGCGGATGTCCTCGCGGTAATCCACCATCGACGCCCACAGGCGCAGGATCTCGGCGCCGCCCTGCTTGATGACGTCCTGCGGCGACACGCTGTTGCCGAGCGACTTGGACATCTTGCGTCCGTCTTCGGCCATCACGAAGCCGTGCGTGAGCACTTGGTTGAACGGCGCGCGGCCGCGGGTGCCGATGCCGACGAGCAGCGAGCTGTGGAACCAGCCGCGGTGCTGGTCGCTGCCTTCGAGGTAGATGTCGGCCGGCCAGCGGTGGTCCTCGCGGAACGGCAGGACCGCCTCGTGGCTCGAGCCGGAGTCGAACCACACGTCGAGAATGTTCGATTCACGCTCGAACTCCGTGCCGCCGCACGAGGGGCAGGAGAGTCCGGGCGTGATGAACTCCTCCAGCGGGCGTTCGTACCACGCATCGGCGCCGTAGGTGTCGAATACGGTCGCGGCTTGTTCGACCAGCTCCTTGGTGAGCACGGCCGTGCCGCACTTGACGCAGTCCATCGCCGGAATCGGCACACCCCAGGCACGCTGGCGCGAGATGCACCAGTCGGGCCGGTTGGCGATCATGCCGTCGATGCGGGCGCGCCCCCAGCTCGGGATCCAGCGGGTGTCGGCGATCGACTGCAGGGCCTTCTTGCGGAGGTCCTGAGACTCCATGGCGATGAACCACTGTGCGGTCGCCAGGAAGATGACCGGGTGGTGGCAGCGCCAGCAGTGCGGATACGAGTGGTGGAAGTCTTCGCGGTGCCACAGGCGTCCGGCCGCGAGGAGCGCTGCTTCCACGTTCGGATTGGCTTTCCACACCTGCTGGCCGGCAAACTGCTCGACCGTCTCGTTGTAGTGGCCGCCGGCATCGAGCGGCGCGTAGATGTCGAGGCCGTATTTGACGCCGGTGTGGTAATCGTCCGCGCCATGGCCAGGCGCGGTGTGCACGGCGCCGGTGCCGGCTTCGAGCGTGACGTAGTCGCCGACGACGGCGAGCGAGTCGCGTGCGTAGAGCGGGTGCCGGAACACCAGGCGCTCGAGTGTGGCGCCGGGGAAGGTGGCGAGCAGCGTGTCGAAGCTGCGGCCGGTCTTCGTCGCCACCGAGGCCGCCAGTTCCTGTGCCACGATGACGGCCGTGCCGTTCACGTCGTAGGCGCCGTACTCGAAGTCCGGGTGGAAGGCGATGGCGAGGTTCGACGGGATCGTCCAGGGCGTCGTCGTCCAGATGAGCACTGACACCGGGCGTCCGGCGAGCGCCGGGATCCGGCGCGCCGCCTCCTCGCGGCTGGCCTCGCTCAGTGGGAACTCGACGGTGATCGAGGGCGAGACGTGCGGCTCGTACTCCACTTCCGCTTCAGCGAGCGCCGTGCGGCAGTGGGTGCACCAGTGCACCGGCTTCTTGCCCTTGTAGACCATGTCCTTCGCGACGAAGGCGCCGAGCGCCCGCACGATGGCCGCCTGGTAGCGGAACGCCATCGTGAGGTACGGGTCGTCCCACTTGCCGATGACACCGAGACGTTTGAAGCCCTCACGCTGGATGCCGACGTACTTCTCGGCGTACTTCCGGCACTCGCGCCGGAAGTCGGCCACCGACATCTCACGCTTCTTCGGACCGAGCTCGCGGTCCACCTTCAGTTCGATCGGCAGGCCGTGGCAGTCCCACCCCGGGAGGTAGGGCGCGTCGAAGCCGAGCATGTTGTGCGACTTGACGACGAAGTCCTTGAGGATCTTGTTGAGCGCGGTGCCGATGTGAATCTCGCCGTTGGCGTACGGCGGCCCGTCGTGCAGCAGGTAGGTCGGCGCGCCCCTGCGCGCGGCGCGAATCTGCCCGTAGAGGTCCATCGCGTCCCAGCGCGCCACCGTCTCGGGTTCGGCCGTCTGCAGGTTGGCCTTCATCGAGAAGGCCGTGCGCGGCAGGTTGCACGTGTCTTTCCACTCAGCCATAGGGATTCGGCCATTGTACTGCGGGAAGCGGGACCGCCGGGGCGCCGGTAGGCACTGGCGGCGCCCGTCCAAAGGTAAAGTGGGGAGATGGTGCACGAGACCACGCTCGAGAACGGACTGACGCTGCTGGTGCAGGAGGTGCACACGGCGCCCCTGGCGTCGGTCTGGTGCTGGTACAAGGTCGGCTCGCGCGACGAAGGGCCCGGCGTGACGGGTGTCTCGCACTGGGTCGAGCACATGAACTTCAAGGGGACGACCAACATCCCCCGCGACCAGGTGAAGGGCATCATCGAGCAGTTCGGCGGCAGCTGGAACGGCTACACCTGGATCGACCAGACGACCTACCTCGAGACGGCCTCGGCCTCGGCCCTCGATCGCATGCTCTTCATCGAGGCCGAACGCATGGCGAGCTGTCTCTACACCCCCGAGGACTGCGAATCGGAACGCACCGTCATCATCTCGGAACTCCAGGGCGGCGAGAACGACCCGGAACAGCGCCTCGATACCGAGATCACGGCCACGGCGTTCAAGGCCCATCCCTACCGGCACCCCACCATTGGCTGGCTGTCGGACCTGAAGACGATGACCCGCGAGGATCTGTACGGCCACTATCGCCGCTACTACGTGCCGAACAACGCGACGCTGGTCGTGGTGGGCGACGTGGACACGGCGGATGTCGTGCGACGCGTGCAGCAGCAGTTCGGCGGCATCGTGTCGGGCGTCCCGGCGCGCCGGCCGACCACCGTCGAGCCGCCGCAGGGCGGCGAACGGCGGGTGCACCTGCGCAAGCCCGGCACCACGGCCTACTGGCGCGCCGTCTTCCACGCGCCCGCGTTCACCGACCCCGATTTCTTCCCGATGCTCGCCCTCGACGCGATGCTGACCGGCGCCTCCGGGCTGAACATCTGGTCGGGCGGCGGCGTCGCCACGCCGCAGCGCAGCGCGCGGCTCTACCGCGGCCTCGTGAACACCGGCCTCGCCTCGTCGGTGGGCGGCTTCCTCGCGCCGACGGCCGAGCCGTTCCTCTACTCGATCGCGGCCACGGTGGCGCACGGGCAGTCGATCGGAGCCGTCGAGCGCGCGGTGCTCGATGAGTGCACGCGCTTCGCCGCTGACGGGCCGCGGCCGCAGGAGACCGACAAAGTGCTGGCCCAGTTGCGCGCGCGTTTCGTGTTCGACGCCGGCAGCGTGACCGACCTCGCGCACCAGCTCGGCTACTTCGCGACGATCGCGAGCTGGCGCGACTGGACCACGATCGGCGACCGGCTGGCCGCCGTGACGCCCGAAGCCATCCACGCCGCCGCTCGGACGTACCTCGTGCCCGACAACCGCACCATCGGCATCTTCGAACCGACAACCGGCGAAATCGAGGCCCGGTAATGGCGCTGGCCCCCGTGCGCCGCGTGCTCCCGAACGGCCTCACGGTCATCACCGCCCGCAATCCACTCATTCCGGCCGTGTCACTCGCCATCGGCGTGAACGCCGGCGCCTCGGCAGACCCGGCAACGTCTCCCGGCACGGCCGCGCTGACGGCGCGCGTGCTCGACAAGGGCACGACCCGCTTCGATGCCGACGCCATCGCCGACGAACTCGAAGGGCGCGGCGCCTCGTTGTCGGTGGGCGCGGGCCGGCAGCAGGTGGTCGTCAGTGCGACGTGTCTCGTGGACGACATCGGCGCGGTGCTGCCGGTCGCCTCCGCCGTGGCGCGCCAGCCGACGTTCCCTGAGGGGGAAGTGGCGACGCGGCGCGCCGAACTCATCACCGGCATCCAGGAAGCCGCAGACGATCCGGGGTCGGTCGCGGTGGACGCGCTGCAGGCGGCGCTCTACCCGGACGGCCACCCGCTGGGCCGGCCCGTGCGCGGTACCCACGACGCCGTGGCCGCGCTGACACGTGCCGATCTGGTGGCGTTCCATCAGCGCTACTTCGTGCCCGCCGCCGCCATCGTCGTGGCCGTTGGTGACATCGACGCCGGGAAGCTGGCCGACCGTATCAGCCGCGGGTTCGCCGACTGGAGCGGCCTGCCCACGCCGATACCGCTTCCGCCGGCGCCCGCTGCGCGCACCGATCGCGCGCTCATCGTCAAGCCGATGCCCGACAAGTCGCAGGCCGACGTCGCCTACGGCAACGTGGGACTGTCCCGCGGCGACCCCGACTACTACGCGGCGCTCGTGATGAACAACGCGCTCGGGCAATACGCGCTCGGCGGCCGTCTCGGCGACAGCATCCGCGAGCGACAGGGCATGGCCTACTACGTCTACAGCAGCATGGATGCCGGGCTCGACGCCGGGCCGCTCATGGTGCGGGCCGGCGTGTCGAGCGACAACGTCGAGCGCACGATCGCGTCCATCGACGCCGAGCTGACGGCCGTGCTCACGACTGGCTTCACCGCCGCTGAAGTGGATGACGCGAAGCGGTACCTCATCGGCTCGCTGCCGCGCCAGCTCGAGACCAACGCCGGCATCGCCGGCTTCCTCCTCTCGGCCGAGGTCTACGGACTCGGCATCGACCACGACGCGCGTCTGCCGCAGCGGATCGCGGAGGTGACCCACGACGACGTGGCGCGTGTGGCCCGCCGGCTGCTCGATCCGGCTCGCGTGGTCGTCGTCGTGGCCGGGCCATGGAGCGGTCCCGCCGCATGACCCAGGCCGCCGCGCCCGTCCGCGCCGTGTTCTTCGACGTGGACTTCACCCTCATCCATCCCGGGCCGCGCTTCCATGGTCCCGGGTATGCGGCCACCTGCGCGGAGTACGGCATTCGCGTGGACGCGGCGCGGTTCGCCGCCGCCGTGGCGTTCGCGCAGCCGATGCTCGACGATCTCGCCGATCCGCTCTACGACCACGATCTCTTCATCAACTACACGGCGGCCATCATCGAGCAGATGGGCGGCACCGGCGACGGCGTGCGCCACGCCGCGGCCGAGATCTACGAAGCCTGGGCGGCCAACCACCATTTCGACCTGTACGACGACGTGCACGACGTGCTGCCGACGCTCGCGGCACAAGGGCTGGAACTCGGCGTCATCTCCAACTCCCACCGGTCGCTCGAAGCGTTCACCACGCACTTCGCGCTCGACCGGTACGTGCGCACACACGTCTCGGCGCATCCGGCGCGCTACATGAAGCCGCACCCCAGCATCTTCGAGGCCGCGCTCACGGCGGCAGGCGTCACCGCCGGCGAGGCGCTCATGGTCGGCGACAGCCTGAAAGCCGACGTACATGGCGCGCTCGGTGCCGGCCTGCGTGCGGTGTGGCTGCGGCGCTCCGGCGACGATTCCGAGGCCCGCCCCGATCACGTGCCGCTCATCCGCCGGCTACACGAACTGCCGCCGCTCCTCTGGCCCGAACCGGCGGCGCGCTGAGCCCCGCCGGGCCGGACTTCCCGCCGGCCACCCCGACTCGCTACACTCGTCACTCCGATGTCTGAGCTGCGCTTCCGCGATCTGCACTCCGCCGACGATTTCCGCCAGGTGATGGACCTGGAGGCCCAGGTCTGGGGCTTCACCGACCTGAACGACATGGTGACGCTGCCTGTCTTCACGATCACGGTGAAGCGCGGCGCCATCCTGATTGGCGCCTACGACGAGACCGACCGCATGGTCGGGTTCGTGTACTCCATCGTCGGCATGAAGCCGGGGCAAGTGCTGCAGTGGTCGCACATGCTCGGCGTGCTGCCCGAGTACCGCAACAGCGGCCTCGGCCGCGCGCTCAAGCTGGCGCAGCGCGATCGGGCGCTGGCGCAGGGCTACGAGCTCATCGAGTGGACCTACGACCCGCTGCAGGCGATGAACGCGCACCTCAACTTCACGAAGCTCGGCGTCGTGGCCGAGGAATACCACCGCAACGTCTACGGCGAGTCGACGAGCGTGCTGCACAAGGGCACGCCCACGGACCGCCTGGTGGCACAGTGGTGGATTGCGAAGCCGCATGTGGCGCGGCGGGTGGCGCCGGGCGAGCTCATCCCGGTGACCACGCACGAGGTCGCGGACGCGGCGCCCATCAACACCACCCACCGCGCGCAGGCGTGGCTGGCCAATTCCGACGTGTTCCTCGCGCGCGATGACCGGCGGCTCACCCTCGAGATTCCGATGGGTTTCACCGACATGCAGCGCGAGGCGCCGGCGCTGGCCCTCGAGTGGCGCCTGCAGACGCGCGAGATCTTCGAGACCTACTTCACGCGCGGCTACCGCGTCGTGGACTTCTCTCTCGACCGGCCGCACCACCGTGGCCGTTACCTGCTGGCGAAGAAGGACGCCTGAACCCCGCGTGTCGGACTCCTCACGGCTCGAAGCGTTCAGCGACGCGGTGTTCGGCTTCGCGCTGACCCTGCTGGTCGTGGCGCTCGAGGTGCCTGACACCTTCGATGAACTTGCCGCCACGATGCGCGGCTTCGTGGCCTTCGCGGCCAGCTTCGCGGTGCTCTACTGGATCTGGTACGAACATCAGCGCTTCTTCCGCCGGCATCCGCTGGCGGACGGGGTGACCCTGACGCTGAATGCCGTGCTGCTGTTCGTCGTTCTCTTCTACGTCTATCCCCTCAAGTTCATGTTCACGTTCCTCGCCGGCGAGCGCGTGACGGTGACCACAGGGCAGTCGCGGCTGCTGCTCGTCGTCTACGGGCTGGGGTTTGCCGCCGTGTTCGCGATCTTCGCGCTGATGTATCGCCACGGCGCCGGCCGCGCCCGTGCGCAGGGACGTGATCCCGGGGAGACGAGGCAGAGCCTGGATATTGCCATGGCGCACACGTTGAGCATGGGCGTCGGACTGGTCTCGGTCGGGATGGCGCTGGTGCTTCCGCTCGAGCGCGCCGGGCTGGCCGGGTTCCTCTACGTCGTGCTCGGGCCCCTGCACGCGTGGCACGGCATACGTTCCGCAGGGCGCTCCGGCAGCACGAGCGTGCCCGGAGGCCGCCGCGATTAGCCCGGCGGCCAGGCGAGCGCGCGTCCGCCGAGCACGTGCAGGTGGATGTGGAACACCGTCTGGCCGGCATCGCCGTTGCAGTTGAAGACCGTGCGATAGCCGCGGGCGGCCACGCCGCGTTCGGCGGCGATCGCCGCCGCCCGCCGCACCATCACGCCGACCAGCCGGTCGTGGCCGTCGCCGAGATCGTTCAGCGTGGCGACGTGCGCGCGCGGCACCACCAGCACGTGCAGCGGCGCCTGGGGATTGATGTCTTCGAAGGCGACGACATCGTCGTCCTCGAACACTTTCTTGGCGGGAATCTCGCCGCTCACGATCCGGCAGAACAGGCAGCTCATGCCGCGAGTATAGGCAGGCGCCGCGGCGTGTGACAAACCGTCGCGTCCGCGTGTCATGATGCGAGGGACGATTCCCCCTGACTCAGGCACCATGCCGCCTCCGTGGAACGGCGGCCGCACGCAAGGAGAACTCACATGATCGACAAGTACAAGGCTCTCGAAGGTCTCGCCACGACGCTCGGCGTGCGCAATTTCTCGATGAAGGAAGCCGGCGGCAAGGTGCAGATCGCCGGCACCACGACCTACGCGCTCGAACGCGACCTGCTGTGGGACGCGATCAAGAAGCACGCCGGCTGGGAGAACGAAGTGGCGGCCGACGTCAGGGCCGAACGCACTGACATCCACGGCATCCACGTGGTGAAGCCGGGCGAGTCGCTGTCGAAGATCGCCAAGGTCCACCTCGACGACGCCAACCGCTACATGGACATCTTCAACGCCAACAAGGACAAGCTGAAGAGCCCCGACCTCATCCACCCCGGGCAGGAACTCGTCATTCCGAACCGCTAGTTCACGGACGCTGCGCCACGGCCACGCGGGGAATGCCCTGCAGGTCGTGGCGGAGCGTGAGTTCCGCCCCCAGCCCCGCCGCGGTCAGCACGCCGGTCACCGCTTTCGCCTGCCCCATCCCGATTTCCATCACGAGCACGCCGCCCGGCTTGAGCGCGGTGGTCGCCGCCTGAGCGATGGCGCGGATGTCGCGCAGCCCGTCCTCGCCGCCGTAGAGCGCCTCGCGCGGCTCGTGGTCGCGCACCTCGGGCGCGAGCGACGGCGCGTCAGTCTCGCGCACGTAGGGTGGGTTCGAGACGATGACGTCGAACGCGCCGGCGATGCCCGAGAGGTACGACGTCTCGACGAACGTGATGCGTCCGCCGACCTCGTGCGCGGCGGCGTTGCCGCGCGCGATCGTCAGCGCCTCGCCCGAGATGTCGGTGGCGACGACCTGCGCCGACGGTAGCTCGAGCGCGAGCGTGACGGCGAGGCAGCCGCTGCCGGTGCCGATGTCGGCGAGCCGTGGCGTGCGGCGGCCCATCGCCGCGGCCTTCGCTTCGTCGACGATGAGCTCGGTTTCCGGCCGCGGAATCAGCACCCCCGGACCCACGAGGAACTCGCGGCCGTAGAACTCCTGCGTGCCGCGGATGTAGGCCATCGGCTCGCGCCGCGCACGCCGCGCCACGAGGGCATCGAAGGCGGCCCGGAAGGCGCCGATGCCGCGCGCGCCGATCGTGAGCGCGTCCACGGCGCGTTCGTCCTCGTCGCGTCGCACGAGCCAGGTGGCGCGATCCCAGCCGAGCGCGTCTCTGGCCAGCAGCTCGGCATCGAGCGTGGCTTCGGCTCTGGGGATGCCGGCGGCCTCGAGGCGCCGCCTCGCGCCGTCGGCCAGTTCGCGCAGGCGCATGGGACGGGTTACTTCTTCCCCGTGTCGGCGTCGGGCGACGGGTTCGAGTCGGTCGCTTCCTTGAGACGTTCGGCCTGGTAGTGCGTGATGACCGCATCGAGCAGTTCGGCGAGGTCGCCGTTCAGCACGCTCGGCAGCTGGTGCGTGGTGAAGTTCACCCGGTGGTCGGTGATGCGGCTCTGCGGGAAGTTGTAGGTGCGGATCTTCTCGCTGCGCTCGCCGGTGCCCACCTGGCCGCGCCGTTCCTTGGCCTGGGCGTCCTGCTGCTTCTGCAGCTCGATCTCGTAGAGGCGCGCCCGCAACACCTTCATCGCCTTCGCGCGGTTCTTGATCTGCGACTTCTCGTCCTGCTGCGACACGACGAGGCCGGTCGGCAGGTGCGTGATGCGGATGGCCGAATACGTCGTGTTGACGCTCTGGCCGCCGGGGCCGCTCGAACAGAAGGTATCGATGCGCAGGTCCTTCTGCTCGATGTGCACGTCCACTTCCTCGGCTTCCGGCAGCACCGCCACGGTGGCCGTCGAGGTGTGAATGCGGCCGCTCGCTTCGGTGTCGGGCACGCGCTGCACGCGGTGCACGCCGCTTTCGAACTTGAGGCGGCTATAGACCTTCTGGCCTTCGATGTTGACGATGACTTCGCGGATGCCGTGGCCGATCTCGCTGAGCGACATCACGTCCATCTTCCAGCCCTGCTTCTCGACGTAGCGGCTGTACATCCGGAAGAGATCGCCGGCAAAGAGCGCCGCTTCTTCGCCGCCCGTGCCGGCGCGGATTTCGAGGAGGACGTTCTTTTCGTCGTTGGGATCCTTCGGCAGCAGCAGGATCTTGATCTCGGCGAGCAGGGCGTCCTTGCGTGCCGACAGGCCCTTGAGTTCCTCGGCCGCCATCTCCGCCATGTCGGCATCGCCGCTCGCCGCAAGTTCGGTCGCATCCGCGATCTGCGCCTCGACCGCGCGGTAGTCGCGGTAGGCGAGCACCAGCGGCTCGATTTCGGCGAGCGCCTTGGCCTGCTTGCGGTACTCGTTGGCGTCGCTCTGGACGTCCTGCGACGACATCGCGGCCGCGATGGCCTCGTAGCGCCCTTCCACGCTGGCCAGCTTGTCGAACATCTCGCCTTTACCTCACGGCCGCGCCGCTGCCGCCCGACACGGGGGGCAGGAACGCGACCTCATCGCCGTCGGCGACCGGGGTGGTCATCCGCGCGTAGTTCAGATTCACCGCGCACGACATCGAGCGCGCGTAGGCCTCGGCGGCCGGGTGCGCGGCGACGAGCGCCGCCCACACATCCGCCACGGTGGTGGCGCCGGGCACGTCGAGCGTCAGCTCACCCTGGCCCACCAGCTCCCGCAGCCGCGCGAAGAGCTTCACGTTCACGCGCATGCGATCTTCAGCGCCGCCTCGCGCGCTGCCTCGTCGTTGGCATCCGCCGTCGCGCCTTCGATCCAGACCTCGCCGCCTTCGAAGTGTTCGTGCTTCCAGATCGGCACGATCTGCTTGATGCGCTCGATGGCGTAGCGGCAGGCGGCGAAGGCATCGGCGCGGTGCGGCGTGGCCACGGCGATGACCACGCTGGCCTCGCCGATCTCGAGCCGGCCGGTGCGGTGGTGGATGGCCATGCGGGCCCCGGTCCAGCGTGCTTCGGCTTCCGCGATGATGATGCCGAGCGCTTTCTCGGCGAGCGGCGCGTAGGCTTCGTAGTCGAGCCAGAGGACCTTCCGGCCCACGTTGTGGTCGCGCACCAGCCCGACGAAGGTCGTGACGGCGCCCGCGCCAGGGCCTTCCACCGCGCGGAGCACGGCCTCGGCCGACAGGGGGTCGCTCGTGATGGCGGTGGCGGACGTCATTCCCGGCAACCTGAAAGTATAGCGGGTCGCGGCGATTCGAGCCGGATCAGCCCTGCCGCATCGCCCACTGGTGATCCAGCGGGCGATGCCCGGCGCCGAGAGGCACGCCGGCCCGCATCGCTTCGCGCACGTAGGCCTGCGCGGCCCGCGCCGCCGCCTCGACGTCGTCGCCCAGGGCCATCCGCGCCGCCATCGCCGCCGCGAAGGTGCAGCCGGTGCCGTGCGTGTGCACGCCGGGCACTCGGGGCCCGGTGAGGTGCACGACACCGGCGGGCGTGACGAGCACGTCGACGATGTCGTCGCGGTCGAGGTGTCCGCCCTTGACCACCACGGCGCCCGCGCCCAGCGCGAGAATCGCGCGGCCGGCGGCGGCCGCTTCGTCGAGCGTGCGGATCGTCAGGCCGGTGAGCACCTCCGCTTCGGGGATGTTCGGCGTGACGACGCGGGCGGCCGGCACGAGACGGCGGCGCACCGCGTCCACGGCCTCGGCGGCGAGCAGGTGGTCGCCGCTCTTGGCCACCATCACCGGATCGACGACCACGTTGGGCAGGTGATGGCGCGTGATGGCCGCCACCACCGCCTCGACGATCGCGGCCGTGGCGAGCATGCCGGTCTTCACCGCGTCGCAGCCGAGGTCGGTGACCACGGCGTCGATCTGCGCGGTCACGAACTCGGGCGGCGCCAGGTGCACACCGGTCACGGCCACGGTGTTCTGCGCGGTGAGCGCGGTAATGGCCGAGGTGCCGTAGACGCCCAAGGCGGCGAACGTCTTGAGGTCGGCCTGGATGCCGGCCCCGCCCCCCGAATCACTGCCGGCGATTGTCAGTGCTGTACGCATGTTGATAACATTCCGCGCATGTCGAACCTTCGCGCCGCCGTCTCCGCCCCCGCCGCCCGTCCGGACGCCCGTCTCGCGAGCGCCGGAGTTGCCGCCGGTGCGGTGCTCTTCGCCACCGCGCTGACGGGCGCGGCCTCGCAGGTCAGCCTGACGCTGCCCGGGACGATGATTCCCTTCACCCTGCAGCCCGTGGCCGTGCTCATGGCCGGCGCGGTGCTCGGCGCCCGCCTCGGCGCCGCCAGCCAGGCGCTGTATCTCGCGGCCGGCATCGTCGGCGCGTCGATGTTCGCATGGTCCCCCGTGCTGCTGCCAGGCGCCGCGCGCCTCCTCGGGCCCACCGGCGGCTTCCTGATGGCCTTCCCGGTCGCGGCGTTCGTGACCGGCCTGCTGGCCGAGCGCGGCCTTGCCCGCCACTACGCCGGTGCCGTGGTGTCGATGCTCGCCGGTGCCGTGGCCCTGTACGCGGGCGGTATCGCGTGGGCGATGGTGACGCTGCCGGGTGCGTCGTTCGCGGCGTTCCTGCCCTTCGCGGCGGCCGACCTCGCGAAGGTGCTGCTCATGGCCGCGGCCGTGCCGGCGCTGCGCCGCGTGTTCGCGCGCTAGGCGCCCCGGCGTCGGGCGTGGCCGTCGTCTCCTGACGGCCGAAGACCAGGAAGTACTGGAACGGCAGGAACGTCTCGCGCCGCCGGAGCACGAGGCCGGCGCGCGCGGCGTCGCGTTCCACCGCCTCCGGCGGCACGCGCTCGCCGGGATCGGGCCCGGGGCCCGCGCCACCCGGTCTGAAGTCCACGATGCCGATGAGGCCGCCGGGCTTGAGCGCGCGGCCCAGATTGGCGAGCAGCGTCTCCCGGTCTTCGATTTCGTGGAGCACGTCGACGACGAGCGCGGCGTCGAGCGCGCCGGGCGGCAGCGCCGGATCGCTGCCGCGGCCGAGCACCGGCGTCACGTTCGCGAGCCCCTCACGCCGCACCCGCCGCGTGGTCGCGGCCAGCATCTCCTGCTGCACGTCCTGCGCGTAGACC
>JALHON010000035.1 GCA_022842985.1 Acidobacteriota bacterium | reverse complement strand
GGCGGGCGTCGGTCGGACCGCCGTGCACGAGGCCTGCGACGTCAGCCGCACGGTGCTTGCGGCCATCCGCCGCGGCACGCGGACGCAGATCCGGGCGGCCACGGCCCGCCGGATCCTCGCGGTGACGCGCGACGCCGTCGCTGACCACGCCGTCATCGGCGCCGGCCAGACGAAACGCCAGCTCCGGGTGCTGCTGCACGAAGGCTTCACGCGCGGGGAACTCGCGCGGCGGCTGGGGTCGCGGGCCCGCACGCCGCACCTGCAGATCACGGGGCCGCGCGTGCTGGCGCGCACGGCCGCGAAGGTGGACCGGCTGTACCGCCTGGTGATGGCCGAAGCATGACGCGCCGTCGCGCGCGGGAGTCCCTGACCGATGACTGAGAAGACCCTCCTGAAGAAGCTGGAAGCCGAACGCGCCGAGAAGGCGACGAAGGTCGCGGAGTTGCAGGCCCGCCTCGGCGCGCTCGACCGCGCCATCGAGTCGCTCCGGGTGCTGACCGGCGAGAAGCCGGCGCGCCGCGGCGCCGCGAAGGCCACGGGCACGAAGGCCCTGATCCTCGACGTCCTGGCCGACGGCCAGCGCCGGACCTGCCGCGACATCGCGGCGCGCGCCAAGGTCACCCCGGAGGCCGTGCGGCAGCATCTGGTCGACCTCGTGGCAGCCGGCGACGTCGACCGGCAGGGGAAGAGCCGCGGAACGACCTACGGGATTCCGTGATGGCCACGAGCGACGAGACCGAGACCCGCACGCGCGAGCTCGAGGCCGCCGGCTGGGCGCCGGTGCGCCCCACGGTCTGGCGGGCGCCGGACGGCCGCCTCTTTGTCGGCCCCGACCAGGCCTGGCACGCGCTGCAACGTGAGAAGGGAACGCAGACATGACGACGACTCCGAGAACCCCGCTGATGGAGGACCTGCGCCAGGCGCGGCAGCTGCTGCAGGACGTGCGCGAGTGGCAGACTAACGACGAGCTGCTGACGTTCGAACGCCAGGTCGTGCTCGTCGACCAGGTCGAGCGGTCGCTGACCGCACTGCTGGCGCGTCTCGACCCGCCCACGCCGCCGCTGGCGGACGGCGCGGAGGGGCACTGGACGCTGACGGTGCTCGCCGAGCTGCAGAAGCAGCGCGACGTCGGCATCCGGCAGGTCGGGCACGTGGCCGACTTCGCGGTGGAGCAGTGGCGGCTCGGCTACACCCACAGCGCGACGGTCGAGTTCGTCTCGGCATTCCGGCTCGCGCGGGCCACGCGCGCGTTCGAGGAAGCGCTGGCGCTGCTGATGGCCTCGATGTCGACGGGCGAGTACGCGCTTGCCGTGGAGGACGAGGAGGTCGCGCCGGGCTCGGCGACTACGAGGCTCGACGCATGAGCGCCTCCTGGCCAGACGCCGACACGCTCCGCCGGCGTGAGGATTTGAAAGCCGAAGCGGCGCGGCAGGCGGCTGAACTGAAGGTGCGCCAGCAGTCCGGCGAGCAGCGCGTTGGGCCGTGGGCGCCCGCGGCGCGGCTCACGAAGCCGGTCGTGCGGAAGAAGGCGAAGTCGGCCGTGGCGCCGTTTCGGAGGAGAGCATGAAGCCAACCTATGTGCAGCTCGTGAACGTGCTCAGCCGCATCGTGTGGGCCAGCCCCCAGGTGCTGCCGGAGCTCCTCGCCCATGCGCGTGAGTTGTTGTGCTTGACCGACGTTGACCCCGAGCTGGGCACAGACGAGCGGACAGCCGGAGAGACGGCACTGCTACTGCGCCGCTTCCTGTGGCTGAACCATGGGTGCCCGGTCGGCGTGCTCTACGGCGACGACGGCGAGATGCAGTGTGCGAACACGTTTCGGCACGCGCCAATAGACTTCGTGCGCGAGTCTCTGGTCGATCTCGTGCGGCTATGCGGCGGACATCTTCACCAGCCTCCAGCAGGAAGCGTCGGATCGTCGATGGCGGACGGCTACGACCCGCGTGTCTCAGGGCCGTGCGTTACGTGTGGCCATGTTCCCGGCGTGTTGAGCGAGACCCTGACGGCCGGGTCGCAGCCGGCGCCGCCCGTGATGCATGAGATGGCCGACCTGTTGCGATCCGCGTGCGCGATTGCCGACCGGCGAGGCGAAGGCACCGCGTGGGAACGGTTTAGCGACAGCATCCGGGCGCTCGGACTCAACGGCGTGACGGCGCGCACCTACCGCGTCCTGCCGAGCGATGAGCCGCCCAGCGAGGCACCTCCGGCGGTGTGCGCACACCCCCTCGTGGTTGTCGTCGGCGAGCACCATCGATGCGCGATCTGCCGACACACCCTCTCCGGGGAGCCGCTAGATGCGATCAAGGACGCGCCGGCTGAGAGTGAAAGGTGCGAGACGTGCCAGCTCGCCCTTCCGGCGCACCTTGGCACCTACGGCATCGGCGTCCGAGGTGGGCAGGCGTGGCGCTGCGCGGTCTGTCAACCCGTCCAAGGTCCATCTGGCCGGCTGCTGCGCGAGGAAGTCGTCAGGCGCCGACGGGCGCATCTTACCGGGCGGCGGCCATGAAGATCCGCGCCTCCTACGGCGGCTGCTCGATCTTCTCGACCGCGCCCACCCGGTGCCCGCTCTGCCAGGCGGACGTGCCGGCCGGCGTCGCGCACACCTGCTCGGCGAGTCCGCGGCCGCAGCGGCTGCAGCTCTCGCGCCGGAAAGGCTTCCGCCTGCCGCCCGGCGCCGTGAAGGTGGACCGCACGACGAAGTGGGGTAACCCCTTCGTCGTCGGCGAGGACGGCACCCGCGCGGAGTGCGTGGAGCTGTACACGCTGCTGGCCGCCGGCGGCTACCTGTGCGTCTCGAAGTCGGAGGAGCGCGTCGAGCGCCAGAAGCGCGCCCTGGCTGCGCTGCGCACGGACCTCGAGGCGCTGCGCGGCCGCGACCTGGCGTGCTGGTGCACCCATGGCACCCCGTGCCATGCCGACGTGCTGCTCGCACTCGCAAACGGCCACCCCGTCACCCTGCCGGCTGTCCGGCCCATTGCCTGAAAGGACCCCCAACCCATGGATACCCGCACAGGACAGATCTACGACTCTCGCGAAGAGGCCGTCGCGGCCGGTGTGCCCGAGGAGCACCTCGTCACCGGTGAGCGCACGGCCCTCGAGGGGCTCTCCCGACTCGTGAAGCGCCGCAACGCCCAGGAGCGGAAGTCGAAGCGCGACCGGCAGCGGAAGGCGAAGCGTGAGATGCAGGCGGCCAGCCGGAAAGCGAACCGCCGATGAGGAGCACCCACACCTACGCGGTCCTCGAGGTGCCCCGCACGGTCTACGCCGCCGTCAGAGCGCTGCTGGCGGCCGCCAGTTGTGACCACGCGTTCCACACCAACGCCGACGGCGAGGTCATCGACATGCACGGCATCGCGCTCCGCGCCCTCGAGCCGCGCCCCACCAGCGGGGACAGCATCGAGGTCGGCTCGTTGCTGAGCCGGGCCACGAAGGAAGGCCGTGTCGAGTTCGTCCTGAACGGCGAGCTCGCCCAGATGGACCTGGCCAAGGCGCGCGAAGTCGTCGGCATACTGCAGGGCGCGATCGAGGCGGCGGCCACCGACCAGATGCTGTTCCAGTTCCTCACGCAGACGGTCGGCCTCAGCGAGGACGCGGCCGGCCGGGCGCTGCTGGACTTCCGCGAGCTGCGGCAGGGCGCGCGCGGCGTGGTGCACCCGTCATGAAGGCCCTGACCGTCTGTCAGCCCTACGCCCATCTCATCGCCATCGGCGCGAAGCCGATCGAGAACCGGGAATGGCCGACCCGCTACCGCGGCCCGCTCGCCATCCACGCCGGACGCTCCCGCGACTGGCTCGACGAGGACTCCGAGGCCGAGTTCCCAGGCATGGTCTTCGGCGCCGTCGTGGCCATCGCGACGCTCTACGACTGCGTGCGGCTTGCGCAGCTGCCGGACCTGCTCGCCGGCCACCAGCATGCCCACGGCCCGTGGTGCTGGCTCCTGAAAGAGATCGTGCGCCTGCCACAGCCGCTGACCGTACGCGGTGCCCAGGGCCTGTGGGACCTGCCGCCGCTGGCCGCGCGTGAGCTGACGGCACTCATTGGAGGCGCGTAGATGGGAAGCCCCTTCACTTCGTTTCGCGGTGCACGCGATGACCTGTCGGCGAAGCACCAGACCGCGCTGAAGCACCCCTGCCGACTCGCGGCTGAGACGGCACACCCGCGGTTCGCGTTCACCTTCGGCGGCGCCACGGTGGTGCTGACCGTCAACGCGGGCTACGAGTGACAGGAGATGGGATTCGGCGGGCCCGTGTGGCACGCGAGCGTAGGACGAATTCAAGACGAAGCGGCGCGCGAAGCGATGGCGCGGCGCATCCTGGCCGGGGTCGGCGACGCCGCCCTCGGCGAATGGGTGGAGCGAGGCCGGCCGGTCCTCCATATCCGGCGCCGTGTGTCGGACACCGAAGCAGCTGTCGTCGGACCGGTCATCGACATCCGGGGGACCGACGAGGCCGAGGCGCGCATGCGTGTCATGCGGCTCTATCTGCCACCTGGCCTCGGCCGGGTGGCGTTCTGAGGAAGGGACGCTCATGAAGACGCTGAAGATGGCCACCGGCCTCGACCTGCCGCTCGCCGCCGTGACCGAAAGCATTGCCCTCCTGGCGAAGCGCCGCGCCGGCAAGAGCACCACCGCCCGACGTCTGGCCGAGCAGCTGCACCGCGCCGGGCAGCAGGTCGTCGTCGCCGACCCCAAGGGGGATTGGTGGGGGCTGCGCTTCGCCCGTGACGGCAAGTCCCCGGGTCTGCCGTTCATCGTGCTGGGCGGGGAGCACGGCGACGTCGAGCTCGAGGCCACCGGTGGCGAGCTTGTGGCTCGCCTGGTCGTCGAGCAGCGCGCCAGCGTCATCCTCGACCTGTCGAAGTTCCGGAAGGGCGAGGTCTGCCGCTTCATGACCGCGTTCATGGAGACGCTGTATCGGCTCAAGGCGCAGGAGAAGCACCGGACGCCGATGATGCTGATCATCGACGAGGCCGACGCCATCGCCCCGCAGAAGCCATTCGCCGACGAGGCCCGCATGGTGGGCGCCGCCAGCGACCTGGTCCGCCGCGGTGGCCAGCGTGGCATCGGCGTCACCATGTTGACGCAGCGGTCGGCGGTGCTGAACAAGGACCTGCTCACGCAGATCGGCATCCTCATCGTGCTGCAGACCATCGCGCCGCAGGACCGGAAGGCCATCGACGCGTGGATCGACGTGCACGGCACGCTCGAGCAGCGTGCCGCCCTGATGGAGAGCCTGGCCACGCTGGTGCAGGGCGAGGGGTGGGTGTGGGCACCGGGCTGGCCGAGCGGCGCCGGCATCTTCCAGCGCCAGCGCTTCCTGCTACCCGAGACATTCGACAGCTCGAAGACGCCCGAGAGTGGCGGGAAGGCCTTCGAGCCGAAGAACGCCGCGGCCGTCGACCTCGACGCGTTTCGGCAGGACATGGCGGCGACCATCGAGAAGGCGAAGGCGGACGACCCGCGCGAGCTCCGGAAGGCGCTCGCCGAGAAAGACCGCCGTATCAAGGAGTTGGAGCGGGCCGCTTCCGGTTCTGCGCCGACGGTACAGGGGCCTGCGAAGACCGTCGAGGTGTTGACCAACGCGGACCGCGAGCAGTTGCTGGCGCTCGAGAAGGCCATGGATGCCATCTTCGACAAGGTCGCGCAGACAGAGACGCGGATGCTGCGACAGGTAGGCGAGGCGCTCGACGCGTTGCAGGCCGCGGCGCCGGCGGCTGTGACGAAGGCCCGCGAGCAGCTCGACGACCTGTTCGACCGCAAGGGCATCCGGACCATCCTCGAGAAGCTCCGTCGCGTGAGCCCTGAGCCCCGAGCCCCGGGTTCCCAGCTCCGCATCTCGCCCTCCATCAACCCCGGGCTGACGCGCCCTGGCCCGACGCGCGACGCCGTCGTGCAGATGGCGCGGTGCGTGGCCGTGCCGCAGATCGCCGGCAGCACCCTCCCCGGGCCTGAGCAGAAGATCCTCAACGCCGTCGCCGAGCTCGAAGTGCTCGGCCTCCACCCGGCCGACAAGATCCAGGTCGGCCTGCTCGCCGGCTACACCAACGTCCGGTCCGGCGGCTTCTCGGAACCGCTGGGCCGCCTGGTCGCCGCGGGCCACGTCGTCTCGCCCCAGGTAGGGAAGCTGGCCATCACGGACGCCGGCCGCGCGCTCACGGTCCTGCAGGCGGCGCCCACCTCGCCGGAGGAGATGCAGGCCCGCGTCCTCGCGAAGCTCACCGGGCCCGAGCAGAAGCTGCTGCGTGAGTTGCTGCGCCACTACCCGATGTCCCTCACGAAGGAGGCGCTCGGCACGGCCTGCGGCTACTCGAATATCCGGTCGGGCGGGTTCAGCGAGCCGCTCGGCCGTCTGAACACCCTCGGCATCGTGCGGACGCCGGCGCGCGGGGAAGTTGTTGCGGCGCCGTTCCTGTTCCTGGAGGTCTGATGGCGGGCAGCCGATCGGGAGAGATGCGTTTGGAACTGCCGAAGCGGGAGTGCGGCGCCTGTCGCAAGGTTCTCCACCGGAATCGCTCGACCGCGAAGGCCGAGCTGAAGCGCTTCCAGCGGAAGGAGCGCGTGGAAGGGCAGCGCCCCGGCCACCTGACCGTCTACCGCTGCCCGCAGTCGCCGGGCTGGCACGTTGGCCACGATCGACGCCGGGAGACCGCCTGATGGCGATGCCGCCTCCCGATGCTCCTCTCACCACCGCCGACTGCGCGCTCTACATGGGCCGCTCGGTTGACTACGTGCACAAGGTCATCCGCTTGGGCCACCTCCGGGCCACTCGAATCGGCCTGCCCGGAGAGCGTGGCCGCTGGGCCATCACGCCGGAAGACTTCCGCGCTTTCCTCGAAATGGTGGGCTGGCACCGGCTGCCGAAGGTAGGATGACCGGGCATGCAGACGCAGCTCTCAGTCACATGCCCCAACTGCGGGCGCATCGTCCCGCTCGGTGACCCGCTGCACGACGTGCACGTGGCTACCGCGCTCGACGGCGATCCGCCAGACGTCTACGTGACGCAGTGTCGGGTGATGCTCGGCCTCAACCCCACCCACATCATCCTCGACGACGACTAAAACCTGCCGACAGAGCCGACAAAGCCGACACGCGCTTGAGTTCTCCACGACGCCACGCGCATCCTTGCGCACATGGCTGACGTCCTCGTCGCAGGCACCATCCGCAAGCTCTTCGTCGACAAACACTTCGGGTTCGTGACGCGCGTCGGCGGCAGCGACGTCTTCATCCACCAGAAGGACCACCGCGCCGTCTGGCCGAGCCTCACCGAAGGCGCCGCCGTCCGCATGGCGGTGATCGACACCGAGAAGGGGCCGCGCGCCTCGCATCTGGAGCTGGCGTAGCCGCCATGGCCCCCACGGCCGCCAAGGCGCCACGCCGGTCCAGCATCAACGGCAAGAAGGTGCAACCAGGCCGGGTGCCCGGCAAGAAGGCTCGCCCCCCGCATCCCGGCGAGGCGGAGCGGATCGCCGAGCGTCGCGCCAAGGTCTGGGAGTTGCGCACCCGCCAGAGCCTGACCTACGCGGTCATTGCCAGAAAGCTCTCGGTCGACAAGGCGACCATCTGCCGGGACATCGAGGCGATCTACGCGTCCATCGAGATCCCGGCGAACGAGGTCTCGATTGAACGGCGGCGCACGCTCGACCAGGTCGACGAGATCGTGCAGTGGCTGACGCCGACGGCGCGCAAGGGGAACCCGAAGGCGGCGGCGACGATCCTGCGGGCGTTCGATCGGCGTGCGCGGCTGCTCGGCCTCGACGCCCCGATGCGCGTGCAGCCGGTCGCCCCGGAGCGGCCGTTCGAAGCCATGGACGATGCGGCCCTCGCGGCCCAGGTGGCGCAGGCGCGTGCGGTGGTGGATGCGGCCCCATGACGTGGCCGCGCCTCTGGGATTCACGGCGCGCGGTGCGAGCGCTGGTCGGCGGCCTGCTGGTGACCGCGCTCCTGCAGGCGGCGCGCTGTGCGCCCGAGCTGGCGATGGCGACGCCTGACCGCGCGACGCTGGAGCGGCAGTGGCTCGCCCTCGAAGAGCTGCACACGCGCCAGATGGAGGCGTCCTTCCGCGTCTACGCGAAAGCGGCGTGGAAGATCCTCGAGCCCACGAACCCGATCATCTGGAACTGGCACATCGACGCCAAGTGCGACGTGCTCCAGGGGGTCACGGAAGGGCACCTCCAGCACGTCATCATCAACGAGCCGCCACGGAATTCGAAGTCGTCGGTCTTGACGCTCTGGCATACCTGGGAGTGGGGCCCGGCGCAGCGCCCAGAGACCCGCTGGCTATGCGGCTCGCACTCGACGGGGTTGGCCACCCGGGATACCCGCTTGGCCCGCGCGGTCATGCAGTCGCCGTGGTATCGCCGCCGGTGGGGGCATCGCTTCCAGCTCGTGGGCGACCAGAACGTCAAGACCTACTTCGAGAACGACGCGCGCGGGCGGCGGATCGCCTTCGGCTTCGATGCGGGGGTCACGGGGGAAGGCGGCAGCCGCCTCCAGATCGACGACCCGATGGACCTGAAGGACGCCGGCAACCGGAACGAGCTGGCGCGCATCAACCTGACATGGGACACGGCGCTCTTCAACCGTGTCGACAATCCCGCCCGCGATGCGAAGCTGCTGTGCGGCCAGCGCGTGGGGCAGGGCGACCTCTACGACCACGTCCGCGACCAGCACGAGTGGACGTGGCTCGTGCTGCCGGCCGAGTTCGAGCCCGATCGCCGGACGCGGATCGTCTTTCAGCGCGACCAGTGCCGCGCCTGGGTGGATGAGGCCGGGGTGCGGCGCCGCGAGGTGGTCGGCACGGTGCCGCACGTGGTGGAGGATCCGCGGACCGAGCCCGGCGAGCTGCTGAACCCGGCTCGCTTCACCCCCGCCGTCCAGGCGGCGCTCCGGCAGGCGGCGGGCACCGCCACGTACCGCGCGCAGCAGCAGCAGGCGCCGGTCGCCTCGGAAGGCACCATCATCAAGCGCGCGTGGTTCCGCTACGCCCGCCCGGATACCCGGCCCGACCCCGCGATGGTCGAGGCCCTCTACCTGAGCTGGGACACGGCGCTCAAGGCGAAGACGACCAACGACTACTGGGCCGGCCAGGCGTGGGCGAAGGTGGGCGCGCAGGCGCACCTGCTGAAGTCGATTACCGAGCGCTACAGCTACCCGGAAGGCCGCGACGCGGTGAAGGCGCTCTACGCCTGGACGCGCGAGGCGTACCCCAAGACGCCCATCTACGTCCTCGTCGAGAACACGGCCAGTGGGCCGGACCTCCTCATCGACCTCGGGCGCCTGGTGCCAGGGCTGGTCTCGGTCAATGCGGACGGCGACAAGGAGCGGCGCCTGCGCGTCGTGTCGCCGATGTTCGAAGCCGGCAACGTCTGGGTGCCCGGCCGGGCCACGGAAGACGGCACCGGCTACGACACGGCCGTCACGCCGATCTGGTGCCAGGAATTCATCGATGAGCTCGTGGGGTATCCCGCGGTCACGCACGATGACCGGGTCGATGCGTGCTCGCAGGCGCTGTCGCGCATGCTGGCCGTGCCCGTCTTTGCTCCGCCGTCGACCGCCGGCGGCACCACGCGTCCCTCGTCGCGCATCTAGGAGATCGCATGGCTGCTGACTCGCCCCTCGCCCTGAAGTCTGACGGCAGCACGACCCGCATCACGCGCACCCCGCAGGAGATCGGCGCGTCGGGCACCGAGAACTACAACGGCTGGCTCGTGGGGCTCGACTACAACAGCCTGCTCGCCCCCCCGCATGGCTTCACGATTTACGACGAGATGCGGCGCTCCGACCCGCAGGTGCATGCCAGTCTCGAGATCCTGAAGTTGCCGCTGCTCTCGGCCACGTGGACGGTGCAGGCGCCAGACGACCCGACGCCCCAGGAGCAGGAGCTGGCGGACTATTGCCAGGCCGTGCTGCTCGAGCAGGGGGCGATGACGGAGACGTGGGACTTCATTCTCCGCCACGCGTTGTTGCTGCTCGACTTCGGATGCAGCACCCTCGAAAAGACCTACGTCCTGAAGGCGACGCCCTTCGGCGAGAAGGTGGCGCTCGATCGGCTGGCGCCGCGGCTGCCGGTGACCCTCGAACGCTTTCTCGTGGACGAGCGCGGCAAGTTGACCCACGTGGTGCAGCGCGCCCTGAAGCAGGACGGGAAGGGCGGCGGGACCTACCGCACCATCGAGATCCCCGCGTCCCGCGTGGTGCACCTGGTGCACCGGCGCGAGGGCGACAACTACTTCGGCGAGTCGATGCTGCGGAGCGCCTACAAGCCCTGGCTCTTCAAGTTCCAGGCCGAGAAGGCCGACGCCGTGCGCGTCTACCGGCAGGTGGCCGGCGTGCCGATGGCGTCGTTCGACGTCGAGACCGCCTCGAAGATCCAGATGGTGAACGGCGGGCCCGACGTGAACGAGATCGCGCAGGTCGACACGATGCTGGCGCAGATGGCCAGCTCGCGCCTGACGCAGCTGCGCACGTCGACCCTGTGGAAGTGGACCTGGCTGCACGGGGGTGCGGAGGGCGCCAAGGCGGGCGCCGACGTCGAGGCGACCATCCAGCGCCATGACCGCGCGATCCTGCGGAACGTGCTCGGCGACTTCATGAGTGGCACGCCAGACGGGCTGAACAGCGGGAAGACCCGCACGCTGACCGACTTCTTCGGCTCAGCCCTCTACGCGCTCGCGCAGGCGATCGAGGATGAATTCTCGCTGCACGTCTTGCGTCCGCTGTGCGCGTTCAACTTCCCGGTACAGGGCCTGCGCTACCCGCGGCTCGTGGCCAACGATGTGACCGACGTTGACGGCGCGCAGCTGGCGGATGTGTTGGGGAAGCTGGGCGACCGCTACATCCGTCCGGATGACCCGCTCGAGGAGATGCTGCGCAAGGTGTTCGGCTTCCCGCCGGCGGACCCGACCACCACGCGGAAGGCCCCGACGCCGCCTCCGTTCCCAGGCGCCCCGGCCACGAGCGCCGCGGAAGGGGAGGGCGACGGCGAGGACGACCCGGACATCGACGACGCCGCGCGGGACGACGCGAAGGGCGAGACCGAAACCGCGACCGACCTCCGGGCGCGTCCCGGCGCCAGCGTGGCCCTGAAGGGCCGCAGCGCGGTCTATGGCGGGCGCACCTACAGCCGCGTGCCGACCGCCTTCGAGCTGGCCGCCTTCAACGTGGCCGAGGTGCCGGACACGCTGGACCACGCCACCGTGACGCTGCAGCGCGAGATCGTCGACATCCGCCGCAAGCAGCTCGACGTGCTCGCCTCGAAGCTGTCGCGATCGGACGGCTGGGCCGCCGGCCGCCCGGACAGCGTGGTCGTGCCGTTCAAGAAGGCCGTCACCGCGGCGTTCAAGTCGGCGGTCACCACGATCGCGCAGTACGGGCGGACGCAAGTGCAGGTGGAACTCGCCAAGCAGGGCGCCGACGTGCGCCTCGTGGCGGCGTCCTCCCTCGTGGTGCTCGCCGGCGGCGCGGGCCGCAGCAGCCGCACGATGAAGTCGGCCCTGACGACCTCGGCCACGATCGCGACCGAGAAGGAGACCGACTACTGGGTGAACCGCATCATCGAGTCGGCGGCGCGCCTGAAGCGCAACGGGCTCACCGGGGCGGACCTCGCCTCCCGCATCGTCGAGGTGATGACGCCCGAGGTAGAGCAGGGCACGTTGCCGCTCGCGAAGAGCGAGATCAACGAGGCGTTCTCGATCGGGCGGCAGGCAGAGGCGACCGCGCAGAAGGACCAGATCGATCACGTCGAGTACTCGGCGCTGCTTGATGCCAACACGTGCGCGGCGTGCGAAGCGCTCGACGGCCAGATCTTCCCGTTCGAGAGCGAGAAGTACTGGGAGACGCTGCCGCCCTACCAGCACTGCGAAGGCAATAAGGGCCAGCCGGACAGTTGTAGGTGTTTGCACCTCGTACATTCCAAGAGTTCCAGCGATGCCGCCTCGTAATGACACGCCGATCGATGTCAGGTTCTGGGCGCTTGTGCGCCGTGTCGATGGCGACGGCTGCTGGGAATGGCAGGGGCGGCGGAACGCGGCTCGTTACGGTTACGGTCAGTTCAGCCCACGTCACGGAGAGCACTACCTCGCGCATCGTTTGGCGTGGTCGCTAACGAATGGTCCTATCCCGCCTGGGCTGTTCGTGTGCCATCGGTGCGACAACACTGCATGCTGCCGACCTGATCATTTGTTTCTCGGGACGTCGGCTGACAACGTGGCTGACATGGTCGAGAAGGGTCGATCCTGCAAAGGGAGCCGTCACGGCATCGCCAAGCTGACCGAGGCGCAGGTTGCGCAGATACGAAGTCGCTACGCGAGCGCTCGTAAGAACTCGTACGGTCGCGCGACGTTTGGCGATTCGCAGAAGGCGTTGGCGGCCGAGTTTCATGTGTGCCTGATGACCATAGCCCTGATCGTCCGTCGAAAGACGTGGCAGCACGTCGCGTAAGGAGCGTCCCCCATGTCCGTGTCCCCGTTCCGTTCGATCCCTGGCAAGACCAGCGCGGAGGCCGTGGCGGCCGCGGCGCAAGCCGCCGCGCTCAACGTGCCGATCGTCGGCCAACCGGTGCAGGTGCACCACGTGCAGTTCGCGGTCACGCTGTCGTGCCTGTGCACGACCCCGAATCCGGTGCTCGTGTTCGATGGGCGCCGGCCGGCTGCATGCCCGAAGTGCCTGGCCGTCTACGCCGTGGTCGAACTCGGGGGCGAGGCCTTGGCGGATCTGTCCCCGCACGGAGAGCTGCTGAAGATGCGCGTCATGGTGTCGCGCGTGGGCACGGCGATGCCGGCGCCTGGCGCGTGATGGCGGCCTGCGCAGACCTCGCCGTCCGCATCATGGCCGTGCCACCCATCCCGCGGAAGCGTCCCGCGTTTGTGCCGATGGGGCGCGAGTACGTGTCGCTGTCGGAGATCGCGCGGTGGACAGGGCTGAGCCTGGTCACGCTGCGCCGGCATCAGGCCAAGGGCGCGCTGGCCACGGTGAAGGTGGGCGGGCGCGTGCTCGTGCGCGTGGACGCGCTCATCGACTACCTCGGCGAGTCGTGATGCAGCGTCGCGCCTTCTTTCGCGTCGTCGGCGCCGGGGTGACGACCGCCTTGGTGGCCTTGCGGGCTGGTCGCGATCGCGTGGTCGCGGGTCGTGCCGTGCCTCTGGGGACGCTCGTGTTCGCGGACGATGGCCGCACGGTCCTCGGGGTCTGGGACGGCACGCGCGTGGTGACCTCCGGCCCCGCGCGTGTGCTGATGCGCGTGCCACGGGGAACACTGCCCACGCGCTATCAGGCGCTATCAAACACACACAGCCTGTCACGCACCCCGTAGACCCTCCGCCGTTCTGGCCCCACTCTCGCAGGCGAGCATGCCTGCGACGGCCCCTCTCACGCGCCCGCCGATGGTGGGCTTTGTCTCTCGCCTCTCTGCGACTGCGCTGTCGCAGACCTCGGGAGCCGCCGAGTCGTGGATTCAGGTGGCCGTCGCGGGTGCGTTCTCCGACCCCGGCCGCTACGGCGACTTCGAAATCACCCCCGAGCACCTGGCCAACATGGCCGCCGTGTTCGCGTCCGGAAAGTTCCCGGTCCCGCCCACCGAACTGTGCGTCGACTACGACCACCTGACCCTCAGCGACGGCAAGGGTGCGGGCGACGGCAAGGCCGCCGGCTGGATCCGCGCGCTCGAGGTCCGCGCCGACGGCACGGAGCTGTGGGCGCAGGTCGAATGGACTGAGGCGGGCGCCGATGCCATCCGTGATCGCGAGTACCGCTTCTTCTCGCCGGTCATCGTCTGGAACAAGGTCTCGCACGTCGGCGAATCGCTGGGCCCCGTGCTCTTCAACGGTGCGCTGACGAACACGCCGTTCCTGCAGGGCATGCAGCCCCTGGCACTGTCGGCCACCGGCGGCGGCCGGTCGCCGCTCCTGGTGATGGCGGCCCTGCTCGACAGCGAGAAGAAGACGCGCGTCGAAGCGGCCATTCAGCAGCGGTTCGCCTCGCCGGATGACCGCTACTCGTGCTGGCTCATCGATACGGAAGACGGCGAGATCGCCATCTTCTACAACAACCGCCGCATTTTCCGCATCGGCTACGCCATCGGCACCGATGGCAGCGTGTCGCTCCTCGGCGACCCCGTCGAAGCCGTCGTCAACTACCCCGCCTTGTCCGCCACAGGAGGCCGACCGCTCATGTCCAAGACGCTCATCACCCTCACGGCCGCGACGGGCGGCGCCGTCCAGATCGACCCCGACCAGCTCGAAGCCACGGACTTCGTCAAGGCGCTGCGCGCGAAGCTGCCGAAGGAGGGCGAGGCCGTCGTGTCGTCGGCCGACCTCACGGCGCTGCAGGCCAACGTGACGGACCTCACCAGCAAGGTGACCGCGCTCTCGGCCAACCTGGCCACCGAGCAGACGAAGCGCGAAGCGGCGGAGAAGACGCTGTCGCTCGCGGCGTCGACCGGTGAAGTCGACGCGCTCATCCGCGCGCACAAGGCCACGCCGGCCGAACGCGAGGGCCTGATCGAGCTGCACCAGACCAGCCCCGCGCTCTTCGCGAAGCTGACCGCCAGCCGCCAGCCGATCGCGGAGCTGGGCGCGCCGAAGGGCAGCGACAGCACGACGGCCGATGCCACCGCCGAACTCGAGACGGCGGTGCAAGCGCAGCTGAGCGCCAACCCGAAGTTCACGCGCCAGCAGGCGATGGCCGCCGCGCTCGACGCCAACCCGAAGCTCTACCGCGGCTAGGCGCCGCCCACCCGCAGCCTCTTCTCAGGAGCGACGCACACCATGGTTGAAGGACAGCAGCTCAACGTCTCCGCCATCGCCGGCGCGGACCTCAGCGCCAAGCAGTACCACTTCGTGAAGTGGAGCGCCAACGGCACGGTCATCGCCTGCGCGGGCGCCACCGACATCCCCGCGGGCGTGCTCCAGAACGCGCCGGCCTCCGGCGATGCCGCGAATCTCTGCGTGATCGGCGAGACGAAGATCGTCGGCGACGCGGACCTCGACGCCGGTCAGCTCATCGGCACCTCGGCCGATGGCCAGGCCGACCGCAAGATCCCCGGCACCGACACCACCGAGTACATCGTCGGCAGCGTGAAGCACGGCAACACGGCGGCCGGCGGCTTCATCACGGGCGTCGTGAACTGCGCCAGCCCGGGCCGCGCGGCCTAGCGCCTTCCGTTTCGCCTTTTCCTTCTCAGGGAGCGCAGGATTCATGTCCCAGCCGACCACGTCCCAGGTGCACGTCAACCGACCGCTGACCAACGTCTCGGTCGCCTACATCCAGAGCCAGGACGCGTACATCGCGACCAAGGTCTTCCCCGTGGTGCCGGTCGACAAGAAGTCCGACTCGTACTACGTCTACACGAAGAACGACTGGTTCCGTGACGAGGCCGAGCTGCGCGCGCCGGCCACCGAGTCGGCCGGCAGCGGCTACAACCTCGGCACGGCGTCGTACGACTGCAAGAAGTGGGCGATCCACAAGGACATCCCGGACGATGTCCGCGAGAACGAGGATTCGCCCCTCAACAGCGATCGCGACGCCACCCAGTTCGTCACCCAGCGGCAGCTCCTGCGCAAGGAGATCCAGTGGACCGCCGACTACTTCACCACGGGCAAGTGGGGCACCGACGTGACCCCGGCGAACCTGTGGTCGAACTACGGCACGAGCGACCCGATCGCCGACGTCCGCGCGGGCGTGCGCGCCATCCTCGCTGTGACCGGCATGAAGCCCAACAAGCTCGTGCTCGGCTACGACGTGTTCACGAAGCTGCAGGACCACCCCGACATCATCGACCGCCTGAAGTACGTGGGCGGCGCGACGTCGGCGATCACCCGGCAGCAGCTCGCGGCCCTCTTCGACATCCCGGAAGTCCTCGTGTGCGAAGCCATCAAGGCCACGAACAACGAGGGCGAGACGGCGGCCTACGACTTCGTGCAGGGCAAGCACGCGCTGCTCGTCTACGCCGCGCCGTCGCCGAGCCTGCTGGCCCCCTCGGGCGGCTACCACTTCGCCTGGAAGGGCGTGAGCGGCGGCGCCGGTGAAACCGTGGCCATCAAGAAGTTCCGGATGGACCTGAAGGGGGCCGACCGCATCGAAGCTGAGTTCGCCTTCGACAACAAGCTCGTCGCGGCCGACCTCGGCTACTTCTTCAACGGCGCCGTCGCGTAGGCGCTCTTCGCCCGGCGGCTCGGTGTGGAGGGCGTTCACACCGCGGTCGCCGGGCACCTTCTCCCCAGGGAGGGTTCGGTCATGTTCAGCACAGTCCTCAAGGCGTTCGATGGACCGTCCGGGCCGCTCGCGCCTGGCACCGTCGTCGATTCCACGACGTGGCGCAACGAAACCCGGCTGCACGGCGCGCGCTATCTGCGCCCGGCCACCGAGGTCGAAGTGAAAGCCGCCACTAAGAAGTCCAGCGCGCGCGACGCCGCCTAACCCGCGGCGCATCGAAAGGGGTTCGGCTCCATGGGTGTCAATCAGGTCACGCGCGGCAAGGCGCTCGTCGGCGAGATCGTCGGCGACACGATCACGGTCACGTACCGGCAGAACGCCAACGCGTCGCTGGCGGACGAGGCCTTCTTCATCGCCGACCGGGCCTACCAGGTCATGGCGATCCGCGAAGTCCACGCCACGGCCGGCAATGACGCGGGCGCCGTCGCCGCGCAGATCACGAAGGACACCGGCACCAACGCGCCGGGCGCCGGCACCGACCTGCTCACGAGCACCGGCTTCAACATGAAGGCCGCCGCGAACACCGTGCAGACGGGCACGCTCGTCGGCACCGCGGCGACGCTGCTGCTGGCCGCGGGCGACCGCCTGGCCATCGACTTCAACGGCACCCTGACCTCGCTCGCGGGCGTCGTCGTGACCGTCGTCCTGAAGCGCCTGTAGTTCAGGAGGGAGACCCCCAGCCGTGCCCTACTGCACCGTCCAGGACGTTCGGGACCTCGCGCCGCAGATCGTCATCGACAACACCAGCAAGCCGAACACCGGCCAGGTGGCGTCGATGATCGACGACGTCGAACGCGACCTCAACGCCCAGCTCGCCCATCTCGGCTACGTGACCCCGGTCACGGCGACCACGAGTGCCGCCATCCTGGCTGACAAGGTGGCGCATGCCGTCGTGGCGCGCGTCCTGCGCGGCCGGCACTTCGGCTCGGCCGATCCCGGGCAGCTCGGCGCCACCGACGCCCAGAAGGTCTACGACGCCTGGCTGAAGGCGCTCGCCAGCGCCACGGACCCGACCGACCTGCCGGACGCGGAGACCACCGGGGGCCAGGCCGAGAAGGCTGCGGTCAACTGGCATTCGAGCGGCGCGGCCACGGCCGCCAAGGCGCCGTTCGACATGGAGACGCGCTTCTGATGGCGACCATCGCCGCCGCGGGTTCCGCCGTCACGGCCAAGAGCGCGATCCTCCGCATCGCGGTCCCCGGCTTCGACGCGGTCGAAGTGAAGCTCACGCGCTTCCAGGAGTACTTGCACGACCTGCGGGACTTCTGGCGCCACTACTTCGCGCCGGCCTTCTACCGACAGCTCGAGCGGAACTACGAGACCGAGGGCTCGATGGTAGGCGGCTGGGCGCCGCTCAGCCCGCGCTATCAGGCGTGGAAGGCGACCGCGGCCCCGGGGCGCGGCATCCTCCAGTTCACCGGCCGGCTGCAGCGCTCGTTGACCTGGGAAGGCGATCAGCCGGGCGAGGGCGGCATCTTCATTGCCGAGCGTGCCTACGTGGTGCTCGGCACGAGCGTGCCCTACAGCCAGTATCACCAGCTCGAGGGATCGCGCCTGCCGCGGCGGTCGGTGCTCTTCCCGGGCCAGAACGCGGCCTCGACCTTCGGCCGGCTCCTCCATCGGTATGCGGTGGACATGGCAGGCGAGGCGGGGCTGCGGGCCGCGTCCGCGCGCGCCTCGGCGACGTTCGGAGGGCAGTTCCTGTGAGGCGCTACGGCGACGTCGGCACCGTCAAGGCGGCGCTCAAGACGCTGCTGCTCGGCCCCGACTTCGAAGCGGCCCTGACCGCCGTCGAGCAGCGCTTCACGGACGGCGTGCACTTGGAGCGTGTGCCGGACGCGCAGATCGCGACGGCGGAGCTGACGGGCCTGCGCCCGCCCTTCCCGTACGTCGAGATGGTGGCGGGTGTGACGTCGTTTCGCGACGGCGACCAGTTCGAGGGCGCCGAGCGCGCGGACCACGTGATCGCCCTGATGTGGTGGGCGGATGCCGACGACGAAGAGACCGCCACGAAGCTCGTCGAGCGCTACGTGCTCGCCACGCGGAAGGCGCTCATCGGCGGGCTGCTGGCGCCGCTCGTGCCGTCGTTTCCGGTGCGCATCGTGAAGGAAGAACTCTCGCCCGTGACGTTCCGCAAGGAAGGGACCTCGCGCGTGTGGGTGAAGACGAAGCTGATCGAGATCGTCGTGCCGACGCACGACACCGAGGAGTAGACCGATGGCCATTCTCACGGTGACCCCGATCACCAAAGCCGGCATCAACCCGGCCACGCCCATGGTGGCGGCCGCCGGCGGCGGGGATTCGTTCGCGAACACCGGCAACGAGTTCCTGAAGGTCGCCAACGGGGGCGGCAGCTCCATCAACGTGACCATCGCCGCGCAGCGCGCCTGCGCTGACTACGGCGTGTCGAGCACGGCGCACGACATCGTGGTGGCGGTCACCAACGGCCAGACCCGGGACATCGGCCCGATCGACCCGAAGGTCTACAACGACGCCAACGGCCGGGCGCAGGTCACGTACTCGGGCGTGACGTCGGTCACGGTCGCGCCTTTCTCGATGGGCCGGGCGTAAGGGAGCGAGCGACATGCAGGCACGGTATCGCGTCATCGCGGGTCAGCAGCTGGCCCATCACGGACAGGTCTACCGCGGCGGCGACGTCGTGGAACTCGACACGGCCATCGCGCTCGAAGTGCGCAGCCTCATCACGCCCATCGACGCGGCGGGGAAGGCCAAGCCCTGGCCGACCGATGCCGCCGGCGCGCTCGCCGCGGAACTCGCCAAGGCCCGCCCGCACGAGCGGATCTCGATCTTGCGCGCGGCCCGGGATGCCGGCCAGGCGCACGTGACGGACATCGACCGCGAGATCGCGGCCGAGGAACTGCGTCTGCAGGCAGAAGCGGACGCCGCGGCGCCGGTCGTGGCGTCCAAGGGCGGCAAGTAGCCGATGGCCGAGCTCGCCCTGTCGCCGCTCCTCACCCTCTTGGACTCCGTGGCCAAGCAGGTGGAGGTGTGCGCGGGCGCGTTCGGGACGGGCAGCGAGGCGGGCACGGTCAGCCTGGGCGCGGCGAACAACGTCGCCACCCTCCAGGCGATCGCCGACGTGCAGGTGCAGGCGGACCTCTCCGCCGTGGTGCGCCAGCGGGCGGTGCTGATGACGACCACGCTGGCGGCGCTGATGCTCTACGGCCCGCCGCTGCAGCGGGCGCTCGATCGGCACTACGGCACGACCTACGGCAGCCTGGGGCGCTTCCTCGAGGCGCAGGACGCCCGGGTGCATCCGGCGCTGCGGACCATCGGGTTCCAGATTGACCCGCTGCGCGCGTTCTGCCCGACCGTTGTGGATCCGGTGGCGACCTTCGTGCTGAGCGGCCCAGGCGCGGGCACGTTCACCGCCGGCACGGCGATCGACACGACGCAGTACGGCAAGGCGCGGATGGTGCTGGAGACGGAAACGCTCATCGGCGCGTCGACGCTCACGGTCTCGTGTGCGATGCGGAAAGAGAACGGCACGCAGGAGACGAAGGTCGTCACGGTGCCGTCCGGCACGGCGAGTGGCACGACGTTCAGCATCGGGTCGGCCGGCGTGGATCTGTATGTCGCGTGCGTGGGCCTCACGGTCGCGGGCGGCACCGCCGCCGATGCGGTCACGGTGAAGAGTCAGATCGAGCGCGTAGTGGCGCTTTAGGGAGACGAGACGATGGCGTTCAATGCGGCCAAGATTCACGGAAACACCGCGCGCATCTTCGTGGGGGTGACGGCGCCGACCACCGGCCTGCCGCCGACGCTGCTCACGCACACCAACGGCGTGCCTGGCACCGGCACGGAGGTGGGCTACACCGAAGACGAAGCCCAGATCCGCTACAAGGCCGAGAAGCAGGCCATCCCGGCGGAACAGGCCCTCGCCA
Source organism: Acidobacteriota bacterium (assembly GCA_022842985.1). Taxonomy (GTDB): domain Bacteria; phylum Acidobacteriota; class Vicinamibacteria; order Vicinamibacterales; family UBA2999; genus CADEFD01. The sequence continues at coordinate 3,848 of JALHON010000035.1, read as the reverse complement.
ACGTGGACGTGATGACGGTCTCCGAGATGGCGGAAATCGAAGTCACCGTCAAGGAGCACACCTACGCCACGCTGCAGCGCGCCTTCGACAACGTCGGCACGGTGAGCGACGGGTCGAAGGACCTGTTCTACATGGGCGGGGGCACGAGCATCCTGCAGCCGCGCACGGAGTGCGTCGTGCTGACGTCGCGCCAGCGCAACGCGCCGACCAAGTTCATCGTGCTCGTGCTCTACAAGGCCTACTGCGAAGAGGGCTACGTGACGGGCTACACGAAGAAGAAGGAAGCCGTCTACAAGCTCAAGTTCGTCGGCCTCGCCGATGGGTCGCGCTCGGACGGCGACCAGCTCGGTCAGTTCTTCTTCGAAAAGTAGACCCGGCCTGATCGGACCCTCGCGCGCGCCCTTCACGTGGCCGCGGCGCGCGCGAGTGCTCTCCCTGCGGCCCTCGTGTCAAGGACAGACCCATGGACGCCCCCAGGCCTCCCGCGCTGCCCACGGCCACCGTCGACGACCTGCGCGACGTGACCACCTACGACTTCCCGATCACCGTGCGTGGCCAGCAGAAGGTGCTGAAGCTGCGCCGCCTGGATGCGCTCACGCGCTTCGTGGAAGACATCCTGCCGTTGCCGCTGATGGCGGCCGCCTCCCGCGTGATCGAGAAGATCGCCGCGGCCGGCGAGGGGCTGGAGGGCGCGGCCAAGGATCTGGCCACCGGCGAGGCGTTCGCCACGCTCGAGGACAACGAACGCGTTGAGCTGCGCGAGATGCTCTGGCGCAACGCCGTGGCGGTCTCGGTGGCGCCGAAGCTCTCGCTCGGCGACGTTCCTGGCACGTTCCCCGTCACGTTGCTCAGCACGGAAACGCTGCTGCGCATCTACAACGAGAACCCGCCCGATCTGCCGGCGCCGATGCTGGGAGGCGCGGCCGCCGAGGACTTTCGTCCGCCGGTCGGAGACGCGGCTGCTGCTGCTGGACCGGATGGCGCAGCGCTACGGGCGAGCGCCGTCGAGTTGGCTGCTGCCACGCACTGACGCACCGGAGTTGCTGATGGCCGCCCTCGACTTCGACCAGACCGTCTTCCTCGTGGCCTCGCAGCACGAGCAGGCGGAAGCGGCGCGCCAGAAGCAGAACCGCGAGACGTGGACCCGGAACAACGAACGGCGGCGGGCGATGGGCCTGCCGCTGGAGGCTGCGCCCCTGGCATAGACGATGGCGGACGATACCACCCTCCAACTCGGCGGAGACCCTTCCGGCGCAGTCGACGCGATTCGCGCCGTCGCGGCGGAACTCCGTACGATGACGGAGCGGAACGCGACCGCCTTCGAGGCCTTCGGGCAGAAGTTCGACGCGGCCATCACCAAGAAGGTGCCGGACGGCGCCGATAAGGCCACGAAGAGCGTCGGGCTCTTCGACGCGCAGTGGAAGAAGCTCACGACCAGCTTCACCGCGGCGAACCTCGTCGAGCGCGGCATCACTCTCATCACGAGCAGCCTGACGAATCTCGCCACGTACGCGCGGAACACCGCCGCGACGATGACGGACCTGTCGGACCGGACGGGGCACAGCGTCGAGTTCCTGCAGCGCGCGGGCTACGCCGCCAGGGTGGCCGGGTTCGACTTCGAGAAGTTCTCGGCGGGCGCGTTCACGCTCGGGGTGAAGCTCGCCGGCGGCAGCGGCAGTGTGCGCGCGGCGGTCGCCTCGCTCGGCCTGGAGTGGGATGTTCTGCTGCGGATGAACGTCGACGACCGCATGACGGCGGTCACGCGAGCGCTCGGGGCGATGGTCGACCCCACCGAACGCAACCGCGCCGCCGTCACGCTGTTCGGGGGCGCGGCGAAGACGGCCACGGATGCGGCGGCGGCCGGCTGGGACAAGGTGGGCGAGTCCGCCGTCACCGCCTCGCGCGCCCAGCTCGAGGCCATCAAGCGCGGCGAGACGGCGTGGAAGCAGTTCACGGCGTTCCTCTACGGCACCGGCATGAAGGCGATTGCCGACCTGGCCGGGGAGATCACGGAAACCGCCGCCTCGGTCGATACGCTCACCGCCGCGCAGCAGGCGGAGTTCGCCGTCCAGACGAAGCTCGGGCGCGGGCACCTGTTCCTCATCGAGGTGCAGCGCGAGCGCACCAAGACGCAGCAGGACCACGAGCTCTCCACCGTGGCCGTCGTGTCGGCGACCGAGAAGTACGCGGCCGCGGCCCTGCAGGCCCAGAAGGACCTCGCCGAGCTCGACGCCGAAGAACGTCGTCAGATCCTCACGGCGATGGAACTCGGGGCCTCGACCGAGGACCTGATCAACGACTTCGGCACCAGCGCCGGTGCCCTGAAGCTGCTGGAAAAGGTCACCAAGGAGCAGCAGGAAGCCGACAAGGACGCCGCGGCCAAGGCGAAGCAGCACGGCGCAGAGCGAGAGCGCCTCCGGCTGGAGACCGAGAAAGCCGACCAGGCGTTCCGCGACAGCGTCTCGTTCATGGCCACCGCGGCCGGCAACTGGCGCATGTGGCAGACGGCGGCCACCGGAGCGCTCGACAGTGCGACCGTTGACGCCAACGAGTTCGCCGCGGCGATGGCGCGCACGCTCACCGCGATCGACCTGAGCGCCCGCGGATGGGAGCCGTTCAAGCAGGGCGTCGCCGACAGCGGGCGCGAGCTGGCAAAGCTGCACACGTCCACGCAATCGATGTCGACGTGGGCGAAGAACCTGCCCAACCTCATCGTCGGCGCGCTGCAGGGCGGCGGCAACGTCGGGCAGTCGATCGGCGCGTCGCTCTTCGGCCAGATCTTCCAGTCGGGCGGCGCCGCGCAGACCGCCATCCAGAGCGGCGCGTCGAAGCTGTTCGGCGCGGGCGTGGGCGCCGCCATCGGCTCGGCCGTGCCTGGCCTCGGCACTCTCGTGGGCTCGGTCGCCGGCCAGCTCTCCCAGAAGTTCTTCGGCAAGCTCTTCAAGAGCGAAGGCAAGGAGGTCAACAACCTCCGCGACAGCTTCGTGGCGTCGATGGGCGGCATCGATGCGCTCGCCGCCAAGGCCCAGGCCGCCGGCACCAACGTCGACAACCTCCTGCGCGCGCGCAACAAGGACCAGCTGCAGAAGGCGATCGAGGAGATCAACGGCGCCCTCGGCCGTCAGGAAGCCGATCTCGAACTGGCCAAGCAGGCCATGGAGGAGTGGGGCATCTCGGCCACGGAAGCCGGCCAGAAGTTCGCCCAGGCGGAGATCGACGAAGAGACCGACCGGATGATGCGGATGTTCACGGCCGCGCAGCGCGCGGGCGTCGACATGAACGCCATCATCGCCAAGGGTGGCGACGACTTCGGCAAGCTGGCGCACCGGGCGATCGAGACCGGCACAACGATCCCCGCGGCCATGCGGCCGGTGTACGCCGCCATGATCGAAGCCGGCACCCTGATCGACGCCAACGGGGAGAAGTTCACCGACATCAGCCAGATCCCCTTCGCCGAGACCATTGAGGGCGCCGTCACGAACCTGTCGGCCGTGATGAAGGAGTTCAAGGACGCCGTGGTCGCGGCGTTCCCCGCGGCCTTCGCGGCCACCGGCGCGGCTGGTGTCGATGCTGCGTCGAAGATTGCGGGCGGCATGTCGCACGCCAGCGCGTCGGCGCGGGAGCTGCAGGCGAAGGTTGGCGGCATCAACTGGCGCGACATGGCCGACGAGGCCATCGAGGCCCTGCGGGACGTCGAGGACGGCGTCAACGCCGTCAGCTTCGGGCACTCGCCCGGCGGCCTGAAGGAATACCCGCTGCTGCTCGGCAAGGCCTCGGCCGCCATGAAGACGTGGCGCCGCGACTGGGCGTCCGAGCTGCGCGCGGCCGAGGCCACCGTGAACGCCACA
>JALHON010000034.1:22682-25181 GCA_022842985.1 Acidobacteriota bacterium | reverse complement strand
CCACGGCCACTTCCTCATCAACGGCAAGAAGGTCGACATCCCGTCCTACTCGCTCAAGGCCGGCGACGTCGTGACGGTGCGGCCGACCAGCAAGGAAAACGCGTCGATCCTCCACGCCGTCGGCGAGGTCAAGGGCCGCGGCATTCCGGAGTGGATCGCACTCGAAGGTGAGCTCGGCGCCAAGGTCGTCTCGATGCCGACCCGCGCGCAGATCAACCTGCCCGTGCAGGAACAGCTCATCGTCGAACTGTATTCGAAGTAAGGCGTCGGGTCCCGGGACTGGGGTCCCGGGGCGTCGGCGAACCGTGGCGGTGCGTGACATTCACGCGCCTGCGGTTACGACTCGGAAGTACGGTCCCGGGATCTCCGGGGGCGCCCATCATCGGCCCGCAGCTCGACAGACCTGCAGCGGGAGGCCGGTGGTGCTTACACGCAGGTCTGGAGGCCGGTCTGCCGGCCCGTTGGCGAGAGGGTGACTACCATGTTGTGGAAGGGTTTTCAGCGTCCCAAGCGGCTCGAATTCGAGCGCGATACGCTCACCGATCGGTACGGCCGCTTCACGGCCCAGCCGTTCGAACGCGGTTTCGGCACCACGGTCGGCAACGCCATGCGGCGCGTGCTGCTGTCGTCGATCGAAGGCGCGGCCGTCACGGCCGTGAAGATCGACGGTGTGCTGCATGAGTTCTCGCCCATCAAGGGCGTGGTCGAGGATGCGACCGACATCATCCTCAACCTGAAGATGATCCCGCTCAAGGTGCACACCGACGCCGCCAAGACGCTCTCCCTGCGGGTGAACAAGCCCGGCAAGGTGCGTGCGGCCGACATCGAGGTGGATCAGGACATCGAGATCCTCGAGCCGGATGCCCACATCGCCACCATCTCCGAGGGCGGCAAGCTGCACATGGAGCTGCGCGTGAAGCGCGGCCGTGGCTACGTGGCGGCCGACAAGAACTTCGACGAGGACCTGGGCATCGGCTGGATTCCGATCGACTCGGTGCACTCGCCGGTGAAGAAGGTCAACTACCTGGTGGAGGCGGCGCGCCTCGGCCAGACGACCGACTACGACAAGCTCACCCTCGACGTGTGGACCAACGGCTCGGTCACGCCGCGCGACGCCGTGTCGCTCTCGGCCAAGCTGATTCGCGACCACCTGAGCATCTTCATCAACCTCGACGACGAAGACGAGCCGATCGGCGATGCCGCCGGTGACGCCGTCCGTGCCGGTGGCGCCAACGAACACCTCGACAAGAGCGTCGAGGAACTCGAGCTCTCGGTGCGTTCGTACAACTGCCTCAAGAACGCCAACATCCGCACCATCCGCGAGCTCGTCCAGAAGACCGAGGGCGACATGCTGAAGACGAAGAACTTCGGCCGCAAGTCGCTCAACGAAATCAAGGAGATCCTGCAGACCATGGGTCTCGGGCTCGGCATGCGCCTCGACCAGGCGGCGCAGGACTAACGCCGCCGGAACGAGCGGTCAGGACACACTGCCATGAGACATCGAGTAGGACATCGGAAACTGGGCCGGCTGACGGATCATCGCCTGTCGATGCTCCGCAACCAGGCCGAGGCGCTGCTCACGCACGAGCACATCACGACCACGCTCCCGAAGGCCAGGGAACTGCGCCCCTTCGTCGAGAAGATCATCACCGTGGCCAAGCGCGGCGTGAAGGCGGCCGAGCCCAAGGGCAAGACGCTGGCGGCGCGCCGCCAGGTCGGCCGCGACATCCACAACGACGACGTCGTCACGAAGCTCTTCGGCGACATCGCGCCGCGCTTCATGGAGCGTCCGGGTGGCTACACCCGCATCCTGAAGCTCGGGATGCGCAAGGGTGACGGCGCCGAGACGGCGCTCGTCGAACTGGTGGGTTCGGAGTTCGATCCGAAGAAGGCCGCGGCCGAAAAGGCCGCCGAGGCCGAGTCGGGCGAGGCGCCGAAGTCGCAGAAGAGCGTCGGCGAACGGCTCCGTGCCGCCGCCTCGCGCATCCGCGGCGAGAAGAAGGACGCCAAGGGCGGCGGCGCGCCGAGCAAGGCCTCGAAGCCGGCGCGCGGCGCCGCCAAGAAGACCACGACCCCGCGCAAGGCCGGCGGCTCGTAGTTCACGCGCCGGTTTCCGGCGCACCGCACCACGCACAGCCTGGCAGCCGATGAGGCCGCCAGGCTGTTGTTGTGTACGGACCGCGTCAGGCGTGGTCGCCGGCGTGCGGATGCGCCGCCTTGTGGGCCGCCACGATCTTGCTCTGCAGCGGCGCCGGCACGTCTTCGTAGTGCGAATACTCCATGTGATAGCTGCCGCGGCCGCCGGTGACCGAGGTGAGATGCTGTTCGTAGGTCAGCATCTCCGACATCGGCACCTGCGCGCGGATGACGGTGCTCGCGCCGCGCGTGTCCATGCCGGCGATGCGCCCGCGCCGGCCGTTCAGGTCGCCCATCAGATCACCGGCGAATTCCGCCGGGGCGTAGACCTCGACGTGCATGATGGGTTCGAGCAGCGTCGGC
>JALHON010000034.1:0-22672 GCA_022842985.1 Acidobacteriota bacterium | reverse complement strand
AGATGGCCGGCCGTCTTGAACGACAGCTCGTTCGAGTCGACGTCGTGGTACGAGCCGTCGATGAGCGTGGCCTTGAAATCCACCATCGGATAGCCGGCGAGGAAGCCCCGGGCTCGTGATTCATCGAGCCCCTTCTCCACGGCGGGGATGAACTGCCGCGGGATCGCGCCGCCGAAGATCGCATCCTCGAACGCGAAGCCGCCGCCGCGCGGCAGCGGCTCGAAGCGCACCTTGCAGTCGCCGAACTGGCCGTGACCGCCGGTCTGCTTCTTGTGGCGGCCATGCGCCTCGACCGCCACCGTGATGGTCTCGCGGTAGGGGATGCGCGGCGGCTTGAGCAGCACGTCCACGCCGAAGCGGCGTTTCAGCTTGGCGACTGTCACCTCGATGTGGAGCTGCCCCTGTCCCGACAGGTGCAGCTCGTTGGTGTTGGGGTCGCGGGCGTAGTGAATGGCGCCGTCCTCTTCCTCGAGGCGGTGCATGGCGGTGCTGATCTTGTCCTCGTCGCCACGGGTCTTCGGCTCGATGGCGTACGACAGCACGGGCTCGGGCGACGGCATCGGCGCGAAGGTCACGTCGGCCTTTGCCGTGCCGAGCGTGTCGCCGGTGCGCGACTCCTTCAGTTTGGCGACGGCGCCGAGGTCGCCGGCGCGGACCTCCGGCACCGGCACGGGCGTCTTGCCCTGCATCAGCATGAGGCTGCCGACGCGCTCGTCGAGCTCGCGGGTCACGTTGCGCACCGTGGAGTCCGAGGTGAGCACGCCCTGGTAGACGCGGAAGAGCGTGATGCGGCCGGCGAACTGGTCGGCTACCGTCTTCCACACGAAGGCGGCGAGCGGGGCTGTGTCGGACACCGGCCGGCGGACCTCCGCGCCGGTGGCGTCACGCGCGGTGAACGGGCGATCGGCGGCCGCGGGCAGCCAGCTCAGGACGGCGTTGAGCGTCGCGTCGATGCCGATGTTCTTCAGCGCCGACGTGCAGACAGCGGGGAAGATCTGCGCGGCGGCCGTGGCGCGCTGCAGGCCGGTGATGAGGTCGTGGTCGTTCAGGGTGCCGGCCTCGAAGAACCGCTCCATCAGCGTCTCGTCCGCTTCGGCCACGGCTTCGATGAGCGCCGTGCGTGCTGCCTGTGCCTCCTTCACGAGCGCGTCAGGCACCGGACCTTCCACCGCTGGCCCGCCGTCCACGGGCGCGGTGAACGCCTTCATACCGATGACGTCGACGATGCCGGTGCAGGCATCGCCCTCGCCGATCGGAAGATGCACCGGGAAGATGTTGCGATGGCAGGTCTTGCGCAGGGCGACGACCGAGCGCTCGAGTGACGCGCGGTCGCGATCGAAGCGGCTCAGCACCACGAGGCGGGGAAGGCCGAGTTCGTCAGCGGCGGCCCAGGCTTTCTCCGTCTGCACCGCGGGACCCGATACGGCATCCACGACGATGAGCGCGGCGTCAGCGACGCGCAGCGCGGCGCGTGTGTCAGCGAAGAAGTTGGCGACGCCTGGCGTGTCGAGGAAATTGATCTTGGTGCGGCGCCATTCGGCGTAGGCGAGCGACGTGCTGAGCGTGTGCTTGCGGGCGATTTCTTCGGGGTCGTAGTCGGTGGCCGTGGTGCCATCGTCCACACGCCCGAGGCGGTTCACCATCCCGGAGGCGAAGAGCAGGGCGGAGACGAGCTGCGTCTTGCCGCACCCCCCGTGCCCTGCAACGGCGACATTCCGGATACTGGCGGCATCGTAGACCTTCATAGGCCGGACCCTCCGCGTGTCCCTGGCGTCGCGGCCGGTCCGGTGGTGCCGGATGCCGGCCCAAGACGTCTCTTTCCCCGTAGCCTATGCCTTCGCCGGGCGAAGTCAAGGCCGATCGGACGGCGGGACGGCTATTCGTAGCGCAGGGCTTCGATGGGGTCGAGGCGGGAGGCGCGCCAGGCGGGCAGCATGCCGAAGAAGATGCCGACGCCGGCCGAGAACCCGAGGCCGAGGGCGAACGACCACCACGGCAGCGAGATCGGGAAGCCGGAGATGAGATTCACGGCGAAGCCGATGCCGCTGCCGAAGAGGATGCCGAGCACGCCGCCGATCGAGGTCAGTACCACCGCCTCGATGAGGAACTGGAACAGGATTTCGGTGCGGCGCGCGCCGATCGCCTTGCGCACCCCGATCTCGCGCGTGCGCTCGGTGACCGAGATGGTCATGATCGCCATCACGCCGATGCCGCCCACCATGAGCGCGATGGACGAGATGACGACGAGCGAGAGCAGTACCGCCTGCGAGATCTGCTCCCACACCTTCAGGATGGCGTCCTGCGTCACGAGGTCGAAGTCGTTCGGCTTGTCGAGCGTGAGGCCGTGGCGGATGCGCATCACCGCTTCGACCTCGCGCAGGGCATCTTCGCGCGAGGCCCACTCGTGCGGCACGACGGCGATCATCACCGGCGCGCCGCCGAACGGGCCGCTGCGGGCGCGTTCCGATCCGAACTGCTTGCGCCAGGCCGTGAAGGGGATGATGACGAAGTCGTCCTGGCTCGGGCCGAAGCTCGGCTGCTTGTCGATGACGCCGACGATCGTGTAGCGGACGGCGCCGACGCGGATCTGCTTGCCGATGGGATCGATGCCTGACTTGAGGAAGAGCGCCTCGTACGGCCCGTACCCGAGCACGGCGGCGTTGCGGCGGCGGTCCACTTCCTGCTCGGTGAACGAGCGCCCCGCCAGCATCTTGGCGAAGCGGACGTCCACGAAGCGTTCCGACACGCCCATGATGACGTTCGGCGGCGTGCGGTCGCTGCCGTAGAAGACGCGTTCCATCGTCGGCTGTGGCGGGCCGCCGCCGAGCCACGTGTCGACGAGCGCCACCGAAGGCGCCAGCCGGCGGATGGCTTCGCCGTCGTCGGCGTTGAGCGACGGCCGGCGCAGCAGTTCGAGGAACGACGTGCCCGAGGAGAAGCTGACCGCGCCGAAGCGCTGGACGAAGATGGTCTTCGGGCCGAGCGAGCGGATCGAGTCCTTCAGCGACTCGTCGAAGCCGCGGATGAGCGCCGTCATGCCGACGATCGACGTGATGCCGATGACCACGCCGAGCACGGTCAGCACCGAGCGCATCTTGTTGGCCCACAGCGTGTCGAGGGCCATGGCCGCGGTTTCGCGGAAGAGCGACAGGCGGGTGCGCAGGCGGCGGATCATTCGCGCCTCAGGGCTTCGATCGGCGCCAGGCCGGCGGCGCGCCGGGCGGGATACCAGCCGAAGAAGAGACCGACGAGCGCCGTGACGAGCACGCCGACGACGATCGACCAGGTTTCGATGGCCGCCGGCAGCGGCGTGACGGCGGCCAGGCCCTTGGCGAAGGCGGCCCCGAGCGCGACGCCGATGACGCCGCCGGTGATCGAGAGCGTCACCGACTCGGTCAGCACCTGCGACATGATGTCGCGCGACTTGGCGCCGAGCGCCTTGCGGAGGCCGATTTCGCGCGTCCGCTCGCTGACCACCATGAGCATGATGTTCATGATGACGATGCCGCCGACGACGAGCGACAGACCGACGATGCCGACGAGCACCACGGCGATGCCGGCCGTCGCCTGCTGGAAGATGTCCATGATCGAGTCGGAGGCGACGAGGCCGAAGTTGTCGTCGTCGCCGGGGCCGAGGTGCCGCGCCACGCGCAGCGCCGTGCGGGCTTCGTCGCGCGCCATCGAGACCTGCGACGGATCGCGCGGCTTGACCATCAGGGACAGGCTCTGCCGCGAGCCGAAGAGCTTCTGGTACTTGCCGAGGGGAATGACGACGAACTCGTCGAGCGAGTTGCCGAAGAACGAGCCCTTCTTGGCGCTGACGCCGACGACGCGGAAGGGGACGCCGGCCACCTTGATGGTCTTGTCGAGCGGGTCCTCGGCGCCGAAGAGCCGATCGGCGATCTGCCAGCCGATGAGGGCGACCGGCCGGCTGCGCGCCACTTCGATCGGGCTCATCATCCGGCCGCGTTCGGCGTCGAAGGTCGAGAACTCGAGATACCGCTCGGTCACGCCCTGGATCTGGATCGATTCGAGTTCCTCGGCGCGGTAGGCCACCGAGGCGTTCTGCTGCGCCTGCGCCATCACGGCGCCGATCGACGTGCCGAAACGTTCGATCGCATCGGCTTCGTCGGCCGTGATGCGCGGGTTGTTGCGCTGGCGGTCGCGTTCGTCCTCGTTGCGGACGATCCCCATGCGGCTGATGGTGAACGAGTCGGCCCCGAGGTCCGACACGATGGCGTCGGACACGGCGCCGTTCACGCCGCGGATGAGGGCGACGACGGCGATGATCGACGACACCGCGACGATGTTGCCGAGCAGCGTCAGCATCGACCTGAGCTTGTTGGCCCAGATCGACGACAGCGCCAGCTTGACCGACTCCCAGAGCTGCTGCATGGCGGTACGCCGGGCGGTCTACCTGGGCGCGGCGGTGGCGGTGACCGGCCGGTTCTCGCGAACCTCGTCGGCGTCGTACAGGTTGCGGACGCTCTCGAACGGTCCGGTGATGACGCGGTCGCCCTCCTTCAGGCCCGACGTGACCTCGAAGTAGCGCTCGCCGGCGATGCCGACCTCCACCTTCGTGAAGACCGCCTTGCCGTCGCGGATGACGAACACCCCCTCGATCTCCTTGCGGGTGTGCCCGACGGGCAGCTCCACCGGTGCGGCCGGTGTCGTGTCCTGCGCCGCGGGACCGAAGCTGAAGCGCGAGGTCGGCGCCGGCCGCAGCCGCGGCACCACGGCGCCGGCCTTGTCGTACTCGATTTCGCGGACGGTCAGGGCCTGGATGGGCACGGCCACGACGTTGGCGCGCGTGGCGGTCGAAATCTCGGCCGTGCAGGTGAAGCCCGGCCGGATCTCCGGCGCGGCTTCATCGAGCGTGACGACGACCTTGAAGTTGGTAGCGGTGCGCTGGCCGGCCGTCTGGCCGGTGGTCTGGATCGGGCTGTTGCCGATCTCGGTCACGCGGCCGGCAAACGTCCGGCCCTCGATGGCGTCGATGGTGATGGTTGCCTTCTGGCCGATCTGCACGAGCGGGATGTCGGTCTCATCGACCTCCACCTCCGCCTCGATGACCGACATGTCGGCCACCGTCAGCAGCACCGTGCCGGCGTTGTTCATCGTGCCGACGACGACGTTCTCGCCCTCTTCGATGTTGCGGCGGGTGACGATGCCGTCGAACGGCGACTCGAAGCGCGACTGCGAGAGGTTGTAGCGCGTGCTGACGAGGCCGGCTTCCTGCTGACGGACCTGCTCCTCGCGCGTGCGGATTTCCTGCGTGCGCGCGTTCAGGTCGCTCTCGCGCATCTCCACTTCGGCTTCCGCCTTCTCCAGTGTCTCGCGCGTGGTCAGGCCGGCGGCCCACAGTTCCTGCTGCCGCTTGAGCGCCTGGCGTGCCACCTCGAGGCTGGCCCGCGAACTCTGCACCTGCACCCGCGCCTGTTCGAGTCCCGTGCGCGCGCCAGCCACGCCGGCTTCGTCGCGCCGTACCGCGCTCTGCGCCGAGACGGGATCGATCTGGAGCAGGAACTGGCCCGACCTGACGCGATCGCCCTCGCGCACGCCGATACTCGTCACCCGGCCCATCGTCTGGGCGCTGACGTTGACCGACCGCTTCGGCTCGATCTTCCCGGAGGCCGAGACCAGCGCTTCCAGATCGCGCCGCTGGACGGCTTCGGCCGTGACGAGCGTGCCCTTCTCCTGCTTCGAACGGGCGTAGGCGCCCCCGGCGACGCCAGCCACCACGAGGATTGCGACGACCCATGGCCATTTTCTGCGAAACACGATTACGACCCTCCCGTCAGCACGACGAGTGCGGCGATGACGCCGGCCACGCCGACATAGATGCCAAGAAGCGGCAGCACGAAGTTCCTGGCCTGCCGTCCCGTGAGCGCGGCACAGCCGAGCGCGAGCAGCCAGACCCACCAGAGGCCGAAGAGCTCGACCGTGCCGAAGAACCGGGCCGGCAGGGAGCCTTCATCGAAGAACGGGAGCAGCGCCGCCAGGTTGAACGGACTGGTCAGCGACTCGCGCACGATGTGGAGCGGTGTGGCCACGAGCTGCTGGGCGACGAGGGCCACGCTGGCGTGGACGGCCACACTGAGCGAAGCCAGCCACCCGGCGTCCCGGCGCCCGACCCACAGGTAGAGCCCGGCGGCGACGGCGAGCGTCACGGCGGGGAAGAGCAGCGCGCGGCCGCCGCTCGACAGGTAGATCCAGTAGGGCGGGGTGGCCTGCAGGGCGGCGTAGGCGGCATCGTCCACCGTGCCCCCGATCGCTTCGACCACCCGGACGCGCTCGTCGACCAGTGCCTGACGGCCGACCGCGCTGGCGAGCAGCAGCCACGCGGCGGTGGCCCAGACCCCGAGCAGCAGGAGCCACGCGCCGGCGACCTGCCCGACCGAGGCCGACCGGGCGGCCGACATGGCCGCGTGCGGGGATGTGCACAACTGTAGAAGTCGGCCGGCCAGCGATGTGGCCGGAGGGTTGCTAGGTAGAGACATTCGTCGGGGTAGAGGCGCGCGCCTGCTGCCAAGTGTACTACGCGGATTCCGGGCGGATTGTTTCGCGCCCGGGCGGTCAACTCGCTGATATCGATGGACTTCCACGCCCTTTCGCCGGTGTGCACCACGCCCGGCCGCCTCTGTGGCCGGCCCGTGACCCCTTGCGGCGCGGTCACCACGACTACCGGAAACGTAATCGGCGGTGGGAGCGCGTCACACTTTCGGCGCTGGCCGAGGCAGCCGGGTGCCGAGCGTGGCCGGCTCAGGGAGGGCGGTTCCCCGGAGGGTGCACGGTACGACCCGGTTCGTCATCGCGTCCCGGGTGGCCGCGCGTCGACGGGACCTGAAGTGTGGTCCCGTCCTGACCGAAAAGGTAATGGGACGACAGGTCTGACAGACCCGTCCGGACACTGACGGCCCAAGGCGGACGACGACGACATGGCGGTACGGATCGGGGAACTGCTCCTCAAGGAGAAGCGGATCACCCCAGAACAACTCCAGGAAGCGCTGAGCTACCAGCGCCAGAACGGCGGCAAGCTCGGCGCCAACCTGGTGAAACTCGGCTTCGTGAAGGACGAGGAGATCACGTCGCTGCTCTCGAAGCAGTACGGCGTCCCGTCCATCTCGCTGAACCAGTTCGAGATCGACCCGGCGGTCATCAAGCTCGTGCCCGCCGAGACCGCCCACAAGTACCAGATCATCCCGCTCAGCCGCGTCGGCGCCACGCTCACGATCGCGATGACGGACCCGACGAACGTCTTCGCGCTCGACGACCTGAAGTTCATGACCGGCTACAACGTCGAGCCGGTCGTGGCGTGGGAAACCGCGGTCCTCGACGCCATCCAGAAGTATTACGGCGCGCCGGGCAGCGGCAACAAGAACACCCAGAAGGTGGTGGAAGCGCCGCCGGGTGAGAGCGCTCTCGACATCGCGACGCGCGCGATGTCCGAGATGCCGATGCTCGATGCCGACGACGTCGAGGTCCTCGAGGAGCTCGAGGAAATCAGCGCCGAAGCGCTGACCCGGCAGGGCGAAGAAGCGCCGGTCATCAAGCTCGTGAACGTCATCCTGATGTCGGCCATCTCGAAGGGCGCGAGCGATATCCACATCGAGCCCTACGAGAAGGAATACCGCGTCCGCTACCGCATCGACGGCCTGCTCTACAACGTGATGAGTCCGCCGCTCAAGATGCGCGATGCCATCACGTCGCGCATCAAGATCATGGCGAAGCTCGACATCGCCGAGAAGCGCCTGCCGCAGGACGGCCGCATCAAGATCCGCTTCTCCGACGCCGGCGCCCAGCGCGACATCGACTTTCGCGTGTCGTGCCTGCCGACGCTCTTCGGCGAGAAGATCGTCATGCGTCTGCTCGACCGTACGAAGCTGATGCTCGACATGACGAAGCTGGGGTTCGAGCCGGAGTCGCTGGCCAAGCTCGAGACCCAGATCGCCAAGCCGTGGGGCATGGTGCTCGTCACCGGCCCGACCGGCAGCGGCAAGACCAACACGCTCTATTCGTCCATCTCGCGCATCAACACGATGGACACCAACATCATGACCGCGGAAGACCCGGTCGAGTTCAACCTCGTCGGCGTCAACCAGGTGCAGGTGCGAGAGAGCATCGGGCTGAACTTCGCCGCCGCGCTGCGCAGCTTCCTCCGTCAGGACCCGAACATCATCCTCGTCGGCGAAATCCGCGACTTCGAAACCGCGGAAATCGCCGTCAAGGCGGCGCTCACCGGCCACCTCGTGCTGTCGACGCTGCACACGAACGACGCGCCGAGCACCATCAACCGCCTCATGAACATGGGCATCGAGCCCTTCCTGGTGGCGAGCTCGCTCAACCTCGTGTGCGCGCAGCGCCTCGTGCGCCGCATCTGCACCAACTGCAAGATCGACGATCCGCTGCCGCCGGCCGCGCTCGTCAACGTCGGCTTCACCCCGGAACTGGCCGAGAAGGTCGTGCCGAAGAAGGGCAAGGGCTGCGAGAAGTGCAACCAGACGGGCTACAAGGGCCGCGTCGGTCTCTACGAAGTGATGGAGATCGGCGAGGAACTGCGCGAGCTCATCCTGGTCGGCGCCTCGGCCATCGAGCTCAGGCGCAAGGCGATCGAGGAGGGGATGATCACGCTGCGCGGCAGCGGCCTCCGCAAGATCACCGAGGGCGTGACCACGATCGAGGAAGTCGTCCGCGAGACGGTCAAGTAGGACAGGGACCAGGGACTCAGGGGCCAGGGACAAGGACTCAGGGACACACACGATGGCCACGCTGCCAGAACTGCTCAAGACCACGGTGGAGCTCAACGGCTCCGACCTCCACCTCTCCATCCAGTCGCCGCCGGTCGTGCGCGTGCACGGCGAGCTGCGCCGGCTCGAACACGCCGAACTGACGCCCTCGGACACGAAGACGCTGGCCTACAGCGTGCTGACCGACGCGCAGAAGAAGCGGTTCGAAGAGACGCAGGAGCTCGACTTCTCGTTCGGCATCCGCGGTCTGGCCCGCTTCCGCTGCAACCTGTTCAACCAGCGCGGCGCCGTCGGCGCTGTCTACCGTCTGATTCCCGAGCGCGTCCGGCCGTTCGACGAGCTCGGCCTGCCGCCGGTCATCGGCAAGCTGGCCGAGCGGCCGCGCGGCCTCGTGCTCGTGACCGGCCCGACCGGCAGCGGCAAGTCGACGACGCTCGCCGCCATGATCGACAAGATCAACAACGAGCGGAAGGGGCACATCCTCACCATCGAGGACCCGATCGAATATCTGCACCAGCACAAGGGGTGTCTCGTCAACCAGCGCGAGGTCCACAGCGACACGCAGAACTTCACCAACGCGCTGCGCGCCGCCCTGCGTGAAGACCCCGACATCGTGCTGGTCGGCGAAATGCGCGACCTCGAAACGGTCGAATCGGCGCTGCGCATCGCCGAAACGGGCCATCTGACCTTCGCCACGCTGCACACCAACTCGGCGTCGTCGACGATCAACCGCATCATCGACGTCTTCCCGTCGCACCAGCAGTCGCAGGTGCGGGTGCAGCTCTCGCTGGTGCTCGAGGGCATCGTCTGCCAGTCGCTGCTGCCGCGCATCAACGGCCAGGGCCGCGTCGTCGCGCTCGAGATTCTGGTGCCGACGCCGGGCATCCGCAACCTCATCCGCGAGGACAAGATCCACCAGATCTACTCCGCGATGCAGGCCGGGCAGGAGAAGCTCGGCATGCAGACCATGAACCAGTCGCTCGTGACGCTGCACCAGCGCCGCCTCATCTCGACCGAGACGGCCATGAACGCGTCATCGATGCGCGACGAGCTGACCGAGATGATGAACCGCGGCGTCGGGGTGGTCGCGGGCGCGGGCATGGGACGCACCACGCCGGGGACGCGTCCCCCGCTCACACGGTAAACCCCAGAGGCACGCAGGCTCCCCCAGGAGACGAGGAACATGCCGACTTTCGCATTCTCCGGCCGCACGCGCGGCGGTGAGACCATCAGCGGCGAGCGCATTGGCGACACCATCGAATCGGTGACCAACACGCTGCGGCGCGAGCAGATTCTGGTGACGAAGATCGCGGCGGTCGCGGCCAAGGCGGTGGCGCCACCGAAGAAGGCCCGGGCCAAGGCGGTCAATCCGAAGAACCTGGCCGTGTTCACCCGTCAGTTCTCGGTGATGATCGACGCCGGGCTGCCGCTCGTGCAGTGTCTCGACATTCTGGGGAGCCAGGAGGAAGACAAGAATTTCTCGGCGGTCATCCTCTCGACACGCTCCGACGTGGAAGGCGGCGCCTCGCTTGCGGATGCCATGCGGCGGCACCCGAAGACGTTCGACCCACTCTTCACGAACATGATCGCGGCCGGTGAGGCCGGCGGCATCCTCGACACCATTCTGAAGCGGCTGGCGACCTACATCGAAAAGGCCGTCAAGCTGAAGGCGCAGGTGAAATCCGCGATGATCTATCCGGTCGCGATCATCCTGATCGCGGCCGTGGTCGTGACGGTCATCCTCTGGAAGGTCATCCCGACCTTCGCCACGCTGTTTGCCGGCCTCGGGGCCGAGCTGCCGTTCCTGACGCGCATGGTAATCGCGGCGAGCAACCTGCTCGTCCAGTTCATGCCGTTCATCATCGTGATGATCATCGCGCTGGTGTTCGCCTTCCGGCAGTACTACGCGACGGAAGGCGGACGGCGTGTGGTCGACGGCACCGTGCTCAAGCTGCCGGTGCTCGGTCCGATCATGCGGAAGATCGCCGTCGCCAGGTTCTGTCGCACGCTGTCCACGCTGATGACGTCGGGCGTGCCGATTCTCGACGGCCTCGAGATCACCGCCAAGACCGCCGGCAACGCCATCATCGAGGACGCGCTGTTCGAGGTGCGCCGCAGCATCGAACGCGGTGAAACCGTGGCCGGGCCGCTCAAGACCACGGGCGTCTTCCCCGGCATGGTCGTGCAGATGATCGGCGTCGGTGAAGCCACGGGCGCGCTCGACACCATGCTGGCGAAGATCGCCGAGTTCTACGAAGAAGAAGTGGACACCGCGGTAGCCGGCCTGCTGACGCTGCTCGAGCCGGTCATGATCGCCTTCCTCGGCATCGTCGTCGGCGGCATCGTGGTCGCGATGTACCTGCCGATCTTCGGCCTCATCAGCCAGCTCACGTAAGCGCGAGATGTCGGCGCTCAGGCCGCGGCTGTCGAGACTGGTCGCCGTCCGCCTGGGCGCGGCGACCCTGCTCGGTGTCTTCGCGCTGGCGCTGGCGCTCGTCGGCTCCGGGCTGTGGCCGCTGTCGCGGGCGACGGTGGCCCTGGCCGGGCTCTTCGCCGTCGCCCTCGTCGACGCGGCGACGGTGCGGTTCGCCGACCGCTACGCCGCGACGGCCGACGTCCACTTCGCACTCGACGCCGCGCTCATCTCGGCCTACGTGTATGCCACGGGCGGCGTGGCCTCGGTGTTCACGCCGCTCTACGCGCTGCCGGTCGTGGCCTCGGCCGGCGTGCAGTACCGGCGCGGCAGCGTCCGTGCGGCGACACTCGCGAGCCTCTGTTTCATCGCCATCGTCTGGTCGCAGTACTGGTGGCCCGAGACGGCGAGCGTGCTCGAGGGCCTGCCGCCGGCGGATGTCGCCTGGGTCACGGTGGGCATCAACGTCTTCGCCTTCTACGCGGTGGCGTTCCTGGCCGGACAGCTCGCCGAGAACCTGCGCTGGGCCGACGTGGCGATGGAAGCCGCGTCCGAGAAGATTGCCGACCTCGAGGCCTTCAACCGCAACGTCATCGACCACCTTGCGAACGGCCTCACGACGATGGACGCGAATGGCCGCGTCATGACCTACAACCGCGCTGCCGCGGCCATCACCGGCTGGGCGGGAGATGTCACCGGCAGGCCTGCGACCGAAGTGCTGCAGCTGCCGGACTCCTTTGCGGCCGCGCTCGCCAGCGACCGCGAGTCGGGCCGGGCCCGCCGCGTCGACTATACCTATCTGCGCGCCGATGGCCGGCCGATTGAACTCGGTGTGAGCGCGGCGCCGTTGCCCCTCGGTGCCGGGCAGCGCGGCTTCATCTTCACCTTCCAGGACGTCACCGACATCAAGGGCCTCGAACGTACCGCGCAGATGCGCCAGCGCCTGGCCGCGGTGGGGGAGATGGCGGCCGGCATCGCCCACGAGATCCGCAACCCGCTCGCCTCGATGTCGGGCGCCATTCAGGTGCTGCGCGGCGAACTGCCGCTCTCGACCGAACAGGCGCAACTCATGGACATCGTGCTGCGCGAGTCCGACCGGTTGAACGGCACGATCCGATCCTTCCTGACCTACGCCCGTCCGAGTCCGGTGGCCGTGGCCCGCATCGATGTGCGGCGCGCCGTGGAGGACACCGCGAAGCTGCTGCGCACGAGCCCCGAACTCTCCGAGCATCACCACGTGGCGCTCAGCGTGCCCGAGGCGCCCGTGTGGCTCGACGCCGACGAGAACCAGCTCAAGCAGATCATGTGGAACCTGGCGACCAACGGTCTCAAGGCGATGCCCAAAGGCGGCCGCCTCGAACTCTTCGCGCAGGGCGACGACACGTCGGTCTCGATCGGGGCACGCGACGAGGGCACGGGCATCCCGGCTGAACTGGTCGACTCGATCTTCGATCCGTTCCGCGGCTCGTTCGGCCGCGGCACCGGCCTTGGTCTGGCGATCGTCCATCGCATCGTGACCGACTACAATGGGCGCATCGATGTCGAGTCCACGGTCGGACGCGGCACGACGATCACCGCGCGATTCCCGGCCCCGCTTGGCGGGCCCGCGCGTGCCGACTAGCGACAGACACCCGTATGGCCGTACTGCCTGCCCAGAAGCCCCGCATCCTCGTCGTCGATGACGAGCGGTCGCTCCGTGAGATGTTGTCGATCGTGCTCGGCCGCGAAGGCTACGACGTGACCACCGCCGAGGACGTCGGCTCGGCCATCGAGCAGATCCGCCGCGGGCCGCTGCCCGATCTGCTCATCAGCGACCTGCGGATGCCGGACGGCTCCGGCGTGGACGTGCTGCGCGCGCTCAAGGAACGCAGCCCGGCGTCTGTGGGCCTGCTGCTCACGGCGTTCGCCTCGGCCGACACTGCCGTCGAAGCCATGCGCCTCGGGGCCGTCGACTATCTCACCAAGCCCTTCGATGTGGCCGACCTCAAGCAGCGCGTCGCCCGCTACCTCGAGGCGAAGCGGCTCGCCGAGACCCAGGTGGCGCCGCCCGAAGGCCGTAAAGGGCAGGGGTTCGTGCTGGCCGGGCGGAGCCGCCAGATCCTCGACGTCATCAGCCTCGTGGCGCGCGTTGCGCGCACCGACGCGAGCGTGCTCATCACCGGCGAGTCGGGCACCGGCAAGGAATGGACGGCCCGCGAGATTCACCTCCAGTCGACACGCCAGGCGCAGCCGTTCGTGGCCGTCAACTGCGGTGCCTTCACCGAGTCGATCCTGGAGTCGGAACTCTTCGGCCACATGAAGGGCTCCTTCACCGGCGCCGTAGACACGAAGAAGGGCCTGCTCGAATCCGCCGATCGCGGCACCCTCTTCCTCGACGAAGTGGGCGAGACCAGCCTCGGCATGCAGGTGAAGCTGCTGCGGGTGCTGCAGGAGCGCCGCTTCCGGCGCGTCGGCGGCACGCAGGAGCTCGAGGCCGACGTCCGCTTCATCGCCGCCACCAACCGGCATCTCGAGGAGATGGTGAAGACCGGCGCGTTCCGCGAAGACTTCTTCTTCCGGATCAATGTGATCTCGGTGCGGCTGCCGGCCCTGCGGGAACGCGCGGAAGACATCCCGATTCTCGCCGAGCAGTTCCTGCGCCGCTTTGCCGAGCGGATGGGCCGCCCCGTGCAGACCATCGCGCCAGAGACGATGCGGCTCCTGGTGTCGTACCGCTGGCCCGGTAACGTCCGCGAGCTCGAAAACGTCATGGAGCGCGGCGTTGCGCTCGAGCAGACGGCCGAGCTCCTCCCCGACAGCCTGCCGCCCCACCTGGCTGACACGTCGGCCGCGTCGTCGGGCGCACCGGCGGTGGATGCCATCCCCGCCGCCGGCTTCAACCTCGAGAGCCACCTGCAGCAAATCGAGCGCATGCACCTGGAACGCGCGCTCAAGCAGGCGGGCGGCGTGCAGGTCAAGGCCGCGGATTTGCTCGGCATCACGTTCCGGCAGTTCCGCTACCTGGCGAAGAAGTACCAGCTCAAGTAGTGCCGGGCGGTGTCAGTCGTCGCCATCGGGCTGACAGCCTCCGTCAGTGGTTCTGCCACCCGCGTCAGATGCCCGATTGCGAAGAACGCGATTAAACGTTGATAGATAGAGACTTACGCTCTATCTCTGACGCGCGCCATCGGTTGGCATCCTGTTTGCTATAGATTGGGATATCGACGCCGCCGTGTTGGCGGCGGCATCGGGCAACCGACGACCTCAGACAGACAACGGCACGCCAACCAACCGGACTCAGGAGCTGACGACATCATGCGTATTCGCGACACCAAGGGCTTTACCCTCATCGAACTGCTGATCGTGGTGGCCATCATCGGCATCATCGCCGCCATCGCCATCCCCGGCCTGCTGCGCGCCCGCATGGCCGGCAACGAAGCGTCGGCCATCGGCTCGCTGCGCGCCGTGAACAGCGCGCAGAGCGCCTACTCGGCGGCCGGCAGCGGCAGCCCCTACGCTGATGCCCTGCCCCTCCTCGCGACGACCTGTGGCGCCGGCACGGCTCCGTTCCTGTCGCCTGACCTGACGTCGGGGGCGACGGTGACCAAGAGCGGATACGAGCTCGAAATGGTCGCCAACGGCGCGGCTCAGGGCGTCAGCTGCAACGCCCCCGCGGGCACGGTCGTTCCGGACTCCTCCGCCGGGTACTACCTCACGGGTATCCCGACGACCCACGGCACCTCGGGCAACCGTTCGTTCTCGACCTCGACGGTGGGCACCATCTACTTCAACAACACCGCCGCGGCTCCGGCCGTGGACGGCGCCGGCGGCTCGCCGCTCCAGTAAGCAACCGCTGACGGTTCGAGACGACGGGCGCGGCCTCCGGTCGCGCCCGTCGTCTTTTCATTTTTGGCGCCTGGCGCCGTCGCCGCGGCTACAATGGGCGCCATGGTCCATGAGCCGTCAGGGACGCATTCCGCGCCCTCGCCCCTCGGGATGTTCGCCGCCGCCCTGCTGGGCCTCGGCGCGTCCGTGACCGCCGCGGTCGTTCATCACCGGCTCCTGACTGACCCCGGATACGCCAGCTTCTGCGACGTCAACGCCACCTTCAACTGCACCAACGCGTACATGAGCGCGTACGGCGAATTGGCCGGCGTACCCACGGCGCTGCTCGGCGTCATCTACTTCGCGGCGGTCACCCTGGGGCTCGCTCTGTTGTCGCGTCGCGGGACCGAACACGCGGTGGCGTTCGGCTATCTGATGTCGCTCGCGGGCCTTCCCGTCGTTGCCTATCTTGGCTATGCCTCGTACGCCATGGGCACGTGGTGCCTGGTGTGTCTTGTGACGTATCTCGCTGTGTTCGCTCTATTCGCCACATCTACTGCGGCGCTGAGGTCTCCGATGTCCACTGTCGTATCCCGGCTCACCCGCGAACTGTCCGCTCTGGCGCGGGTTCCCTCGGCTCTTGCGGCTGTCGCCGTCTTCGCCGTGGCCTCAGTGGCCGTCGTGCGCTGGTTCCCGGCCACGACGGTCGAGGCGGCCGGCGAGGAACAGGCGGCGGCCGGAACCCCGGCGATCGCCCCCCTGGCGCCGGCGCAGCAGCAGGAACTCGAGAAGTTCATCGCGGCCCAGCAACGTGTGCCGGTGATGGTCGCCAGCGAAGGCGCGGCCGTCGTGCTCGTCAAGTTCAACGACTACATGTGCCCGCCGTGCGGCCAGACGTTCGCCGAGTACAAGCCGGTGCTGGCCAAGTGGGCCCGCGAGTATCCCGGCAAGCTCAAGTTCGTCACCAAGGACTACCCGCTCGACCCGGAGTGCAACCAGTTCGCGCCCGGGGGCAGCCACCTGGCCTCCTGTGAAGCGGCCGTCGCGGTGCGGCTGGCGCGCGAGAAGGGCAAGGCGGCGCCGATGGAAGACTGGCTGTTCGCCAATCAGCCCACGCTCACCCCGGCTTCGGTCAAACAGGCCGTACAGGCCATCGCGGGCGTGTCGGACTTCGAGGCCCGCTATCAGACGACCCTGCAGCTCGTGAAGGGCGACATCGCCCAGGGCAATCAGCTCCAGGTGCAGGGTACGCCGACCTTCTTCATGAACGGCATCCGCCTCCCGGGACTTCGCGCCCAGTTCCTCGACGCGGCGATTGCGCTCGAGATGAAGAGAGCCGGCGTCGCACTCAAGTAGGCCGCGCCCGGCGGCTGCGCGGTTCCGCACCTGCGCCCCTGACGGGTGGGGCAAACGGTCTGACGCGATCGACCGATAGGTACGGAGGTAAGGGAGAGCCGGCGGGACCGGCTCCACTGACGCCCCATGCTTGCGATCGAGACCGACGCGCTCTCCAAAGACTATCTGGTCGGCTTCTGGCGGCCCCGCCCATATCGCGCCCTCCACGACCTGACGCTGGCCGTCGAACATGGCGACATCTTCGGTTTCCTCGGGCCGAACGGGGCGGGCAAGAGCACGGCCATCAAGCTGCTGATGCAGCTGGTCTTTCCGACGTCGGGACAGGCCCGGATTCTCGGGCAGCCCCTCGGCGATCTCGCGGTGAAGCGCCGCATCGGATTCCTGCCCGAGAACCCGTCCTTCTACGACTACCTCTCGGCCGAAGAACTGCTCACCTATTTCGCGGGTCTGTTCGGGATCCCCGCCGCCGAGCGGGCCGCGCGCGTGGCGAGTGTGCTCGACCGGGTCGGACTCGGCGCCGAGCGACGCTCGCGCCTGCGGTCGTACTCCAAAGGCATGGTGCAACGCGTCGGTATCGCCCAGGCCCTCATCAACGAACCGGACGTCGTGTTCTTCGATGAACCGATGTCCGGGCTCGACCCGATCGGGCGCCGCGAGATCCGTCAGCTCATGCTGGACCTGCGCGCGCGGGGCACGACCGTGTTCTTCAGCTCCCACATCCTGTCGGATGCCGAAGCGCTCTGCAGCCAGGTCGCCATCGTCGCGCAGGGGCGGCTGGTGGCCACGGGCAAAGTGTCCGAGCTGCTCTCTGAAGACCAGCATGGCTGGGAAGTGGTCGTCGACGGGCTGCCGGCGACGGCGTTGCCGCAGGTCGGCGCCCGGGCCCGGGCCTGCACGCTGGTCCACGACGGCCGCCACCTGCTGGAATTCGCTCCGGGTGACCCGGCCGAGCTCGTCCGGCTCATGACCGAGGCCGGCGGACGGATCGTGTCGCTCCACGCGCAGCGCGAGACCCTCGAAGCGTTCTTCGTGCGGCGGGTCGCCGCGGCGGCCGTGCGGGGGGCGGCCGAGCCGTGAGTCCCGTCACCGTGGGCCGCGTGGCTGCGGCCGTCTACAAGGAGTCGGTGCGCGATCGCGTGCCGCTCAGCATGGTCTTCTTCGCCGGCGTCCTCATCGCCGCCTCGATCTTCCTGAGCCAGTTGTCCGCCGGCCAGGACGTCAAGATCGTGAAGGACCTCGGACTGGCCACGATGAACCTCATCGGCCTGCTCATCAGCGTCTTCGTCGGCACGGGGCTGGTCGCGAAGGAAATCGAGCGGCGCAGCATCTACGCCGTGCTCTCCAAGCCGGTGACCCGGAGCACGTACCTGCTGGGCAAATACTGTGGCCTGCTGCTCACGCTCGCGAGCAACCTTGCGGCCATGGCGGTCGCGCTGTATCTCGTGCTGGGCTACTTCGCCATCGCCACGCCGCTGCCCGCCAACAGCACGCGTCCGCCGCACGTCGATCCCTGGTTGCTCCTGCCACTGGCGCTCCTGTTCGTGCAGCTGATGGTCACGACGGCCGCGGCGCTCTTCTTCTCGACGTTCTCCGGACCGCTCCTGACGGTGCTCTTCACCCTGGCATTCTGGGTGGCCGGGCACTTCGGCGGCGACCTGCGCGACTATGGCCGTGTCGTCGACTCGCCCATCGCGGCCGGGGTGGCGCGCGCGCTCTACTACCTCCTGCCGAATTTCGGCGGTCTCGATGTGAAGAACGAAGTCGTGCACGGGGCCGCGCTGGATGCCGCGGCCATTACCGCGGCGGTCGCCGCCGCCGTCACCTACGCCGTGGCCCTGCTCGGCGCGGCGGCCGCGGTCTTCGAACGCCGCGATCTCAAGTGACCGCTCGATGACGTCCCCCGCCATTCGCGCCGCGCGACTGATTGCCTGTGTGGCGTTCGCCACGGCTGTGGGGCTGAACGTGACGGCGGCCGGGATGGCGCGTCCGCGCGCCACGACCGAAGCGCCGTTGTGGCTGCAGTCGCCGGACGTGGCCCGGCGCCTCTCGCTCTCGTTCCGCGATCTGGCCGCGGATGTCTACTGGGTCCGGGCCGTCGTCTACTACGGTTCCGAACGCCTGGCGCCCGGTGGGGAGAAGCGCTACGCCCTCCTGTATCCGCTGCTCGATTTCTCGACCAGCCTCGATCAGCGCTTCGACGTGGCCTACAGCCTGGGCGCGATCTTCCTGAGCGAAGGTCATCCCGGCGGTCCCGGGCGGCCCGACCTGGCGCTGCAGCTGCTCGCCAAAGGCCGTCGCTACGAACCCGAGCGCTGGCAGTACGCCCACGACATGGCCTTCGTCCACTACTGGTGGCTCAAGGATTTCCGGGCCGCCGCCACCCACTTCGAAGAGGCGGCCCGCTTGCCGGCGGCGCCGCTGTGGCTGCGAACCATGGCGGCCGTGACACTGGCGAAAGGCGGCGATCGCGACGCGGCCCGGCAGCTCTGGACGCAGTTGCTCGACGGCAGCGAGGTCGACTGGATCAAGCGATCTGCGGTCTTCCATCTCCAGCAGATCCGTGCTCTCGACGACCTCGACGCCCTGCGCGGACTCATCGAGCGCTTCACGGCCCGTGCCGGCCGCCCGCCTTCCAGTTGGGACGATCTCGTGCGGGCCGGTCTGCTGCGGGCCGTTCCGGTCGACCCCCAGGAGGTCCCATACGTGCTCCAGAACGGCGCGCCCGCCCTCTCGCCTGCATCGAGTCTGCTCCCGCTGCCCGGGCATGAGGCCGGCCGATGAACGGCACCTGGGCGCTCACGATTGCCGGCCTGTTCGGGGCCGTGATAGGCAGCTTCCTGAATGTCTGCATCTTCCGTCTGCCGCGCGGCGTCTCGGTCGTGTGGCCGGCCTCGGCCTGCGGCAGCTGCAAGCGTGAGCTGCGCTGGTTCGAGAACATCCCGATCGTGAGCTGGGCCGTGCTCGGGGCGAAGTGTGCGCGCTGCAAGTCGCCCATCTCGATCCAGTACCCGATCGTCGAAGCGGTGACGGCCGTGCTCTTCGTGCTCGTGGCCGCCACGACACCCGTCGGGCCGCAGCTGGCGGCGCACCTGCTGTTCGTCTGCGCGCTCATCGTGCTCTTCGGCATCGACCTCGAGCACCAGATCCTGCCGAACAGCATCACCCTGCCGGGCATCGTCATCGGCGTGCTCTTCTCGCTCGCCGGGCCGCCCGGCTGGCGGGCGTCGCTGCTCGGTGTACTTCTCGGCGGCGGCGTACTGTATGCGATCGCCTGGGGCTACTACGCCGTGCGCAAGGAAGAGGGCCTGGGCATGGGCGACGTGAAGATGCTCGCCATGATCGGCGCCTTCCTCGGCTGGCAGGCCGTGCTGCTGACGCTCGTCCTTGCCTCGTTTGCCGGCGCCCTCATCGGCGTGGCGATGATTTCCCTGCAGCGCGGCTCGATGAAGTACGCGCTGCCGTTCGGCACGTTCCTGGCGATCGGCGCCGTCGTCGCCCTGCTCGTCGGTCAGCCCATCATCGACTGGTACGTCGGTTTCTACTGATGCCGCCATTCTCGTCGGCCGGCTACCTGCTGCTGGGTTTCACGGCATTCGTCGGCTTCCTCGCCGGCCTGCTCGGCTTCGCGCTGCTGCGCGTGTTGTCGGGGGCGCGCGATTCCGGCCGGCGGATGCGTGAATCCACCGCCGATACCGCCATCCTCTCCGCCGCGCTCGAGGAGGCCGTCGGCAAACTACGCCAGCAGGAACGCTCCACCCTGGCCCGCGCCGAAGCGTCGGAGCGTCTCAACGCGCAGATCGTCGACGGCCTGACGTCCGGGCTGCTCGTGGCCGGCGCCGACGGCAAGGTGCGGATGCTCAACCCGGCCGGGCACCGCATCCTCGGTGTGGCGCCACAGCCGATGCCGGCGCCTCTCGACGAGCTGCTGGCGCCCGTGCCTGCCCTTGCCGCCCTCGTGCGCGATGCGGCGGCCGGCCGCCGCACGGTCTCGCGTCGGCACCTCGCCACGGGCGACATCTCCGGTGGCGGACCCTCGCATCTCGGCGTGACCCTCTCGCCGTGGCGCGGGGGACCGGGGGAGGGCGGCGTCATCTGCCTCTTCACGGACCTCTCACGGGTCGTGGCGCTCGAAGAGCAGCTGCGTCTGAAGGACGCACTGGCGCGCCTCGGCGAACTCACGGCCGGCCTCGCGCACGAGTTCCGCAATGGGCTCGCCACGATCCACGGCTATGCGCGCCTGCTCGACCCGGCGGCGCTGCCGGCGCCGCATGGCGCCTATGCCGAAGGCATCCGAAGCGAGACACAGACGCTCGGTGATGTGGTGACGAAGTTCCTCGAGTTCGCGCGTCCCGAACGGGTCACGCTGCAGCCGCTGGCCCTCGAACTGGTCGTGCGACGGGCCGTGCACGACGTCGACGCCGACGGCGCGCAGGTGACCGTGGCCGGCACGTTCGGCCAGGTGGAAGGCGACGACGTCCTGCTGCGGCAGGCGTTTTCCAATCTCGTGCGCAACGCGGTCGAAGCCTGCGAGCGCGCCGGCCGCGTGCCGGCCGTGGAGGTGCGGGGCGCCGTGCATGCCAGCCAGGGCGTCGTGGAAGTGACCGTGGCCGACAACGGGCCGGGCTTGCCCGATGCGGATCGCGAGCGGCTGTTCCAGCCGTTCTTCACGACGCGATCGGATGGCACCGGCCTCGGCCTTGCGCTCGTCCTCAAGTTCATCGTGACGCACAACGGGCAGGTGCAGGCCGGTAACCGACCCGAGGGCGGCGCCGTCTTCACGGTGCGGCTGCCGATGCGCGTGCCAACGCCCGCCCTCGCGCAGTAGCTGCCACACCTGCCGCGCCCGGGCGCCGCAGCTTCTGCGCCGCCGCATGCCTCGCGACGGCTGCCCATGCGCAGCACTCCCGTTGTTTCCCGCGAAATGCCGCGGTCGCACGTCTGCGCCCGCGCGTGGCGCGGGCGTTGCACAGAGGCCTGACGGCGGCCGCCTTCCGCGGCGGGCGGGGAGGCACATCGTGCAGACAGGGTGCGACAAGGGGTTCACGGTGATCGAGGCGATCGTGGCGCTGGCGATTCTCACGACGGGCGTCGTGAGCCTGGCCGGACTGGCACAGCAGGTCACCGATGCGGTCGCGCGATCGCGCCGCCATCTGGCCGCGGCGGTGTTTGCCGATGCCTACGTGGCGATTCGTGCCGGCGCGGCGCTCGCGCCGACGGCCCTCGACTGCCTCAGCCGCGACGTCGGTGGCTGCCACGAGACGCTCGACGACGAGGGGCGCGTGACCGGCGGGGGAGCGGCCTTCGTCCGGCGCTGGCGGATCGCCGCAATCCCCGCCGCCCCGGCTCCCGCCTGGAGCGTCACGGTGTGTGTCGTTCCTGCCGAACTGCGGACGGCGGTACTGCCGACGCCCGGGGCCTGCGTTGCGCGCGTCGTCGTGGAGACGGAGCCATGAGACCCATGCATCAGCGGGGGACCACGCTCGTCGAGCTGCTCGTGGCGCTGACCCTGCTCGGCCTGGCCATGAGTGTGCTCGCCGCGCTCACCAGTTCCGTACTGGCAGCTTTCGAGGCGGAACCTGCCGCCGCCGACGCGCAGCAGCGCGCCCGTGGCACGCTGCAGGTCCTCATCGACGATGTCCAGCGTGCCGGCACCGGGTTTCTCCACGAGACGGACGCCGGCCCGGGCCTGGGCCTGCCCGCGCTGTGGCCCGACGCCGTGCGTACGGGCGGCTGGGCCGTCGCACCGCGCGCGAATACGCTGACGGCGTGGCATGCCCCGCGCGGGGCCGCGCATGGCACGACACGCACGGCCGTCGCGGCCGGTGCCCTGCTGGTGCCGCTCGCGCGGCCGGCCTTCTGTTCGGCGCTCAGGCCCACCTGCGGGTTCGCCGGGGGCGACGAGGTCGTGATCTTCCTGCCGCACGGACGCTTCGCCGTCGCCACGATCGCGCAGGTGGACACACCGCTCGATCTGCGCCTCGCGGCCCCGCTGGTCGACGCGTGGCCGGCCGGTGCCGCAGTGGCGGCGATTGTCGCGCATACCTACGAACTGCGTGCTGATCCCGCCACCGGTCTCTCGCAGATCGTCCGTCGCCTCGGCAGCGGTCCGCCGGCGCCGGTCGTGGATTTCGTACGGCGCTTCGACGTGGAGTGGCTTGGCGCGAGCGGCGCCCCGCGTGTATACCTCGCACCTGGCGGTTCCGAAGAACATGCGACTGGCGCGCCCGCCCCGCCGCCTGTGGGCGTGATGGTGGACGCCGCCTGGCCCGCCGGTGAGAACTGCGCGTTCTTCCGTGATGCCGCCGGAGGCGCGCACTGGCGCGGCGCGGCGGGCGGCGCCGCGCCGGCACCC